>NZ_CP009122.1:1068328-1370271 GCF_000803645.1 Sphingopyxis fribergensis | reverse complement strand
GGCCGGCACCGGGATATGGCCATTGAGCGTCAGCCAATATATAAATTTGCGTATGCCCGGCTCTTCGCGGAGCCGCTGGCCGATCAGACGCGGGATGTCATTGTCGCAAGCGCCCGGAAACACGCTGCCGCTGCAATGATCGGCCCCCCTAGCGATCAGCTCTTTCGCGAACAGCGCGCGCTCGAAACCGATCTTCGGATACCAGACCGCGCGATCGAAGAAGACGCCGTTGAAGCTGTGCATCGCATCGACCTGAAAACCCGCAACGCGAAATTCTTTCGGCAGGCAGTCGGCCCGGTCGAAATCATAGGATTTGAAACCCGCCGACCAGACGCCGCACAGCTCGCGCAATTCGGCGCTTGTCGTCGAACCATAATAGCGGCTCTTGCCGCGCGTCACCTCATAACGCCCGCTCCATCGCCTGGGGTTCCAGAGCTGATCCTGCAAGGCGCGGTCGTAAGGATCGGACGATACGCCCCAGGATTCGACGACGATGACGAGCAGGTTGCGGGCCTTGACCGTCGCAGGCCTGATGTCGTTTTGAATCGCAGCGGAGTCGACCGGTACGCCTTCGGGCGCACGCATCTTATAGGAACCGCGCGTCGCGGCGGTTGCAAACACATCGGCGTTGATCAGCAACAGGATCAGTGCAACTGCCACAATTCTATGGTCGCGCGTCTTGAGCGGCGGGATGCGCGGTCCGAGCACGACGAGCGCAACGAGCGATGCCGCCAGCACCACGCCGCCAAACAGATATTCGGGCGACTGAACAGGGTCGAGCTCACCTGCAAATTCGATCGAATTCAGCATCTCCGTCGGTTCGAGATTGAACGACATTGTCGTGTAAAGCATCAAGCTGAAGGCAAACATGGCGATGGCGAGCAATGTCCGCGCGGGATGATGGCCCCAGCCCGACGCCAGCAGGATGATCACGCCGCATATCGTCATCGGCACCGCCATACGCGGTCCGCCGATCGGCCACATCGCGATGAACGCCAGATTTGGCAGCACGAGCCACCAAAGAGCCCAGCGCCAAGGGAAATCGCGCGCGATCTGCATTTACCAGGCTTACCCCATTCGCATGCGCGACGGCCGGCATGCATCGGCGGCCGGGCTTAACGATATATGGTTAGCGTCCGGTAAAACGTCTGCTCCGGCGGGGGTCGGTCACCCCTTTGGCCGGACGGTGAAGCGTTAGGGGATATCGAGGAACACTTCGGTCGCGCTCGCCTGTGCTCAGATCAACTGCTCGTTGAGCCCCGCTACTTCGACGCCCCAATAGGGCCCAAAGGCACCCGCGGTCTTGAGCGCCTCTGCCGCGTTTGACGATATCCGGGCGATATTGGTCGGGATTGATAATCGTTAGCGTGATCCCGCCGCGGCACTCCATCAGCGCGCAACCCGCGGCGGGCACCGCCTTCCCTCCCGTGGAAACAGCCAAGCCATCAGCTTGGCGACAAAGAAAAAGCCCCGCGGGATCGGCTCTCCATCGTCACCCGGACTTGATCCGGGTTCGACACCTGCCGTCGCGCCATTGGATCCCAGATCAAGTCCGGGATGACGAAGGGCTAAAAACGACCATTAGTTGCCGTTGGCGTCGACTTCAAAAACCGCCGGTTTTCCCCGACTAGTCGGTTCCCATCCTGCTGCCAGAGCCGCTCGGACTCCATTCGCAACAATCGACCCGTTGACTTGGGGGCGACGCAATTGAGGTTGCAGGGCCGAACGTCGGGCCGACGGCATTGGAAATTCCAATAATGCTTCGCGCTGCGCATCCGCTCGGCGCAGGCTGACGACCATGCCACGCCAGCCGTCGGCTGTGCACCATTGCGGCTCCCGCTCGATAGCCCAATGATACTCATGATCATCAACTTCGATAAGGCCCGACAGATCACGTTTTGCAGACATTTGTGAAGGCTAGCACGGCGACATCCGCTTTCCACCCCAAAGCGGACAAAGAAAAAGCCCCGCCGGATCGCTCCGGCGGGGCTGTTCTTTTCAGGCTCTCACCCGAAAGCGGCGGTCAGGCTTACGCCTCGTCGCCCTTGATCAGGTAATCGCCCGCATCGGCATCGCTGCCATGCGTTTCGCCTTCGACCGCGCCCAGCGGATCGTTGCCGATCGCGGCTTCGGGGCCCTGCGCCAGTTCGGCGGCATGCTCTTCGGCGGCGGTCTGCGGCGCGATCAGATGCGCCTGGTTCGCGGCGCGCATCGATGCACGCAGCGCGGCATCCTTGCTCGATGCGGTAACACGAACGCGGTTCATGGCAGCGCCGGTGCCCGCCGGGATGAGGCGGCCGACGATGACATTTTCCTTGAGTCCCTGCAGCGAGTCGATCTTGCCCTGCACCGAAGCCTCGGTGAGAACGCGGGTCGTCTCCTGGAAGGATGCCGCCGAAACGAAGCTGCGCGTTTGCAGCGACGCCTTGGTGATGCCGAGAAGAACCGGACGGCCCTCCGCCGGCACGCCATTCTTCGGCAGCTTGGCGTTATATTCCATCATCTCCAGATAATCGAGCTGTTCGCCCGGCAGCAAGGTGGTGTCGCCGCCAGCGGTGATCTCGACCTTCTGCAGCATCTGGCGAACGATCACCTCGATGTGCTTGTCGTTGATCTTCACGCCCTGCAGTCGGTAGACTTCCTGGATTTCCGCGACGAGATATTCGGCCAGCGCTTCCACGCCCATGACGTCAAGGATGTCGTGCGGGTTCGGTGAACCGCTGATCAGCGCGTCGCCGCGCTTGACCTGGTCGCCTTCCTGCACTTCCAGCACCTTCGACTTGGGAATGAGGTACTCGATCGGATCGCCTTCTTCCGGAACGATCGCGATCTTGCGCTTCGCCTTGTAATCCTTGACGAATTCAATGCGGCCGCTGATCTTCGCGATAACGCTGTTGTCCTTCGGAATGCGTGCCTCGAACAGCTCGGCAACACGCGGCAGACCGCCGGTGATGTCGCGCGTCTTCGACGCTTCGCGGCTGACACGCGCTAGAACGTCGCCCGCCTGCACTTCCTGACCGTCCTCGACCGACAACATCGTGCCGACCGCGAGCAGGTAGCGCGCCGCTTCACCCGACTGATCGTCGAGCAAGGTCAGGCGCGGCTGCAGGTCTTCCTTCTTGGAGCGACCCGCCGAGCGATATTCGATCACGACGCGCTGGGCGATGCCCGTCGCTTCGTCGACCTGTTCGATCAGGGTCTTGGTGTCTTCCAGATCCTGATACTTCACGACGCCCTGCTTTTCGGTGATGAGCGGCATGGTGAACGGATCCCATTCGGCAATCCGGTCGCCCTTCTTCACCTTCTCGCCGTCCTTGTGCATGATCTGCGCACCATAGGGCAGCTTGTGCGTCGCGCGTTCGCGGCCTTCGGCGTCGATGATCGCGATTTCGCCCGAACGCGACAGCGCCAGACGGCGGCCACGCTGGTCGACGATCGTCGCCATGTCGCGATATTCGATCGTACCGTCCGAAATCGCTTCGGCATTCGACTGCTCGTTGACCTGCGCCGCACCACCGATGTGGAAGGTACGCATGGTCAGCTGCGTGCCGGGTTCACCGATCGACTGCGCGGCGATAACGCCGACAGCTTCACCGATGTTGACCGGCGTACCGCGCGCAAGGTCGCGGCCGTAGCATTTGCCGCAAACGCCCAGCGTCGCTTCGCAAACCAGCGGCGAACGGATCTTGACCGACTGGACTTCGGCGTCCTCGATCCGCTGCGTCGTCGGTTCGTCGAGCAGCGTGCCGACCGGCGCGATGACATTGCCGTCCTTGTCGACGACATCTTCGAGCGTGGTACGGCCAAGGATGCGTTCACCCAGCGAGGCGATCGTCGAACCGCCCTGAATGATCGCACGCATTTCCATGCCGCGTTCGGTGCCGCAATCTTCCTCAATGACGACGCAGTCCTGCGACACGTCGACCAGACGGCGGGTCAAATAACCCGAGTTTGCCGTCTTGAGCGCCGTATCGGCCAGACCCTTACGCGCACCGTGGGTCGAGTTGAAATACTCGAGAACGGTCAGGCCTTCCTTGAAGTTCGAGATGATCGGCGTTTCGATGATCTCGCCCGACGGCTTGGCCATCAGGCCGCGCATACCGGCAAGCTGCTTCATCTGAGCCTGCGAACCACGAGCACCCGAGTGCGCCATCATATAGATGGAGTTGATCGGGGCCAACCGGCCCGTCTTCGGATCCTTCGGCTCGGCGCGGATTTCGTCCATCATCGCGTTCGCGACCTTGTCGCCGCACTGCGACCACGCATCAATGGCCTTATTGTACTTTTCCTGCTGCGTGATCAGGCCGTCCTGATACTGCTGCTCGAAATCCTTCACCAAGGCGCGGGTTTCGTTGACCATGCCTTCCTTCGACGCCGGGATGATCATGTCATCCTTGCCGAAGGAAATGCCCGCCTTGAACGCGTTGCGGAAGCCCAGCGCCATGATGGCGTCGGCGAACAGCACCGTCTCTTTCTGGCCCGTGTGACGATAGACCTGATCGATCACGTCGCCGATTTCCTTCTTGGTCAGAAGGCGGTTGACGACGTCGAAGGGCACGGTGTGCGACTTCGGCAGGCATTCGCCGATGAGCATGCGGCCCGGCGTGGTTTCGAAGCGCTTCAGATACTCATTGCCCTGTTCGTCGGTCTGCGGAACGCGGCTCACCACCTTGGTGTGCAACGTAACCGCGCCGGTGAACAGCGCCTGATGCACTTCGGCCATGTCCGCCAGAAGCATCCCCTCGCCCGGTTCGCCTTCGCGCTCCATCGAGAGATAATAGAGACCGAGAACCATGTCCTGCGACGGAACGATGATCGGCTTGCCGTTCGCGGGGCTCAGGATGTTGTTGGTCGACATCATCAGCACGCGCGCTTCCAGCTGGGCCTCGAGGCTCAGCGGGACGTGAACGGCCATCTGGTCACCGTCGAAGTCGGCGTTGAACGCAGCGCAGACCAGCGGGTGCAGCTGGATCGCCTTGCCTTCGATCAGCACGGGTTCGAACGCCTGGATGCCGAGGCGGTGAAGCGTCGGGGCACGGTTCAGGAGGACCGGGTGCTCGCGAATAACCTCGTCGAGGATGTCCCAGACTTCCTTGCGTTCCTTTTCGACCCACTTCTTCGCCTGCTTCAGCGTCATCGACAGACCTTTGGCGTCGAGGCGGGCATAGATGAACGGCTTGAACAGCTCGAGCGCCATCTTCTTCGGTAGGCCGCACTGGTGCAGCTTGAGTTCGGGACCGGTCACGATGACCGAACGGCCCGAATAGTCGACGCGCTTGCCGAGCAGGTTCTGACGGAAGCGGCCCTGCTTGCCCTTGAGCATGTCGGACAGCGATTTGAGGGGCCTCTTGTTGGCGCCCGTGATCGTGCGGCCGCGGCGGCCGTTATCGAACAATGCGTCGACGGCTTCCTGCAGCATGCGCTTTTCGTTGCGGACGATGATGTCCGGCGCGCGCAGTTCCATCAGGCGCTTCAAACGGTTGTTACGGTTGATCACGCGGCGATAGAGGTCGTTCAAGTCCGACGTCGCGAAGCGGCCGCCGTCGAGCGGCACCAGCGGGCGCAGTTCGGGCGGGATCACGGGTACGACTTCAAGGATCATCCATTCGGGGCGGTTGCCCGAATCGATGAACGATTCCACGACCTTGAGGCGCTTGATGATCTTCTTGGGCTTCAGCTCCGACTTGGTCGTCGCGAGGTCCTCCATCAGGTCGATGCGTTCCTGCTCCAGGTCGAGGTTCTCGAGGAGCACGCGGATCGCCTCGGCGCCGATGCCGGCCGAGAACGCGTCTTCGCCATATTCGTCCTGCGCGTCGAGCAGTTCGTCTTCGGTCAGAAGCTGGAACTTCTCGAGCGGGGTCAGGCCGGGCTCAAGAACGATATAGGCTTCGAAATAGAGGACGCGCTCGAGCTGCTTCAACTGCATGTCGAGCAGCAGGCCGATGCGCGACGGCAGCGACTTCAGGAACCAGATGTGCGCGACAGGCGCGGCGAGCTCGATATGGCCCATGCGCTCGCGGCGAACCTTGGTCACCGTGACTTCGACGCCGCATTTTTCGCAGACGATGCCCTTGTATTTCATGCGCTTATACTTGCCGCACAGGCATTCATAATCCTTGATCGGGCCAAAGATACGTGCGCAGAACAGGCCGTCACGCTCGGGCTTGAAGGTGCGGTAATTGATGGTTTCGGGCTTCTTGATCTCGCCGAACGACCACGAGCGGATACGCTCGGGGCTCGCGATGCCGATCTTGATCATGTCGAAGGTTTCGGGCTTCGCGACCGGGTTCATGAAGTTGGTAAGCTGGTTCATATTCTAGGCTCCACTCTGCCCCCTTCGCCGCCGCGGCGGCGAAGGGGGTGAGGAAAAGATCTTATTCGGCGGCTTCGGGAAGGGCATCCGGGGCGTTGTCGGGATCTACTTCCTCATAGGAAGACAGTTCGACGTTGAGGCCCAGCGAGCGCATTTCCTTGACGAGCACGTTGAAGCTTTCCGGAATGCCGGCCTCGAAGGTGTCGTCGCCCTTGACGATCGCTTCGTAAACCTTGGTGCGGCCGATCACGTCATCGGACTTCACCGTCAGCATTTCCTGAAGCGTGTACGCCGCGCCATAAGCCTGCAGCGCCCACACTTCCATTTCACCGAAGCGCTGGCCACCGAACTGCGCCTTACCGCCCAGCGGCTGCTGGGTGACGAGGCTGTACGGCCCGATCGAACGCGCGTGGATCTTGTCGTCGACCAGGTGATGCAGCTTCAGGATATACATATATCCCACCGTCACCTTGCGGTCGAAACGGTCGCCCGTGCGGCCATCGTACAGATCGACCTGACCCGAGCGGTCGAGACCCGCGCGTTCCAGCATCGCCGACACGTCGCCTTCACGCGCGCCGTCGAACACCGGGGTCGCGAAAGGCACGCCGACCGACAGGTTTCCGGCGAGTTCGACGACCTCTTCCGTGGTCCGCGCCTTGATCTCATCGGCATATTCATCGCCATAGGCCTGCAACAGCGCCTCGCGAACCGCCTCGGGCGGAGCGCCCGCTTCGGGGTCGGGGTTCGCCATGCGCCAATCCTCGAGCGCCGCGGTGATCTGCTGGCCGAAGCCACGCGATGCCCAGCCGAGGTGCGTTTCGAGAATCTGCCCGACGTTCATGCGCGACGGCACGCCCAGCGGGTTGAGCACGAAGTCGACGTGCGTGCCATCTTCCAGGAACGGCATGTCCTCGATCGGCAGGATGCGGCTGATGATGCCCTTGTTGCCGTGACGGCCGGCCATCTTGTCGCCCGACTGCAGCTTACGCTTCACCGCGACGAAGACCTTGACCATCTTGAGCACGCCCGGGGCGAGTTCGTCGCCGCGCTGCAGCTTTTCGACGCGATCTTCATATTTCGCGCTGATCCGCTTGATCGCTTCGTCATACTGCGCCTTGATCGCTTCCAATGCGGTCTGGGCATTGTCTTCGACAACAGCCAGCTTCCACCAGTCGGCGCGGTCGAGATTGACGAGCATCTCTTCGGTGACGACATCGCCCTTTTTCAGACCCTTCGGCACGGCGCTGGTCGATTGACCGATGAGCAGTTCCTTGAGGCTCGAGAAGGTCGCACGGTTAAGGATCGCGCGTTCGTCGTCGGCATCCTGCTTCAGACGTTCGATCTCTTCGCGTTCGATCGCGATCGCGCGTTCGTCCTTGTCGATACCATGACGGTTGAAGACGCGGACTTCGACGACCGTGCCCGACACGCCCGGCGGCAGGCGGAGCGAGGTGTCGCGCACGTCGCTGGCCTTTTCACCGAAGATCGCGCGGAGCAGCTTTTCTTCCGGCGTCATCGGGGATTCCCCCTTCGGGGTGATCTTGCCCGCGAGGATGTCGCCGGGGCCGACTTCGGCGCCGATATAGACGATGCCCGCTTCGTCGAGGTTGCGAAGCGCTTCCTCGCCGACGTTCGGGATGTCGCGCGTGATGTCTTCCGGCCCAAGACGCGTGTCGCGCGCGGTGACTTCGAATTCCTCGATGTGGATCGAGGTGAACACGTCGTCCTTCACGATGCGTTCGCTGATGAGGATCGAGTCCTCATAATTGTAGCCGTTCCACGGCATGAACGCGACGAGCACATTCTTGCCCAGCGCCAGTTCGCCGAGTTCGGTCGAGGGACCGTCGGCGATGATGTCGCCCGCGCGGACGATCTCGCCCACCTTCACCAGCGGACGCTGGTTTATGCAGGTGTTCTGGTTCGAACGCTGGAACTTCTGCAGGCGATAGATGTCGACGCCCGACTTGCCGGGTTCGACCATGTCGGTCGCGCGGATAACGATACGCGTCGCATCGACCTGGTCGATCACGCCGCCGCGGCGCGCCGCGATGGCGGCACCAGAGTCGCGTGCAACGGTTTCTTCCATGCCGGTGCCGACGACGGGCGCTTCGGCCCGGATCAGCGGCACAGCCTGACGCTGCATGTTCGATCCCATGAGCGCGCGGTTGGCGTCATCGTTCTCCAGGAACGGGATCAGCGAGGCCGCGACCGAAACAAGCTGCTTCGGCGACACGTCCATCAGTGTGATCTGATCCTTGGGCGCCATCAGAAACTCGCCGGCTTCGCGCGCCGAGATCAGCTCGTCGATGAAGCTGCCATCGGGGTTGAGGTCGGCGTTCGCCTGCGCAACGGTGTGCTTCTGCTCTTCCATCGCCGACAGGTAAACGACGTCGGTCGTGACCTTGCCGTCGATGATCTTGCGATACGGGGTTTCGATGAAGCCATATTTGTTCACGCGCGCAAAGGTCGCGAGCGAGTTGATCAGACCGATGTTCGGGCCTTCCGGCGTTTCGATCGGACAGATACGGCCATAGTGCGTCGGGTGAACGTCGCGGACTTCGAAGCCCGCGCGCTCGCGGGTCAGACCACCCGGCCCGAGCGCCGACACGCGGCGCTTGTGGGTGACTTCCGACAGCGGGTTGGTCTGGTCCATGAACTGGCTAAGCTGCGACGAACCAAAGAATTCGCGCACCGCGGCGACCGCTGGCTTCGCGTTGATCAGGTCGTTCGGCATCACGGTCGACACATCGACCGAGCTCATGCGCTCCTTCACGGCGCGCTCCATGCGGAGCAGGCCAACGCGATACTGGTTTTCGAGCAGTTCGCCAACCGAACGGACACGGCGGTTGCCGAGGTTGTCGATATCGTCGATTTCGCCCTTGCCGTCCTTCAGGTTCACGAGCTCCTTGACGACGGCGAGGATGTCGTCGCTACGCAGCGTGGTGACCGTGTCCTCGGCTTCGAGGCCAAGGCGCATGTTGAGCTTGACGCGGCCCACGGCCGACAGGTCGTAACGCTCGGGGTCAAAGAACAGGCCGCCGAACAAGGCTTCCGCAGTTTCGCGCGTCGGCGGTTCGCCGGGGCGCATCACGCGGTAGATGTCCGAAAGCGCCTGGTCGCGGTCCTCGGCCTTGTCGGCCTTCAGCGTGTTGCGAATCCACGGGCCGGTGTTGTTGTGGTCGATGTCGAGCAGGACGAGCTTGTCGATCCCCGCGGCGTCGATCTTCTCGAGATTCTCGGCACTCACTTCGTCGCCAGCTTCGATATAGATCTCGCCGGTCGACTCGTTGATCAGGTCATAGGCCGAGTAACGGCCGAAGATTTCCTCGGTCGGGATCAGCAGCGTGTCGAGACCGTCCTTCGCCGCCTTGTTGGCAAGGCGCGGGCTGATCTTGTGGCCCGCCGCGAACACGACTTCGCCGGTCTTGGCATCCACCACATCGAAAGCTGGCTTCGCGCCGCGCCAGTTTTCGACCATGAAGGGCACGCGCCAGCCGTTTTCGGCGCGCTCGAAGACCAGCCGGTCATAGAAATGGTTGAGGATTTCTTCGCCCGACATGCCCAGCGCGTACAGCAGGCTGGTAACCGGCAGCTTGCGCTTGCGGTCGATACGGACGTTGACGATGTCCTTGGCATCGAATTCGAAGTCGAGCCACGATCCGCGATACGGAATCACGCGCGCGGCGAAAAGAAACTTGCCCGACGAGTGGGTCTTGCCGCGGTCATGGTCGAAGAGCACACCCGGCGAACGGTGCATCTGCGACACGATAACGCGCTCGGTGCCATTGACGAAGAAGGTGCCGTTCTCGGTCATGAGCGGCATGTCGCCCATGTAAACGTCCTGCTCCTTGATATCGAGGACCGAACGGGTGTCGGTTTCGCTGTCGACCTCGAAAACGATCAGGCGCAGCGTGACCTTCATCGGCGCCGCATAGGTGATGCCGCGCTGACGGCATTCGTCGACGTCATACTTCGGCGATTCAAGTTCGTAATGGACGAAGTCGAGCTCGGCCGTGCCGGCGAAATCGCGGATCGGAAAAACGCTGCGCAGCGTCTTTTCAAGGCCCGAAACATAGCCGACCGAGGGGTCGGACCGCAGGAACTGTTCGTAAGATTCGCGCTGAACCTCGATGAGGTTGGGCATCTCCACCGCTTCGTGGATGTTGCCGAACAGCTTACGGATTCGCTTGCTTGCGGTTGCTTCGAGGGTCTTGCCCACCGACTTCGCCTTGGTCGCCATAAGTGATTGTCTCGCCTGTCAAAAATCAAAATCGCGAGCGCTTCGACGCGAAAAAAGCCGCAGGCAACCGTTGCCGGTTTACCGCAGCTTTCCACGCCTGTCGAAATCCCCAACGACCTATCCGTACAGCCCGCTGCGCAAAGTCAGGCTCTATCTCGGAAGATGGGGTGAGGTCGCGATATAGGATTTGCGGTGCGCGGTGTCAACGGGACGCGTGCGATGTCTGTTTTGGGGTGGTGAGCTGCTATCCGCGCCCTTTCCTTCGTCACCCGGACTTGATCCGGGATCCACGGCGGCGCCGAAGTCATGGGCCCCCGGATCAAGTCCGGGGTGACGATTAGGCAAAACTGTGCCTTTGGTCGAAAGCCGACCAATCCGGCACCCCGCTCAGAGCAACGCCTCGATCGCTTCGGCCAGCTTCGCATCGCGTTCCGACAATCCGTCTGCGTCGTGGGTCGTCAGCAGGATGTCGACACGATTATAGACGTTCGACCATTCGGGATGATGGTCCATCTTTTCGGCGATGATCGCGACGCTCGCCATAAAGCCGAAGGCCTGTGCGAAATCGTCGAATTTGAACTGGCGCGTGATCGCGTCGCGTTTGGGCTCGTGCGTCCATCCGGGGAAGCGAGCCAGCAGCGCATCGCGCTGCGCATCGTCGAGTTTCTGGACCATCTTCTATCTCCCGCTGGTCAATATCGTGCCGCCGCCATAAGGAAGGGTGCCATGAGCGACAAGTCTGCCCTGCCCGATTTGCCTGCCGGCTGGACCGGCGGCGCGCCCGATGCCGACGCGCTGTTCGCGATGGCCGAGGCGGCGCTGGCAAACATGCCTGCGGTCTTTGCCCCGCATATCGAGGGCGTCGTGGTCGCGGTCGAAGAATTTGCCGATGACGAGATGCTGGCGTCGCTCGATATCGAGCACCCTTATGAACTCACCGGGCTGTACGAAGGCCGCCCGCTCACCGAGCGCAGCATCGACCAGAGCGGCGGGATGCCCGACCGCGTCACCCTCTATCGCATCCCGATCCTCGTCGAGTGGATCGAAACCGGCGAGCGGCTCGATACGCTGGTGCGTCATGTGCTGATCCACGAAATCGGGCATCATTTCGGCTTTTCGGACGACGATATGCACGCGCTCGAGGATATGGCGTGACGCAGTTGCTGCGGCTGGACAGCGTGGCGTGCATTCGCGGCGACTGGCTGCTTTTCGAGAATCTGTCGCTGACGCTGAACCGCAGCGATGCGCTGTGGCTGCGCGGTCCCAATGGTGCGGGCAAGTCGAGCCTGATCCGCCTCGCCGCAGGGCTTCTGCGCCCCGCGGCGGGCACCGTCGAGCGCCGCGAGCGTATCGCGCTGATCGACGAGGCAGCCGCGCTCGACGCCGAACTGCCGCTGCGCCGTGCGCTCGATTTCTGGGCCCGGGTCGACACGGTCGATGGGCATGCCGTCGATCGCGCGATGGACGAGATGGGGCTGGCGCCGTTGAGCGAAGTACCGGTGGCGATGCTCTCGACCGGCCAACGCAAACGTGCAGCGATGGTCCGCGTGATCGCCAGCGGTGCGCCGATCTGGCTGCTCGACGAACCCGCGAACGGCATGGACGATGCGGCGCAGGCGCGGCTGGTCGCAGCCGTTGCCAGGCACCGGGCGAATGGCGGGGCGCTGCTGCTCGCCTCGCACTTTGAGCTCGGCATTCCGGATCTGGCAGAACTCGACATGGGCGCGCTCGCTTGACCGCGCTGATCGCCCTGTTCTGGCGCGACCTGCGCCGTGCCTGGGGCAGCGGGGCCCTGTGGTTGCCGGTGCTGTTCTTCCTGCTCGTGGCGACGGCTTTTCCGTTCGCCGTCGGCCCCGACACGCCGTTGCTGCGGCGGGCAGGCGGCGGAATGATATGGGTCGCGGCGCTGCTCGCCGCTTTGCTTCCCATCGACCGGCTGGTGCGGCCCGACAAGGACGCGGGCGTGCTTGACCAGCTCGCAGTGCGCGGCTTTGCTGACGAAGTGATCGCGGCGGTCAAGATCGCGGCGCATGCGATTGCATTCGGACTGCCGCTGATGATCGCCTTGTTCCCTGCTGCAGCACTGCTGGCGCAGGACGGCTCGCGGGTCGAACTGCTCGCGACGGGGATTGCCATTGCCGTACCGGCGCTCGCCTCGCTGGCGGTACTGAGTGCTTCACTGACCGCGAACCATAAGGGTGGTAGCGCGGTCGGCGGGCTGCTTATCCTGCCGCTTGCGGTGCCGATGCTGATTTTCGGCGCCGGAATGCTCGATCCGTCGGGACGCGGCGCGATCAAGCTGCTGGCGGCGACGAGTTTGCTGCTGACCGTGATCGGACCGTTTGCGGCGGGTGCGGCGCTCAGGGGGCTCCGGGAGTGACCGCTTTCGACCGGAAGCGGACCTAATATCCTCCCTGTGGCGTAGCCATGGGGAGGTGGCAGCGCGAAGCGCTGACGGATGGGCCAATGGCGCGAGGTCGCGGCCCCTCCACCACCACCTGCGGGGGCGGTCCCCTCCCCATCGCTTCGCGACAGGGAGGATATCCCCCTCATCGGGCGCGGATAGCAGCTCACCACCCCGAACCCGACATCCCCTGCGAAAACCGCCTTTCCTACATTATTCGGCTGTGCCAGCCTTCGGCTCGGCTCTTTCAATATGTGGACAAAAGCGATCACCGCTCGGTTTAGATGCGGGCGGGAGCCCGCGCGCCATGCTCGCCGAACGCGAACAATCGGCCGCTGCACCAGGCTGACCTTTGCTGAACTTTGAAACGACGCCGCGGACCCAACCCATGATAACCAAAGACCGCCATGGCAACGGGCCACCCCGAAACGCCCATAAGAAAAGGGCCGGAGTTTCCCCCGGCCCTTTCCCTAAATCATGTGGTGCCAATCAGGCGCCGATGACGTCGGCCGTATCGACCTTCACGCCGGGGCCCATCGACGACGACAGCGCGATCTTGCGGACATATTTGCCCTTCGCGCCGGCCGGCTTGGCCTTGACGATCGCGTCGACAAAGGCGTCGAAGTTCTGGCGGAGCTTTTCCTCGCCGAACGACAGCTTGCCGAGGCCGGCGTGGATGATGCCAACCTTTTCGACGCGGAATTCGATCTGACCGCCCTTGGCGGCCTTCACGGCTTCGGCGACGTTCGGGGTCACGGTGCCCAGCTTCGGGTTCGGCATCAGGCCCTTCGGACCCAGCGTCTTGCCGAGGCGGCCGACGATGCCCATCATGTCCGGCGTCGCGATGACGCGGCCATAGTCGAGGTTGCCCGCGAGCATGTCTTCCATCAGGTCTTCGGCACCGACCTTGTCGGCGCCGGCGGCCAGCGCCTTGTCGGCATTGTCGCCGCGCGCGAACACGGCAACCTTGACGTCCTTGCCGGTGCCGGCGGGGAGCGTCACGACGCCGCGGACCATCTGGTCGGCGTGGCGCGGATCGACGCCGAGGTTGATCGCGATTTCCATCGTTTCGTCGAACTTGGCCGAGGCCAGTTCGCGCACCGTCTTGATCGCTTCGTCGACGGGGTGAAGCTTCAGCGCATCAACCTTGCCCTCGAGGGCCTTTTGCTTCTTGGTCAGCTTTGCCATCGGATCAGCCCTCCGTCACTTCGAGGCCCATCGAGCGCGCGCTGCCCTCGATGATCTTCGTAGCCTGTTCCAGATCGTTTGCGTTGAGATCCTTCATCTTGATCTCGGCGATTTCGGTCAGTTTCGAGCGGGCGATCTTGCCGCCGCTGATCTTGCCGGGCTCCTTCGAACCTGCCTTGAGGTTCGCGGCCTTCTTGATCAGATAGGTCGCGGGCGGCGTCTTCGTGACGAACGAAAAGCTCTTGTCAGCGAACACGGTGATGATGGTCGGGGTCGGCGTACCCTTTTCCAGCCCGTCGGTCGCGGCGTTGAACGCCTTGCAGAATTCCATGATATTGACGCCGCGCTGACCGAGTGCTGGCCCAAGCGGCGGCGACGGGTTGGCGGTGCCGGCGGGCACCTGCAGCTTGATGTAGCCGCTGATCTTCTTAGCCATGATGGCCTCCTGTCTTTCTGTCGCCCCGGACGAATCCGGGGCTCAAAATTAGCGGTCGAACAGAAGGGCATCACCCCTTCCTCCCGCGCGGAATCACGCCCTTATCTGACGCGAAGCGGCGCGCATAAGCGCAAACGCCGCAGAAAACAAGCCTTATGCGTCGGGCGCGGGCGGCGTGATGCGCAGCAGCCCTTCCTGCATTGCCGATGCAATCAGCGTGCCGTCCCGGCGATAGATCAGCCCGCGGTTGATCCCGCGGCTGCCACCTGTCCAGTCGCTGTCCATCACATAGACGAACCAGTCGTCGACACGAATGTCGCCGTGGAACCACATCGCATGATCAAGGCTGGTCGAGAAAAGCCCCGGGGTCGACCAGGTGAGGCCGTGCGGCAGCAGCGACGAGGACAATAGCCCCATGTCCGACACATAAGCGAGGAAGGCGCGGTGGAGCAGCGGATCGTCGCCGATCGGCGCCGCAAGCCGGTACCATTGGTAATGCGTCGTCCCCCGCTCGGTCGAGGCGGGGCGGACATTGCGCGTCTCGAACGGCCGCAGCCGCGCCATGCGTTCGAGCTGCGCATCGCTGACATTGGGATCGGCCGCCAGATTCTCGACGAGTTCGGCGCATTCCTCGGGCGGCAGCACGTCGGGCATCGGCGCCTGGTGCGCCGCGCCGGGCTCGGGCGCGTGGAAGGAAGCGGTGAGGTTGAAGATCACCTTGCCGTCCTGCCGGACGACGACGCGCCGGTTGGCGAAGCTGCGACCGTCGAAGTCGCGATGGACGCGGAAATGGAGCGGCTTCGCCTCGTCACCGCCGCGCAGGAAATAGGCGTGGAGCGAATGCGCCGGCTTGCCCCGATCGACGGTGCGCGCCGCGGCGGCAAGCGCCTGTGCGATCACCTGTCCGCCGAAGATGCGCTGGCGCGTCGGCTTGTCGAACGCGGGAAAGGTGAATTCGTCCTCGAGCCCCGGGACGGGCTCGAGTTCGAATAGGCGCATCACCGCCGCGACGACCTTTTCGGGCGAAAAAGCCGCCTGAATCTCGCGCGCGCGATCGATGCGAGCCTGAATCTCGTCGGGAGAAAGGCTCATGCGCATGTTCCGTTCAATGAACGCCGCTCGCCTTCACAGGCGCGCCGCACTATTATTTGGAGCGTTCGACCTGTTCGAAGTCGAGTTCGACCGGGGTAGCGCGACCGAAGATCGACACCGACACCTTGACGCGCGCCTTTTCGAAATCGAGTTCCTCGACCAGCCCGTTGAAGCTGGCAAAGGGACCGTCGAGCACTTTGACCTGATCGCCAATTTCGTAATCGACGCGGATTTCCAGCTTCGGACGCGCCGCAGCCTCTTCCTTGCTGTTCAGGATGCGCGCAGCTTCGGCTTCGCTGATCGCCTGCGGCTTGCCCATCGAGCCGAGGAAGCCGGTGACTTTCGGCGTGTTCTTGACGAGGTGATAGACATCGTCGGTCATCGTCAGCTTGGCGAGGACATAGCCGGGGAAAAACTTACGCTCGGCCTGAACCTTCTTGCCGCGCTTCACTTCGGTGACGGTTTCGACCGGCACTTCGACCGCTTCGACGAAATCGGTGAGGCCCATGCGCTCGGCTTCGGAAAGCACCGAATCGCGCACCTTGTTCTCGAAACCCGAATAGGCGTGAATGATGTACCAGCGCGCCATATGTGTCCGTATCCTGTCCCTGTAACCGCGGGCGTTAGCGCGCGAGCGACGTCAGCCAGCTGACGATCGCGTTGAAAACCGTGTCGACGCCGAAAAAGAACAGCGAAAGGATCGTCATCATGATGATCACCATGATGGTCGTCTGTACCGTCTCGCGGCTGGTGGGCCACACGATCTTGCGGGCTTCGGCGCGTACCTGATTGATGAACTCAGCCGGGCTGGTCTTCGCCATGTCGATCGTCCTGTCTTTTTGCGTCAATGATCCGGGCCAGATGGGTTGCCGCCCCCCACGCGTCAAGCGCGCTTGGGGCAATAGTCCGCCCACCCTCCCCGAGCAGATCGGCGAAAGGCGGAAGGAAAACGGCGCATCTGTCCGAATGAAAGCGGCCTTTACTTGGGCGCTGCGGCGATTGCAAGTCAAAGGCGGGACAGCGCGCGCTGCATCCAGAGCAGTAGTCCGGCCATGACGATCCAGCTGACCGTTGGCTGGAGCGCGAAGAGCAGATGGAGCTCGCGCGCCGCCGCCTCGCCGTTCTGCGGATCGAAGCCGACGAGATCGAGCAGAATATAGCTGACCGCGATCGCGCCGGCGACGCCGAACTTCTGCATCAGGTTCAAGAGCGCGAAGAGAAAGGCCGACCGGTTGCGGCCGCAACGCCCGGCATCCTGCGGGATCAGGTCGGCGAGCATCGAGTAGGTGAAGAGCAGCCCGACGAACCCGGTCCCGAGCATCAGCGAGAAACCCGTCGCCTGCCCCAGACCCTGCGGTTGCTGGAACAAGGTTGCGACGAGCAGGCTGGAGATCAGCAGCCCCATGGCGATCATCATCGGCGGTTTGCCGAAGCGGCGCGCGAGGAAGGTCCAGACAGGCGAGGCAAAGGCGCCGCCGATAAAGCTGGCGAAAAGCAGCACCGCGCTCTGCGCATCGAGATCGAGCACCGCGGCGGCGAAGAAGACGAAGAGCGAGGTGAGCGACCCGAAGGCGAAGCTGTTGAGGAATTGCACGCCAAGCAGCAGCAACAGCGGCGGGAAGGACAGGGACGCACTTATCTCGTGCCGCCAGCCGATGCCGGGTTCGGCGACGACGGCGCGCGGCGGTACGAGACGGATCGCAAAAAGCGCGATCGGGACCATGAGCAGGAACAGGCTGGCATAGGCCATGATCCGTCCCTGCAGGCTGATCCCCGGGATCAGAAGCTGCGCCGCCGCCGGCGCGGCAAAGGCGAGGATCAGCGCAATCTTCGCGAACCAGTCGCGCATCCCGTAGAGCAGCGCGCTGTCGGCCGGCGAGCGCACGAGCGCCGAACCCCATGACAGCTGCGCGACCTCATAGAGGCTGTAGCTCGAATAAAAGAGCACCATCATCAGGAAGAGCGCCGCAAAGGGCAGCCGGTCGCCAACCGTCACCAGCGCGAGCAACAACAGGGCAAGCGGCACGATCGCGAGCAGCATCCAGCGCCGGTGCGCGCCGAGCCCGGTGCGCGCGCGGTCGACCATCGCTCCGATGAGCGGATCGACGACGCCGTCCCATATCGTCGTCAAAGAAAAGAGCAGCCCGACCAGCGCCACCGAGATTGCTCCGCCCTCGGCAATATAGGGCGGCAGATAGACGCTGAACGGCAGGCCGAGGATGACCGTCGGCCCCGCGGTCGCGGCATAGGCGGCGACCGTGCGCGGACAAAGCGCGGGGGTTTCGTCGGCCGGGACGGCCGATGGCAGGGCGGTACTGGCCAAGATGCGACGCTCCCGAAACAGGAGCCCGCAAGCTTTCAGTTATTGACAGCCATGTCAACAATCCGCGCCGGCTGGGCAACTCCGCGCCTATCGGATTTTGAAATGCGACAGGAAGGGCTGAAGCCGCCAGTCGATCTGGTCGCGGTCCAGCCAGTCCTCCTCGACCCCCATAAGGGTGTTCAGCATCGAATCGCCGACGACGATGTCAAAGAACAGCCGCGCCGCGGCCTTCGGATCGTCGATCTCGGCGCGTCCGGTCGCCGCCCATTCGTCAAATAATTCGATCAATTCGTCGAGCGCGGGGACGTGGAGGTCGCGGTAAATCTGCAACGCAAATTCACGGTCGCGCAGGCTTTCGGAAATCAGCATGCGCATCAGCGCGACGGCGCGGGGCGATTCCATGAGCTCGCTCTGGCGGTGCGCATAGGCTTTGAGCGTTTCGACGCTCGACAATTCGCCCGTCGCATCGCCTTCGAGCGACCGCAGCATCGCTTCGTCGCACCAGCGCGTCGCGATGGCGTGGAGTAACCCCTGCTTGTTGCCGAACAATTCGTAAAGCGTCGCGAGCGAGCCGCCCGAGCTTTTGACGATTTCGGCGAGGCTGGTGCGCTCATACCCCTGTTCGAGAAACAGCGACTCCGCCGCGTCGAGAATGGCGCTTTGCCGCCGCTCGCGCGGCGACGACCTATCTATCTGACATAAATCCGATTCCGGCGTCGTCATTTCGCAGACCTCTTCCCTTGCTCTTTTCTGTAATTTAAATTACACGGCGCCTGAACGCAAGCTTTTGCGTATATACAACTCCCGCACAACTGCGATTTTTCAGGGGTCCATATGAGTCGCTTTCGTCCTCTTGGCTGCGCCGCCGGCGCTGCGCTGGCTCTGGTGCTGGCTTCATGCTCGTCGGAAGCGCCCCCCGCGCCGCCGCCGCCCGAAGTCAATATCGTGACGATCCGCACGCAGGCAGTACCGAATGTGATCGAACTGCCTGGCCGCGTGCAGGCGTTTCGCACGTCCGAAGTGCGTGCGCGGGTCAACGGCATCGTCGAGCGCCGCCTGTTCAGCGAAGGCAGCTATGTCCGCGCCGGAACCCCGCTGTTCCGGATCGACCCCCGCGAGCTGACCGCGACCGCCAATGCGGCGCGCGCACAGCTGGCCCGCGCGCAGGCAACCGCCGCCAATGCGCGGCAGGTCGTCGGACGCTATCAGCCGCTGCTCGCCGACCAGGCGATCGGCAAGCAGGAATATGATGCTGCGGTGGCTGCGCAGCGCACCGCCGAAGCCGATGTGCAGCAGGCGCAGGCCAATCTGGAATCGGCGCGCCTAAATCTGGGCTATGCGTCGGTCACCGCACCGATTTCCGGCCGGGCGCGCCGCGCCGAAGTGACTGAAGGCGCACTGGTTAGTGCCTCACAAGGCACGCTGCTCACGACGATCGAGCAGATCGACCGGGTCTATGTCAATTTCGGACAGTCGAGTTCGGACCTGCTCGCCACCCGCCGCGACATGGAAGCCGGCAAGGTCAGCGCGCCGCAACTCGAACGCGTCGAAGTGCAGCTGATCCTTGAGGACGGCACCGCCTATCCGGTCATCGGCCACCTCGATTTCTTCGACCTGTCGATCGACGAGGCGACGGGCACCGCGGCGCTGCGCGCCGAATTCCCCAACCCCACCTCTGCTCTCTTGCCTGGCCAGTTCGTGCGCGCCCGCATCTTTGCCGGCAACCGCGCCGATGGCGTGCTGATCCCGCAACGCGCAGTCAAGCTGGCGGCCGACAATGCGAGCGTCATGGTGCTCGACGCCAAGAATGTCGCGACCCCGCGCCCGGTGAAGCTCGGCACGATGGTCGCAGGCCAATGGGCTATCCTCGACGGGCTGAAACCCGGCGACCGGGTGATTGTCGACGGACTGCAAAAGGTCCAGCCAGGCCAGCCGGTGCGCGTCGCGGCGCCTCAGGGCACGGCTTCGACGCCCGCGGCAAAGCGTTGATCTGACATGACCCCCCGCTTCTTCATCGACCGGCCCATTTTTTCGTGGGTCATCGCCATCGGCATCCTGCTTGCCGGGATCATCGCGCTGCGCAGCCTGCCGGTCGAGCAATATCCCTCGGTCGCGCCGCCGTCGCTCACGATCGGCGTCACCTATCCGGGCGCCGATGCGAGCACGCTCGAGCAGAATGTCACGCAGGTCATCGAGCAGGAACTGAATGGGGTCGAGGGCTTCCTCTACATGGCCTCGACCAGCGAATCGAATGGCACCGCGTCGATCACGCTGACCTTCGAGGCCGGGACTGACATCGATAATGCGCAGCTGGAGGTGCAGAACCGCCTGCGCCGCGTCGAACAGCGCCTGCCCGAAGAAGTGCGCCGCCAAGGCATTTCGGTGACCGAGGCGAACTCGGGCTTCCTGCTGATCGTCGCGATCACGTCGAAGAGCGGCGACACCGACCCGATGGAGGTCAACAACTTCGCCAACACGCGCGTGCTCGACGAGCTCCGCCGCGTCGGCGGTGTCGGCAACGTCCAGGCCTTCGCTCCCGAATATGCGATGCGCATCTGGCTCGACCCGCAAAAGCTCGCCTCCTATAATCTATCGGCGGCCGAGGCGCTGGGCGCGGTGCAGGAGCAGAACAGCCAGACGCCGGGCGGCCAGCTCGGCGACCAGCCGATCGCCAAGGGCGCGCAACTCAACGCCGTCATCACGACGCAGGGCCGCTTTACCAAGCCCGAGCAGTTCGAGAGCATCATCCTGCGCGCCAACCCGGACGGGTCGGCGGTCACGCTGGGCGACGTCGGGCGTGTCGAGCTGGGCGCGGCGAGCTATCTTTTCTCGTCCGAGCTCAATGGCAAGCCGATGGCGGGTCTCGCAGTCCAGCTGACCCCCGGCGCCAACGCGCTGTCGACGGCGGCGGGCATCCGTGCGCAGATGGAGGAATTGTCGAAGGGCTTTCCGCCCGACATCACCTGGTCGATCCCCTATGACACGACGCCTTTCGTCGAGCTATCGATCGAAGAGGTGGTGATAACCCTCGTCGAGGCGATGGTGCTCGTCTTCCTCGTCATGTTTCTGTTCCTCCAGAACTGGCGCGCGACGGTGATCCCGACGGTGGTCGTCCCCATCGCGCTGGCGGGTGCCTGCCTTGGCCTCTGGATGTTCGGTTTCTCGATCAACGTGCTGACGCTGTTCGGCATGGTGCTGGCGATCGGCATCCTCGTCGACGACGCGATCGTCGTGATCGAGAATGTCGAGCGCATCATGAACGAGGAGCATCTGTCGCCTTATGAGGCGACGGTGAAGGCGATGTCGCAGATCACGTCGGCGATCGTCGGCATCACGCTTGTGCTGATCGCGGTGTTCATCCCGATGGCCTTTTTCCCGGGTTCGACCGGCGGCATCTATCGCCAATTTTCGATGACGCTGGCGATATCGATCGCTTTCTCGGCGCTGCTCGCGCTGACGCTTACGCCCGCGCTCTGCGCGACTCTGCTGAAACCGCACGACAATAGCGAACGCAAGGGGCGCATCGGCGCCTTTTTCGATCGCTTCTTCGGCGGGTTCAACCGCTGGTTCGGCCGCACGACCGACCGTTATCAGGGGGGCGTCGGCAAGATGCTGGCGGCGCCGCTGCGCTGGCTCGGCGTGTTCGCCCTGATGGTTGCGGTCACCGCGCTGCTGTTCACGCGCCTTCCGGGCTCCTTCCTGCCGCAGGAAGACCAGGGCTATCTGATCACCGTGATCCAGGCGCCCCCGGGCGCGACGACGCAGCGTACCAACGAAGCGACCAAGCAGGTCAAGGCCTTCTTCGCCGAACAGCCGCAGGTCGCGAATATCGTCTCGGTCAACGGCTTCAGCTTCTTTGGCCAGGGCCAGGCGAACGCGATCATGTTCACCCCGCTGAAGCCGTGGGACGAACGCACCGGCGAAGGCGACAGCGCCGACGCGATCGCCGGCAAGGCGATGGGGACTTTGATGGGCATCAAGGAGGCGTTCGCCTTCTCGCTCAGCCCGCCGTCGATTCCCGAACTCGGGACGTCGAGCGGCTTTACCTTTAAGCTGCAGGATCGTGGCGGCAACCCGCGCGAAGCGCTGATCGCCGCGCGCAACCAGATGCTGGGCGGCGCGATGCAGAGCAAGCTGCTCGCGAACGTCCGTCCCGAGGGGCAGGAAGACGCGCCGGTGCTGAAGGTCGATATCGACCGGATCCAGGCGCGCGCGCTCGGCCTGTCAATCGGCGACGTCAACGCGACGCTCGCGATCAGTTTCGGCAGTGCCTATGCCAATGACTTCACCCGCGAGGGCCGCGTGCTGCGCGTGCTGCTCCAGGCCGACGCCGCGAGCCGGATGACGCCGCAGGACGTGCTCGAATTGCGGGTGCGCAGCGCGAATGGCGACATGGTGCCCTTCGGATCGTTCAGCTCGGCCGAATGGTCCGCCGAAGCGCCGCAGCTCCAGCGGTACAACGGCTATCCTGCTATGACGATTTCGGGCGAACCCGCCCCCGGCCAGTCGACCGGCGAGGCGATGGCGGAGATGGAACGCCTCGCAGAGTCGCTTCCCGCGGGCTTCTCCTACGAATGGACCGGCATCTCCTATGAGGAGAAGCAGTCGGCGGGGCAGATCGGCTTGTTGCTCGGCCTGTCGCTCGTCGTCGTCTTCCTTTTGCTGTCGGCGCTGTACGAAAGCTGGGCGGTCCCTGTCGCGGTGCTGCTCGTCGTGCCCTTGGGCGTGCTCGGCGCGGTGCTCTTCTCGATGTTTCGCGGCCTCTCCGCCGATATTTATTTCAACGTCGGCCTCATCACGATCATCGGCCTGTCCGCGAAAAACGCGATCCTGATCGTGGAATTCGCGATCGAGCAGGAGGCCGAGGGCAAGTCGACGATGGACGCGGTGATGGAAGCGGTGAAGCTGCGCCTACGCCCGATCATCATGACCAGCCTCGCCTTCATCCTTGGCATGGTGCCGCTGGTCATCGCCAGCGGCGCGGGCGCCGCCAGCCGCATCGCGGTCGGGTCGGGCGTGATGGGCGGGATGATCGCGGCAACCTTGCTCGGTATCTTCTTCATCCCGCTCTTCTACCTGTCGGTGCGCAAGTGGATCAGCCGCAAACGACCGCCTGCCCCCACCGAAAAGGGACATCATGAGGAGCCCGATCATGCGTAATCTGATCGCGCTGCTTGCGGCGACGACGCTCGCCGGATGCATCAACATGGCGCCGAAGCATGACCGTCCGGCGCTGGCGACCGCGCCGGCCTATCCGGCGGAGTTCGCGGGCGATGTCACGCTCGGGCAGCGGGCGACCGACGTGTCGTGGCAGGACTTTTTCGCCGATCCGCAGCTTCAGGTGCTGATCACGCAAGCGATCGAACGCAACCGCGACCTTGCCGTCGCGATCGCGCAGATCGAGGAAGCGCGCGGGCTGTACCGGATCCAAGATGCCGATCGCCTGCCGACGGTGGGCGCGAGCGCCGATGCTACGCGCACCCGCGGCCCCTCGCTGACGGGACCAGGCACCGACACGACCAATCGCTATTCGGTGGGCGTCGGCGTGACCTCGTTCGAGCTCGATTTCTGGGGGCGGGTCAAGAATTTGTCCGAAGCGGCGCGCAGCCAATATCTCGCGACCGAGCAGGCCGAGCGCGCCTTCCGGTTGGCGCTCGTCCGCGACGTCGCCTCGACCTATTTTGCGTCGCGTGGTGCCGAGGAACAGATCGAGCTGGCCGAAGCGACGGTGACAAGCCGCAAGGAAGGGCTGCGTATCGCGAAGCGACGGCTTGACGCCGGCGTGACCTCGGCGCTCGACTATCGCCAGTCGGAGACATTGCTGACGCAGGCCGAGACGCAGCTTGCGAGCCTGAAGCTGGGCAAGGCGCAGGCGGATAATTTCCTCAGCGTACTGACCGGCGGACCAGTGGCAGGCCCCCTGCCCGCGCCGCTGCCGCTTGTCGCTCAGGGGCAGTCGCCGACGCTGACCGCGGGCCTGCCGTCGGACCTGCTTGTTGCGCGGCCCGACGTCCTCGCTGCCGAAGAACGGCTCCGCGCCGCGCGCGCCAATGTGGGTGCGGCGCGCGCCGCCTTCTTCCCGTCGATCTCGCTGACCGGCAACCTCGGCTTCGCGTCGGGGTCGCTCGACAACCTCTTCAGCAACGATGGCTTCGGGTGGAGCTTTGGCCCGTCGATCAGCCTGCCGATCTTTGATTTCGGGCGCAACAAGGGCAATCTGACTGTCGCCGAAGCGCGCGAGAATATCGCCGTCGCGACCTATGAGCGCACCGTGCAGGGCGCGTTTCGCGAAGTCGCCGACGCGCTGGCCGGGCGCCGCTATCTCGCCGATCAGGTCGAGGCGCAGGAGCGTGGGACGCTCGCACAGCGCCGCATCGCCGACCTTGCGCGCAAGCGCTATCGCGAAGGCGTGTCAACCTATCTCGAAGTGCTCGACGCCGAACGCAATCTGTTCGCCGCCGAACAGACGCTGATCGAGACGCGCCGCGCGCAGGTCGACAATCTGGTGACGCTCTATGTCGCGCTAGGCGGCGGTCTGGTCGAGCGGCGGTAAGGCGCCGCGATGACCGACGAAAGCCCTGCCCTCCTCAAGGATATATTGGGTCCGCGCGCGCTGGAGACGATCGGCGAAGCGGGGGTCGTGGCGTCACCACGCTTCGATCGCGCCGCCTTCCTGTCTGCCGCAGCGGACGGGCTCGACGCGCTGTCGATCATGGAGCGCGTGCGTCATATCGCGGGCGCGCTTCATAGCTCGCTTCCCGGCAGCTATCCCGAGGCCCTGACGATCATCCGCGCGATGGCACCGCGACTGACGCACGGGTTTCAGGCGATGGCGGTCACCGAATATGTCGCGCGCTACGGCCTCGACGATTTCGAGGCGTCGATGGACGCGCTCGCCGATTTGACGCGCTTCGGATCGGCCGAGTTCGCGATCCGCCCGTTTCTTGCAGCCGATACGCTGCGCGCGCTAGCGACCATGACCGGGTGGGCGGGCAGCGACGACGAGCATGTCCGCCGGCTCGCGAGCGAAGGCTGCCGCCCCAGATTGCCTTGGGCGGCGCGCGTGCCGGCGCTGAAGGCCGACCCGACGCTGGCGGCGCCGATCCTCGAAGCATTGAAGGCCGATCCGAGCCATTATGTGCGCAAATCGGTCGCGAACCATCTGAACGACATCGCCAAGGATCGCCCCGACTGGCTGCTAGACCGACTTGCGGATTGGCCGCAGGACGACCTGCGCACGGTCTGGATTATCCGCCACGCGCTGCGCACGTTGATCAAAAAGGGCAATCCCGCTGCACTGGCGCTGATCGGCGTCGGCCCTGGCGCGGCGGTGACTGTGCGACGTTTCGCAATCACGCCCGAGTCGGTTCGCCTTGGCGACCGGATCGCGATGGCGGCCGACCTCGCATCGGATTCGCCAGACGGGCAACGTCTGGTCGTGGATTATCGCATCCATTACGCGCGCGCCGGAGGCAAGACCGCGCCGAAGGTGTTCAAGCTCAAGACCTTCGAGCTGGGCGGGGGCGACGCCATCACGCTCGGTATATCGCAGACGATCCGCGATTTCAGCACGCGGCGGCATCACCCGGGGCGGCATCGGGTCGAATTGATCGTCAATGGGCAGACGGTAGCCGAGGGCGCGTTCGAGATACTAGCCGGCTGACGCGGTGGCCTAATTGCCCGGCGGCGGTTGCGGTTCGGGGACGGCGGGCTCGGGCGCCCGGTCCTGGATCGGCAGGCGCAGGTCGATCCGGCTGCCGTTGATTTCGGTGGTGATCACCGCATCGCCGCCCTCGATTCCGACGCGCGTCCGGTCGCCGATTGGGATGTCGCCGATGTCGGGAATATCGAGCGGCTCGACGGGGCCGGTCGGATCGACCACCTTTTTGGGCTGCGGCGCCGCCTTTTTGCCCGATGCCTCGGTCATGAAGTCGCGCCAGATCCGCGCGGGCAACCCGCCGCCCGAAATGCCCTGCAGCGGGCTGTTGTCGTCGTTGCCGATCCACACCCCGACGACGAGGCCGTTGGCGTAGCCGACGAACAGCGCATCGCGATTGTCCTGGGTGGTGCCGGTCTTGCCGAAATTCGCCTGCGGCAGCCGCGCCGCGCGGCCGGTGCCGCGATTGACCGCAGCGCGCAGCATTCGCTCGATTTCTTCATGCTCTTCGGACCCGAAGCTCTGCGGCCCCGAAATCAGATTCTCGAACCAGCCCTTTTCCTCTGTCTCGAACGCATGTGGCTCGACCGGATAGCTGTTGGCGGCGACAGCGGCATAGGCGGCGGTCAGTTCGAGCAATGTCATGCTCGAGGTGCCGAGCGCGAGGCTGGGGTCGCCCTTTGCCATCGGCGCGGTGACGCCGAGATCGCGCGCCATGTCGATGACCTTGTCGTCGCCGACCTGGCGCAGGAGCCGCACCGCGGCGACGTTGCTCGACGCGGCGAAGGCGTCTTCGAGCGTGATCGATTTGGAATAAGCCCCGCCCGAATTTTTGGGGCGGTACGATCCGGTTTCGATTGCGCTGTTGTCGATGACGTCGTCGGGATCCCAGCCGTCGCGGAGCGCCGCGAGATAGACGAACAGCTTGAAGGTCGAACCCGGCTGGCGCCGCGCCTGTGTCGCGCGGTTGAAGGGCGATGCGGCATAATCCTTGCCGCCGATCATCGCGACGACCTCGCCATTCGGGCGCATCGCGACGAGCGCGACCTGCGCCTTGCCGAGCCCTGCCCGACCGGTCACGCGGCGCGCGATCCCTTGCAACCGCGCGTCGAGCGTCGTCGCGATTGTCTGGCGAGAATAGCCGACATCGCTCAATTTGCGCGCCTCGGGCAGCGCCCAGTCGGCGAAATAGGTGCCGGTCGGCAGCGTGTTGCGGCTGCGCACATCGATGCGCGGGGTGCGGATTGCCGCCCGCTCCTGTTCGGTCAAATAGCCCGTAGCGACCATCGCATTCAGCACCAGCTTCATGCGCTTTTCGGCGAGATCGGGATTTTTGGTCGGCGCGAGGCGCGACGGCGCCTGCACCAGCCCCGCGAGCATCGCCGCCTGTGCCGGGGTCAGTTTTTCCGGATGCCGATAGAAATAATGGAGCGACGCGGCGCGCAGGCCATAAGTGTTGTCGCCGAAATAGGCGTTGGACAGATAGCGTTCGAGAATCTCATCCTTGGTCAACCACGCCTCAAGCCAGAAGGCGATCAGCGCCTCGCGCGCCTTTCGCCCGAGGGTGCGCTTCGGCGTCAGGAAGGTGAATTTCGCAAGCTGCTGGGTGATCGTGCTGCCGCCCTGCGTGCGGCCGCCCGTGACATTGCTCCACACGGCGCGCGCGATGCTGCGCGGGTCGACGCCCCAATGGGTGTAGAAACGCCGGTCCTCGATCGCGAGGAAAGCGCCGGTCACATGCCTCGGCAAGTCTTTCGCCTTTACCGGCGTGTCGACGATCGCGCCGGTGCGCGCGATCGGCGTGCCGTCCGACGCGAGCAAGGTGATTTGCGGCGGCGCGATCGGTTCGAGCGATTTCGACAGCGGCGCGGTGAGCGCGAGCCAACCGACGAGCAGGATGAAAATCACGCAGAAGATCGCAAAGCCGCGCGAAATTCGCCGCAGCCATTTGCGCCCGCGCGTTTCGGGAACGATAGGCGGCGGCGGCGCTGCCATGTCGGCGAACGGACCACCTGGCGTCGCGACGAGGGCGGGATCGGGGCCTGCGGGTTTACGGAACCATTTCATGCGCGGCGCCCGTATTACAACCCCAATACAGCATAAGCAATTACGTTGTGCGGTGCCCCGGATCGGCGCACTTCTTCAAGAAGAGCAGCGACTTGACCGGCGTGCCGGGATAGGATGCGAACCGAAAGCCCGCGCACCCGGAGAGCGACGAGATGAGCCAAGCAGCAACCCGCTATTGCGACCTGGTCATGAAGGGCGGCATCACGAGCGGCATCGTTTATCCCAACGCCGTCCTGGCGCTCGCGCGCGACTTTCGCTTCAAGAATATCGGCGGAACCTCGGCGGGCGCAATTGCCGCGGCGGCGACCGCGGCGGCGGCTCTGGGCGACCGCAAGCATGTCGTATCGGGATCGGCCGCCCCCTGCCCCCCGTCGCTGGGCTTTGCGGGGCTCGAACGTGTCGCGGCGCAATTGTCGTCGCGGGGCTTTATCTTTGGGCTTTTCCAGCCCGCGCGCGGCGGACGCAATGCCTATCGATTGATCGTCACGCTCGCCGGGAATGCGAGCGCGCTGCGCAAAGCCTTGGTCGCCGCGGTGGCGGTGATAGCGATCGCGCCGCTCGAGGCGCTGCTGCTGCTCGGCCTCTTTCTGGCAATCGGTTACTGGCTCGCGGGGCCGTCTGGAGCGGGCGCTGCGTTATTACCATCGGCGATCTGCGCCTATCTCGGCGCCGCGATTGCCGCTGTGCTGCGCGTTGCGCGCGTCACGCGGCGCAATCTGCTCGGGCTTTGTTCGGGGCTGAGCGCGCGCAAGGATGCGGCGCAGCCGGCACTGACCGAATGGCTGCACGACGTGCTGCAATCGCTGTCGGGCAAAGCGCAGTCGGAGCCGCTGCTGTTCGACGATTTGTGGGCCGCGCCGCACTACCCGGGCGAACCGGACACCGAAACCGCGATTTCGCTCCAGATGATTACGACGGGCGTGTCGCATCACGAGCCGCGGACGCTGCCCCTCACCGACGCCTCCTTCTGGTTCCTGCGCGAGGAATTCGACCTGCTGTTTCCTGAATCGGTCGTCGATGCGATGGTCGCGATGGCGGGAGCGCCCGACCGTGTCGGGGACAAGGATTACTACCGCCTGCCCAGCAAGGGCCGGATGCCAGTGCTGGTGGCGATGCGGATGAGCCTGAGTTTCCCGCTGCTGATCAGCGCGGTGCCGCTGCATGAGCCCGTCGGGCGGCGAACGCACCGCAGCGAGACCGAGGGCGAGGCGCTCGATGCTGGTGAAGAGGCCAAGGAGGTCACGCTGAGCCAGAGCACCGACAGCCTCGCGACGGGCGGCGAAGCGCCTCTCTCGCCGATCGAAGGTTTCCGCATCTGCTGGTTTTCCGACGGCGGCGTTTCGAGCAATTTTCCGCTCCACCTGTTCGATGCGCCGCTGCCGCGCTGGCCGACCTTTGCGATCAATCTTGTCTATCCACAAAGCGATGACGGTCCGCCGACCCAAAACCCCGAGCCGCCGAACGCGCGCGACAAGGCCGAAGAATCGGTGTGGCTTCCGCTGCACAATAATCGCGGCTGGCAACGCAGCTATCGCTCGATCGCCCGGCCGCTCGCGCTGGCCGAGGTTTCGGGCTTCGTGTTCGGCATCATCAGCACGATGCAGAATTGGCGCGACCTGTTGCAGTCGCGCGCGCCCGGCCAACGCGACCGGATCGTCCATGTCGCGCTCGACAAGGTGGAGGGCGGGATGAACCTCGATATGTCGCAGGAGATATTGGACAATATCTCACTGAAGGGCACGATCGCCGGCGAGCGCGTGTACCAATTTTCCTTCGACAATCATTTTTGGGTACGATGGCGGAACGTCGCTTCCGGGCTGCAGCGCTATACGGTCCGGATCGCGGCGAGTGCGAAGGTCGTGCCGCCGATCCCCGCCTATGAGGCCGCCTTTGCGACGGTTCGCAAGGGAACACCTCCCCCGGTTTCGTACAAGTTCCGGTCGGCCGAAGCCCAAAGCACGTCGCAGAAACTATACGCCGATCTGGTGTCGCGCGGCGAGGAATGGGCCGACCTCGGCCCTGACCTCAGCGACGGAACGCCGCGGCCGCTTCCGCAGATGCAGATCACGCCGATCTATTAGCCGGCGGGACCGTCCTGGTCCTGCTGCGGCGAGGCTTGATCGTCCTTCTTGATGAAGCTCATCTTGCCCTGCGGCTCGAGGATCGCCCAAGCGACTTCGGACATTCGGCCGATCCCGGCGAGGCGCATTTCGGAGAGAATCTCGTCGCGCGTCAGCCGGTCGCGGCGCAGATTTTCGGTCACGATTTCGCCGTCGCGTACGATCACGCGCGGGGTGCCTTCGAGCAAATCCTTGGCGCGCGGATACAGATAGGCGGTCCAGCTGAGCACCAGTGCCCAGAAGGCGAAGGTGCAGATCGCGAGCGTCGCGCCGGTCAGGCTGAAGTCGTTGTGGGTCACGCCCTGCTGGATCAGGTCGCCGAGCACGACGAGCACGACGAATTCGAACGGCGTCATCTGGCCGAGTTCGCGCTTGCCGAGCAGCCGGATCAGCAGGAACAGGATGAAGAACATCACCGTGGCGCGGAGGACGATATCCATCAGGGGAGCACCTTGATCCGAAGCGGCATCGCGCCGATGCGCCGGCTGCCGTCGAAGATCGCGATTTCACCCTTGGTGCCCGCGAACAGCGGCGGGTTGATCTGGCCGTCGATCTTGACGCGGAGGCTCTCGCCGGCGGCGAGCGGGCCGTAGGAAAAGTGGAACAGCCCGTCCGAGAAATTCTCCTCGGCCGGTGCGGGGATCATCGTGTTGACGGTCATGTCTTGCCAGAGCGCGGGGGTTATCGCAATCACCGCGTCCGCCATCGGCGCCTCTGCGGTCAGGGTCAGGTCGGTTTCGAAAAACTCGCCGTTTCGGATCGTCGTCGGGGTTTTCATGACAAGGCGGGCGTCGCCGAAATCCGCCATAATTGGCGGGCTCGGCTGTCCGCCGGTCAGACCAAGGCCGGCCGCGAGCAATAGTCCGCCGAGAAGGAGGATCGAGATCGGGCTGGCGTGCCGGTCCCAGAGGCGCTGACGCGATGGCCGGGGTTCGAGTCCTTCAAGCGCCTGCATGCGGTTCTCCGATCGGCCGCCCATCGTCGGACGATGGGCGGCTGGTTATCGACGCGCGGCGCGGCGGTTCGTTCCGCCCTAGCGGTCCGAAGCGGCACTCTCGATCAGTTCGGCGACCTCGACCGGATGCGAGACCATCAGCGCGTGCGAGCCGTGCGCGACCGCAACGGTTTTGCGGGCGTGCGCGCGGTCGGCCATGAACTTCATCGTTGCGGCGGGGATATTGCGATCCTCGGCGCCATAGATGACGTAGCTCGGCAGGCTCTTCCACGTTGCGGCCTGCGACGCATCGGTCAGCGCGCCCTGCGTTACGGGGCGCTGCGTCGCGGCCATCAGCGTCGATTTTGCCGCGGGCACATCGGCGGCGAACTGCGCGTGGAATTTGGCGGGCTGTATATAGAGATCCGTCCCGCCGCCCGGCAGGCCGACCGGCGCGAGCGCGTCGCCGAGCGTGCTGCCCGGGAATTTCGCCGACAGCGCGAGCGCCGATTCCCCCGTGTCCGGCAGGAAAGCGGCGACATAGACGAGCGCCTTCACATTGGCGTTGCCCTTTGCCGCTTCGGTGATGACCACGCCGCCATAGCTGTGGCCGACGAGGACGACGCGGCCCGAAATCGAGCGGACGACCGACGCGACGCTTTCGGCGTCGCCCGCAACGCTGCGCAGCGGGTTGGCCGCCGCGATCACCGGATAGCCGTCCTTTTCGAGGCGGGCGATCACGTCGTTCCAGCCCGAGGAATCGGCGAAGGCGCCGTGGACGAGAACGACGGTCGGCTTGGCGGTGTCGTCCTCGGCATGTGCGGTGACGGTGCCCGAGAAGAGGAGTGCGGCGAGCGCCGCCGAACGAATGGAGCGATACATATGATCATCCTTTTGCAGTTGGCAGGATCAGCCATGCACGGGCGTTGGAGCGGCGCCTATCAGATGAAAGTATGAGGTCCCTAGGCCGATCCGTCAGGGGCTTCGACAGGTATGACGAACCGGAATTGTGCGCCGCCGCCGGGATGGTTCGATGCGGAGATCGATCCGCCATGCTCGGCGATGATCGACTGACAGATCGCGAGACCGATCCCCATGCCGGCCTCCTTCGTCGTGAAAAAGCCTTCGAAAATACGGTCGATATCGTCCGGCGGAATCCCCGGCCCGGTGTCGCGAAGAGTGAAGGCGAGCGCGCCGTTTTCCGTCCGGTGCGTGTCGATGCAGATCTCGCGTTTCCCCGCGCTGTGCGCCTCGACCGCCTGAACACTGTTGATGAGCAGGTTCACGACCACTTGCTGCAACTGGATGCGGTCGGCCATCGTGCTGGGAAGGCCGCGCGCGAGGTTGGTGCGGATGCCGATCGACTGCGATTCGATCTCGTGGCGTATGAAGATCAGCGATTCCTGGACGATTTCGTTAAGGTCGGTCGCGACGCGTTCGGGTTGACGCTTGGACGCCATGCCGCGGATATGCTGGACGATGTCGCTGGCGCGCCGCCCGCTTGCCGCGATGCGCGCAGTCAGCGCCTTGACCTTTTCGACATTGGGATCGTCGCGCGACAGCCAGCGCAGGCTCGTTTCGGCATTGGTCACGATCGCGGCGAGCGGCTGGTTGATCTCATGCGCGATCGAGGTGGTGAGTTCGCCCAGCGTCGATATGCGCGCGGCATGGGTGAAATCGGCCTGGAGCTGTCGAATCTCGGCCTCCATGCTCATTCTCTCAGTCACATCCTCGAAACTGAAGATCGTGACATCGAGTTCGGCGAGCACCTTGGGGTAGGTCACTGACATTCGGACGTCGAGCACACGGCCATCCAAGGTTTCGACCTTGGTGATCTCTTCATAGTTTGCCTGACCGTTGAAACGACCGATCATGACGTTGTGGAGCGAGCGGCGATTGACCGTAAACAGATATCCGACAGGCCGCATCAGATCGAGCGCGCTGGCGCCGCCGAGCAATTGCACTGCGGCACGATTGACGTCGGTAATCTGCACCGTCGTCGCGGCAAGTTCGACAAGGTCGGGATGCTCGTCGAGATACGCGCCGAAATCGGTGACGCCCGACGCGCGGATATCGTTGTAGATGCGCCCCATATGGCTGGCATCCACCTGCCACAGAGCGATCGGCATATGGTGGACGAGCTTGCGATATCGCGCCTCGCTGGCACGCAGATACACATAGGAGCGGTCGTCATCGACCGTTCCGTTAACCGCAGCATAGATCCGGCCGTGCGTTTCGGCCCGCCACACCGTCACCAGCGGATCGCGCAGGATGCCGTCCGACGGCATTTGCCGCCGATAAGTCGCATCCTCGGTTTTGCCCGTCATCGCATCGACAATCAGTTCACCCAGCGTCGCCCGGCTTTCTAGCGGCCAGAAACCGGAGACCGGTTGACCGATCATCAGATCGCGTCCGCGGTTGCCGCCAACCAGGCGCATCGTCCGTTCGTTGACGTTGACGATGCGTGCCGCCTTCACCAGATCCTTATAGCGAGCGTTCAGTTGCGCCTCGGCGGCGGCCTCATCGCGCAACCGGGCGATCGTGGCGATGAGTGCGTCGGAAGCCGAGACGTCGATTTCCCAGCTGGCGGCCATCAGACGGTCGGGAATATGCCAGTCTGCGCCGGGTACGGCGCCGTCGCTGAGCGACTGGCGGCCATATTCGATGACGTCGCGCGGCGTCCCGTCCTGCGCGAAGCGAACATATTGGCGGATATCCACCGCGATATGGATGCCCGACGGCGTGCGCCGACTGACCACGCCTTGCCATGTCCCCTCCTGAAGCAGCATGCGCCAATGCTCGCGTTCGTTTTCGCTACGCGTCGACAAATGGCCGATGCCGCGACCGATCATGGTCAGCGCGGGCCAGCCATACAGCGCTTCCGACGCGGGATTCCAGTAATGGACCGCACCTTCGGTATCGAATATAATCACGCTTTCGGACGCAAATTCCGCAATATCCGGCTCGGGCATGCGGGGTACGACGTGGACCGCGTCCTTCGGACCCGGCGAAGCCGGCTGGTCGGACCGTTCCGGCGTCACCGTCCCGGCTCGTCGGGCCAGTCCTCGGCTCCGATCGCCGTTTTCAGCTGATCGAGAAGGGCATCGTCGGCGACCGGCTTGGTCAGCCAGGCTTGCGCACCAAGCTCGAGGGCTCTGGCGCGGGTATTGGAATCGAGAACCGAGGTCAGCATGATGACGGGCATATCCGATCCCCCCGTCCGCATCCGTTCGAGCAGGTCGATCCCGCTCATCCCGGGCATTCGCACGTCGGTAATCAGGCAATCGAAATCATTCGGCCCGGGGTCATTCAGGAACGCCGGGGCGCTATCGAAGGTGCTGCAGCCAAGTCCCGTGACCATCATCAGATCGCACAATGCCTCACGTATGGCTTCATCATCGTCCACAACTGCAACAAGAAGCGTCCTGGGCAAGCGATTTGGCCCTTTTTCTCACGACCAAAGCGGCCAACAACGCTATAGTTGCGCAACTTGTAAAGCTTTGTAACCATACCAAAGGCTAGGCTCGGTCGGTTCCGCGCAATTGGGCGGGCAATTTTTCCCAGGCGCGGATCAATTCGCCGACCGTCGCCGCCTGCATCTTCTTCATCACATTGCTGCGGTGCAGCTTTACTATGATCTCGGTTTCGTGATTCCCGCCTTTGTCAGATGATGCTGAAGGTCGAGACCGCTCGATCCCGGCATTCGCACTTCGAGGACGAGACAGCCCGCCCGCTCGATCAACGGCGATTCAAGCAGTTCGTGCGTGGAGCCATAGCAACTCGCCGCGATCCCCACCGACAGCATCAGTTCGCCAATCGCCGTGCGAACCTCCTTGTCGTCATCGACGATCAGGACAAGCGGCGGTTCATAATCGGCGGTCGTGGTCATTACCCCTCCCCGGTAAGCGGCGGCGTCGCAATGGTTGGAACCGGGCGTACATCCTGTAAACCGAGCCAGCCCGCGATGTCACCAGGCGGGTCGGAAAGACCACTACCGTCGATCCTGCCAGGCCGCGGCGTGACTGTTTGGCCGGCGACCTGCCTCCCATCGGCCTGCTTGCGCATCCGCAGTTCGTACATCGCAGCGGGATAATCGAGATTCATCCCGCAGCAGAGGATGGCGGTCGCGCGATCGCCATGCTGTTCGACAGCTCGACGCGGTCGCTGTCGCTGACCGTCGACGGCACCGCCTATTGTGAGCGCGGCGCGCACTTGCTCCGCGCGCTCGACGACGCCGATGAGGCGCTCGAAGATGTCGGGCGCGCAAGCGGCCTGCTGTGCATCAGCATCCCGCCATTCTTCACGGGCCCCCTGATCGAGGTGATGCGCGATCATCCACCGGCGCTCGCCCCCGCACAGCCGCTACACGCGTTCGGACGGTTTCCGCCGCTCCACATTCGCCTCTTCACCGACTTTGTCGCCCAAACGCTGGCTGCGCATATCGTGAAGCGCTGAGCCGGTCATGCGCTACGAAAACCGATCTTGCGGTGGCTCTCATCGCAAAAGGGTTTGGTTTTCGACGCGCCGCAGCGGCACAAGCGCGCGGTTTCGACGGTGGCGACGGTGCGGCCCGTTCCGCTGAGGATTTCGAGATTGCCGCGCACCTGCAGCGGTCCGTCGAGTTCGGGTTCAATGGCGAGCAGACCGTCGCGCACCGCGAGCGGCGGCCTCTTCCGGCTCTCCGGCTCTCCCGTCGTCTCAAAGCCGATATATTTGTGCGACTTGTCGCAGAAGGGCTTGTTCTTCGACGCACCGCAGCGGCAGAGCGTCGCGCGAAAGCCGGCTTTCTCGCCGTCGAGCGCGAGATCGGCGCGCACCGCATAGGGGCCGTTTTCGCGCAGCGTGATGAGATTGACCGGGGGCACCGGTTCAGCGTGGCCGTCGCGACGTTCATAGGTCAGCGCGCCCGACGGGCATTGGCGGATGGTGCCGCAAAGATATTCGATCTCGGTCGCGTCAGGGATGATCCACGGACCATCGACATTGGCAAGGAAGGTTGCTGGGTCCTGCGTCACACAGAAGCGCGCGTGGATGCAGCGTTTGCCGTCGAACATCACCGCGATGTCCTTGCCCTCGGCGCGGTCGATCCCCTCGACCAGCGTTGTGGGCGGGGCAGCGGGTGCCGGGAGCGGCGGCGCTTTGTCGGCAGCGAATGCGGCACTCATCTCGCCGATAGGTGCATCGCGCAGCCTCGCGGCCTGCTTCTGCAAGATGCGCGCCGCGCGGGCGCAGCGGGGATCGGCCGGGTCCATCGCTTCGGCGACCGCGCGGAGTTCCTCCATGCGTTCCAGATAGACATGCCGGGCGCTCGCGCCCGCCGGCAGCGACGCCGCCTCGCGCAGCGCAGTGAAGGATATGCCGGCGTTGCATCCCGGGTTCGACGGCCCGGCGGGAAGGCGCGCCGCGCGCTCGGCCACCGCGGTCAGCGCGTGCATCAACCCGATGGCCGAGCCTATATAAAGCGCCTTGTCGGGGTTCGGGCGGGGTATCGCATAACCGCCCGCGAGCAAGCGCAGCGCGAGCGCGTAGATCGCGTTCGCGAGGTCGACGGTCGCAACCGCGTCGGCATCCTCGAGCCAGACGCGCCCTTCGGGCCGCGGCGGCTTGCGCAGCACCGGGTTGACCGCGGCCGGATGCGCGGGGGCAAAGGCCGGGTTCGCCGCGGCAAACTCGCGCATTTCGGTCCGCACGCCCACGAAGCGCTGGAAATGCGAATTGTCGTTGTGCGACGGGGCACCTTCCCCCTCGACGACGATTTCACACAGCGCGGCGAGCGCGCTTTCGAGGTTCGTAACCGGCCGCGCGCCGGCCAGCGTCACTTCTGCCTGCGAAAGCTGCAGCGCGGGGTCGCCGCAGAAAACCGCCTCTTCGCCGATCGCTTCGACGAGCGCGCGTAGATCGGCCTCAATCGTCTGGTAGAAGGCGCCGATGGTCGCATAATCATAGGCGGCGGGGGTCAGCCGCGGCGCAACCGGCGTACGGCTCGACGGATTGGCGATAGCGAAACCCTCGCCATCGGGTTCGTCCGAGGTTTCGGGGCGTTCGAGAAAGACGAAATGCTGGATCACCGCTTCGCCGAACGGCGCGAGCTTCACTGTGATGCCCGCCGGCAGATAGCCGGGGTCGAGCGGGAAGTTGGCGCGGCCAAAGCGCGGGGCGGCGCCGAGCGCCGACGTAATGTTCCACACCGCGACAAGGTGGCTCATCTCGTCGATCGCGACGTCGAGGATCGCGCTGCGCCAGTGTGCGACAGCTTCGGCCTCCGACGCCGAAAGCCCCTCGCCCTCGCCATCCCTCAGACTGAAGGCAGCGTAGAGATAGGTGCACATCAGATTTTGTTCGAGTTCCGCGGCTTCATACAGCGCGTGCAGGATTTTCTCGCGGCTTACGGCGGTTTTGCCACCCATTTTCAATACCCTCCTGACGCGGTCCCGCAGCGGCAGGACAAAGGAGCAGGATAGGCCGTCATGCGGTCGGGGGCAGGCGCGAGAACTGAAAAGGTGCCTGTACCAAATCGATCGCCTACCCGCCGAAATGCTAGGAAAATTTCGCCCAACCTACCCGGCGAGGCAGACCAGCCTGAACCTTCGCATAGGTCGCCCCCGTCTCGACAGACCCGGCGTGGGGGGCATAGCCTCTGGTCCATCGTAAGAGTTTTAACAGTACCATGAGGTGACGAGATGACTGCACCATGGCCCCCGGGGCTGGTCCCTTTCCAGATCGACCGCTCGCACACGACACCGATTACCGCTCAGATTACCGCGACATTGCGCGCAGCGATCATCGAAGGGCGGCTTCGGCCCGGGACACGGCTGCCTTCGTGGCTCGATATGGCGTCGCAGCTCGGCGTTGCGCGCGGAACGGTGAAAGCCGCCTATGAAGCGCTGGCCGACGAGTTGCTCGTCTTTTCGGCGGGCGCTGCGGGCACGCGCGTCGCCGAAAGAGCCGCGCCCAAGCCGGTCGAGGCGAAACAGATCGACATTCCGCGGCCGTTGCAGGGCCTCGAACGCGGCTTTTCGCTTCGCCCACTGCCATTCCAGATGGGCGTGCCGGCGCAGGATGCATTCCCGGCGAAATTATGGGCACGCCTGCGTACCCGCGCGGTCCGCGCCAATGCCATGGCGCCGGTCGGGCCGCCCGATCCGCGCGGCGAACCCGAACTGCGCGCGCAGATCGCGGCGCAGCTCGCGATCACGCGCGGCATCTGCTGCCACCCTGACCAGATCATCCTGACCTCGGGTTACAAGAACGGGCTCTGCCTGGCCCTGATGGCGCTCGGCGTGCAAGGGCGCACGGCCTGGGTCGAGGACCCATGCTATCCCGTCGCCCGCATGGGGCTGAAAATCGCCGGACTGAAGCCCATCCCGATCCCCGTCGATGCCAAGGGCCTGCGCGTCGATATGGGGGTGCGCGCCGCGCCCGATGCCGCACTGGCGATCGTCACGCCGGGCCAGCAAGCGCCGACCGGCGTCACGCTGTCGTCCGAACGCCGCGCCGCGCTGCTCGCCTGGGCGGAGCGCGAAGACGCGTGGATCATCGAGGATGATTATCTGAGCGAACTCCAGCTTGGCGGCCGCGCCGCGCCGGCGATGGCTGCCTCCGATCCGGCGGGCCGCGTGATCCATATCGGCACCTTTGGCAAGACGATCAGCCCCTCGCTGGGGCTCGGCTTCGTCGTCGCGCCGCTCGCGCTCGCCGCGCGGTTCGGCGAGGTCGCGGGCTACCTCAACCCCGCACCCAATGTAACGACCCAGCTCGCGCTCACCGACTTCCTCGCCGATGGGCACTTCCTGCGTCATCTGCGCCATATGAAGGGTCTGTATCGCGAACGACGCGACGCGCTGCATGCGCGGCTCGATCCGGGCATCGTCGTCGACGCCTTTGCGGGCCTTTCCCTCGTCGTGCATCTGCCGCGCGGCTATGACGATGTCGCACTGGCAAAACGCGCACCCGAATATGGTATCGCGCCCTGCCCGCTGTCGGTCTGGTACGCCAATCCGGCCGAGGCGCAGCCGGGACTGGTGCTTTGCGTCACCAACCTGCGCGCGCAGACACTCGACAAGGCGTGCGACACGCTCGCGACGCTGATCGACGAGGGCGCAGCGGTGCCGGTTGCGGCGCAGGCGGCGTGACGGGGGAGACGAGATGAAACTGCTGCATGTCGACGCGAGCCCCAAAAGCGCGAACTCGGGCTCGCGCGCGCTGTCGCGCTTTTTCGTCGACCAACTTCGCGCAGGGCTTCCTGCCTTGTCGGTCGACTATCTCGATCTGGCGCAGGAGATCCTGCCCCCGATCACCGGGCTGTTCGCAAGCGCGACCTACACGCCCGCCGATCAGCGCACCGCCGAAATGCGCGAGGCGTTGGCTGTGTCCGACGCGCTGTGCGCGCGCCTGCTCGCCGCCGACGCCTTGCTCCTTGCGATGCCGATGCACAATTGGACGATGCCCGCCGCGTTCAAGACGTTCGTCGACACGATCGTCCGCAGCGGCCTCACCTATATCGCGACCGATGATGGCCGGTTCGTCGGCACGCTCGGCGGCAAAAAGGTCCTGTTCCTGACGACGCGCGGCGTCGACCTGCGCCCCGGCTCGCCCTTTGCTGCGATGGACGCGCTCACCCCGGCGCTGCGCGCAGCCTTCGGCTTCATCGGCGTCGCGGCCCCCATTTTCGTCGACGCCCAGCCGATGCAGTTCGCCAATGAGGTCGAGCGGGCGGCCGCGGTGCGGCGTGCGAAAGAGGATCTGGCTGCACTCGCCGAGACATGGGGCGATATCGAGCAGCAACCGGCGCTGTCGAAAGCCGGGTAAAGATCGGTACAATCATATACGCAGCCCTTGGGCCTGTTGCCGCGCCGCGGCGCGCGTAGGCTGTCCCGGTCATTCCACGCGAAAGGGAACCGCCATGGACGCCGAAGTCATCGACAATGTCGAAAAGCGCTGTTTCGAACTCGATCTGCCCGACGGTTCGACCGCTGCCGCCTTTTACCGCGTCGACGAGGAAGGCCGACTGGTGCTGATCCACACCGAAGTCCCGTCCGAATTCTGGGGCATGGGTATCGCGTCGCAGCTCGCCGAGGGCGCGTTCCAACTGATGCGGCAGACCGGCCGCAAGGCGATCCTGCGCTGCCAGTTCATGGTCAATTTCTTTGGTCGCCATCCCGAATTCGCCGACGTCGTCGCCGGTTGATCGAGGCCCGCCATGACCGACGAATATGATCTTGAACGCTTCGTAACCGCGCAGGCCGAAGCCTATGACGATGCGATCGACATCCTGCGCCGCGGTGCGATGTGCACGCCCTATATGGATTTCATCTTCCCGCGGCTGGGCGACGAAGGCGGCGACGAGAGTTTCTATGCGCTGTCCTCGCTCGACGAGGCGCGCGCCTATCTGGATTTCGCGCCGCTCGGAGGCCGCTATCGTGAGTCCGTCGAGACGCTCTTTCGCCTCGTGCAGACGAGCGCGCGGGCAGTGTTCGGCGAGGTCGATGCCGCGAAGCTCCACGCCTCGCTCACCTTGTTCGCCGAAGCGTCGAACGAAGTGCTGTTGCGTTCGGTGCTCATCACCTGGTTCGACAATATGGTCGACGAAGACACGATCGTCCGCATCAACCGCGACGCCTGACCCTCAAGCGAAGGCGATCCATTCGCGCAGCCAGTCATCGAACCGCTGCCGCGCGATGCCCGGACGACTGTCGCAGGTGAGCGGCTCGCCATCGAATTGCGCACCGAAATAATGTGCATCGGGGTCCACCGAAATCCAGCGCGGATCCTCGTTCGCGGTCAGGATTTCGACCGCAAGATCAGCAAGGCCGAAAGTATCGGGTCCGGCGATCTCGACAATGTCATTCGCCGGCGCTTCCGTAACCACGCTCGCCAGCGCTGCGACGACATCGTCGGCAGCGATGGGTTGCATCGTCACAGGGGCGAGCCGCATCCGGTCGCCCTCGCCGCCCGCGTCGACAATCTTGTAGACGAATTCGAAAAAGGGCGTCGACCGCACGATTGTAAAGGGGACGCCGGCGCCCAATATCCGCTCTTCCTGACCGCGCTTCGCCTGGAAATAACCGCCTTTCAGCGTTTCGGCACCGACCGCTGACAGGGCGATAAAATGTCCGATCGAAGCCGCGCGAGCGGCCGCCAATATATTGTCGCTCGACGCCGCGAAGAAGCGCCGCATGTCGGCGGCATCGCCATAGCCAGAATTCGACGCATCGACGACGACGTCGGCGCCTTCGATCGCCTCAGCCAGCCCCTCGCCGCTGATCGTGTTGACCCCGGTCGATCGGGCCGCCGCGACGACATCATGCCCCTCGTCGCGCAGCCGCGCGGCGAGCCGGCGGCCGATCATGCCAGTTCCTCCGATGATGGTGATTTTCATGACGTTTCACTCCGCGATGCGATTGCTTTACAGCAATGTAACCCGGCGGGAGTGGTCATAGCAGAACCGAGAGGCGACAATCGCCCTGCACTAAGCGGGCGTATTGTTCCCCGGCGCGAAGGGTTCTTCCCACCCCGCCTCGGCCGCCTCGAAGCGCGATCCCGTCTCGAGCGTGCGATGCACCGGGCAGCGATCGGCGATACTGATCAACTCGGCGTGCTGCGCATCGTCGAGCGCGCCTTCGATCTCGACGCGGCGGGTGAAGATATCAGGCTTTTCGGCGCCCTTTTCCTTGCGATGCGTGACGCCGGTGCGGATCCGGTCGACGGGCCAGCCCTTGCGGTCGGCGTAAAGGCGCAAGGTCATCGTCGTGCAGGCGGCGAGCGCGGATGAGAGAAGGTTGAACGGCGTCGGCCCCGACCCGAGCCCGCCGACGCTTTCGGGCTCGTCGGCGATGAAAGCCGCCTTGCCCGCGCGCATCGCGAGCTGGAATTTGCCGAGCCCCGTTTCCTCGGCCTCGGCGTCGAACTGGCTGGCCGCGGTCGGCGGCGTCGCGGGCAGATAGCGGCCGGCCCAGGCCGAAATCATGTCGGCGGCGAAATCCGCGTCGCGCGCGTCGGTCAACAGATGGTCGGCGCCGTCGAGTGACACGAAGCTCTTGGGGTGTTTGGCCGCGAGGTACATGCTGGTGACATTCTCGATCCCGACGATCTGGTCGATCGGCGAGTGGAGGAGTAGAAGCGGCCGCTTCAGCTTTGCGAGGCGCGCGCCCTGATCCTGTTCGCGCAGGCTGGCGACGAACTCCCGGCGGACGGTGAAGGGGCGGCTACCGATCGCGACGACGCCGCTTCCTTCGCGCTCGATCGTCTCCAACCCTTCGGGGTCGAACTGCTGGAGAGCATGCTCGACGTCGAATGGCGCCGCGATCGTCGCGACCGCGTGGATGCCAGGCAGCGATCCCGTTGCCGCAATGACCGCCGCGCCGCCCAGGCTATGCCCGACCAACAGCATCGGCGGCATCCCGGCGGCATCCATCGCGCCGGCAGCGTCGATCAGATCCTTCACATTATGACTGAAACCCGCCGCGCCGAATTCGCCTTCACTGGCGCCCAGCCCGGTGAAGTCGAAGCGCAGGACACCGATGCCGGCACCGGCGAGACGGCGCGATATCCGCACCGCAGCCTTATTGTCCTTCCCGCAGGTGAAGCAATGCGCAAACAGCGCCCACGCTTTGGTCGAACCGACCGGCAGTTCGAGGCGACCCGAAAGGCGATCACCGTCGGCGTTGTGAAAGTCGAAGGGGCGCGTCGGCATGATCTTCTCCGGTATCGCAGCGGCTGACCAACCGACGCATAACAGAAAGCGCGCGGATGGGGAGCCGCCAAGGTGCCCGCAGTTAAGCGAGCCCCTCGGCCTTGAGCGTCGCCTGCACCGCAGGACGCGCGTTCAGCCGCTGGTGGATCGCAGCGATCGCGGGCGGGATATCGATGCCAAAGCGTTCGGCCCAGCGCGTGTTCACGAACAGGTAGAAATCGGCGACGGTCGGCTGGTCGCCGAACAGATAATCGCCTTTGACCGTATCGCCGAGAAGGCGCATCCGCGCGGTGATATAGGCGCTGGCGACGGCCTTCTGCTCGTCGGTGCCGTTGTGCCAATAGGGCTTATAGCTTTTGTGAATCTCGGTCGAGATATAGGCGAGTGCTTCGACGAGCCGGGTGCGGCCGAGCGGGCCTTCGAGTCCGAATTGCGGATAGACGCCGGCCAGATAGTCGAGAACGGCGATGTTCTCGGTGACGATTTCGCGATTGTCGAGCTGGAGCGCGGGGACATAACCCTTGGGTGTGACTTTGTTGAAATCGGCACCGCTTGCGGTGATCTTTGTCCAGATGTCGACGTTCTCATTCTCGAAGGGCACGCCGGCTTCGTGCAGCACGATATGGGCGGCCAGGCTGCAGGCCCATGGGCAATAATAGAGTTTCATCGATCATCTCCTGACGGGGAGCCGCTGGGACACCGGAGTGCGGTGCCCCAGCGGCCGGGTCGGCACTGGACGGCAGGGTCAGCGGGTCCAGTGCCTCGGGGGCTCTCAGGCGGCGGCCGGTTTTTCGACCGGATGGACCGCGCGAAGGCTGATCTGGACGGTGTTCCAGAAATTGATCGCGGCAACCGCGGCGGTCAGATAGCCGATCTGCTTGTCGTCGAAATGCGCCTTCAGCAGCTCATAATCCGCGTCGGGAGCGCCCGTTTCGGCAATGCCGGTCAGCGATTCGGTCCAGTTCAGCGCCGCGCGCTCGCGGTCCGAAAAGAGCGGCGATTCGCGCCACGCATCGAGCAGGTGGATGCGCATGTGGGTTTCGCCATGCTTCACCGCGTCGGTGACGTGCATGTGGATGCAGAAGGCGCAGCCGTTTATCTGCGACGCGCGCAGCTTCACCAGTTCGAGCAGGCTGTGCTCGATGCCCGAATTTTCGAACGTGGCTTCGACGGCGAGCATCGCCTTCATCGTATCGGGAGCGGCCTGAAAGATATTCATACGGGGGGTCATTGTCATTCTCCTGAATTGCTTGAGAGGATTTACAGGGTGGAAGCGGCGCGGGTCCGTTCCCGGCGCGCGTCGGCGATCGCCCAGCAGCTCAACAATGCCGTGAGGATTGCGGGCAAGGTGACCGCCGGGAAATCGCGCGCGAGAGCATCGGGGCCGCAGATACCCACAGCGACTTCCCAGAAGTGGAAGAAGGCATGGCCCCAGAGCCAGAGTGTCGCTGTTGTCCAGAGCAGCACGCGATATTGCGGACGAAAGGCGCCAACGAGGAGCGAGGTGCCCACAAAGAGGAAGATTAGCCCGATGTCGCGGATGAAGTGCTGGTTGAACGGGCCGGTGGTCGTAACGCCGGGGACCGCGAGGTACCAGTCGCCGGGCGACCAGAGCATGAAAAGCCCGTTCGCCTCAGCGCCGATGCCGAGGATGACGGCCGTCCAGATACAAATAGACTTGAGCATGGTGATCTTCCCCTTGGATCGCAGATGATTATTTCTTCGACGGCGGCGGGACATTTTCCAGCCACCAGTCGAAGCGCGTCGAGCCGAGCTTGGCGCCTGGGCTGGGGATCAGCGAGTCATCGTCGAGCCGCAGTCCGAAATAACGCGCCTCGGGGTCGGTCACGACCGGGCGCGTGTCACCGTCGAACGCAAGCACCTTGCCGATGATTTCGTCGAGGTGGAATTTCTCGGGCCCGCCGATCTCGACGATTTTGTTGGCGGGCTCAGCGAGCGCTACCGAGGTTACCGCGTCGGCGACATCCTCGGCCGCCATCGGCTGGATATAGGCGTGCGACAGGTGGATTTCGTCGCCGACCACCGCCGACTGGCCGATGCCGCGCAGGAATTCCATGAACTGGGTCGCGTGGACGATCGTAAAGGGAATCCCGCTGCCCCGGATCAGCTCTTCCTGCGCCTGCTTCGCCAAGAAATAGGGGCTGACGCCCATTTTTTCGGTGCCGACGACCGACAGCGCGACATGGTGCCCGACGCCCGCGGCCTTTTCGGCTTTGGCCACATTCTCGCCCGCGGTCTTGAAGAAGGTGATCGCGGCTTCGTCGAAGGTCGGCGAATTAGCGAGGTCGACGACGACCTCCGCGCCGCCCAATGCCTTGGCAAGTCCTTCGCCGGTCAGCGTGTTGACGCCGGTGTTCGGCGCGGCGGCGACCGCCTGATGCCCCAGAGCGTTCAGTTTGCTGACGACTTTTGAACCGATAAGCCCGGTTCCTCCGATCACGACGACCTTCATGGCATTTGCCCTTTCCCTGCGACGACGCGGGTTGCGTCCGTTGCATCGGGAATAGCCGGGTGGCCGAACGGGCTGCAGACCTGAGAGGTGAGAAAGCCACTGTACCATCCAGTCTTTTTGTTGCCGTTGGTACAATCAGGCGGTCAGATCTCGGACCTTATCGGCGACAGATCGGCTTGCTTTAATCACCCCACCGAGACGGATCATGTACCTCCCCCAACCCCGCGCGGTCCGCCTCGACTGTCATAGCGTGACGCCGAATACGCTTGTGGAGCCGTGTTAATCGGACGCGACAGGGATGATGAACGCAGGGATTTTTCCGTTTTCTCCCTGCGGCCAACGAATTGGCAGGCGAGCATCCTACCTGTCCGGCTCCCTTTTTTCTCCCGAAGGCTGACTATCCGTTCGCGAGCGTATCACGCGCAACGCCTTGCAGCGCCGCCGCCTGTGCGTCCGAGAGGCCCAGTTCGTCGGCGCCCTTCTCCTTTGCGCCGAGCGTCGTCGGGTCGACCCCGGTGATCGCGCCGAAGGTGACAAGCGCCGAGAGATAATAACCCGCGACGCTAGCGTGATAATGGTCATACGCCCACAGATCGAGCTGGCCATAGGCGATGCCGTCATAGGGATTGGGGTCGGCGACGCCTGTCGTCATCGCGCGGTTCCAGGCCTGGCCGACCGGCACGATACCCGCCACGGACGGGGTGGAGGATCGTGCGCGATCGGCCGCGGCGCGGAGGTCATCGGCCATCGCCGTCACCGGCTTTCGGTACCAATGCCCGCCGGATTTGTAGATCTGGTCGGCGCGGCTCCAGGTCGCCGCGAGCCGGATGTCGACCGCAGGATTGCGCGCCTTGAACAGCGATGCCAGCCGTCCGACGTTTCGCATATAGTCCGACGGATCGCCGGGCTTTGCGCGGTCGAGCGTGCTGAATTCCTGCAGCACGACGATGTCCCACGCCTTGTCGAAAAGCTGGCGCCGCTCGTCATAATGGAATCCCAGCGACTTGCCGCCCTGCGTCTCAAGGCTGACCCGATAGTCGAGCCCCGCCTGCTCGGCGAAGAGCTTGAACAGCGCGGGCACGCCGCCATAGCCGGCGTTGTTGAGGTCGGTGACCGTCCCCGCGCGCCAGTTGCGCGCCGCCGAATGGGCGCCCTGCGTGAAGCTGTTGCCGATGAACAGGATCGTCTTCGGTGCTGCCTTCGTCGGAGCAGATGTCGCGCCGGCGGCGGTTGGCGCGGGCGCGCTCTCCTTTGCCGATGCCGCCGGCGCGACGGCGAGCGCGGCAGCGCCGATCAGGAACCAGATGCCGTGCCCATATTTCATATCAGAACTCCGTGGTGACCGAGCTGTACCAATAGCGGCCATAGGGGCTGTAAAGCGACCCCAGATAGCCCTCGGACGAAAGCGGCGGCTTTTCGTTGGTGATGTTGCGCACCCCGACGCGCCAGCGCATGTCGCCGCCGAGACCGCCGGCGTCCCTGATCCGCACCTGTGCATAGAGGTTGCCCGTCAGCTGCGACTTGACGCGCCACGGGTTGCCGTCGGCGTCGACGAACCCGGTTTCATCGACCGCGCCCGTGTAGCGCGCGAAAGTCCCGATCTGGAACTGACCGAGCGACCAGGTCAGCGACGCTGTGCCGCGCCATTTCGGCCGGCCGTTGGCTTCGATCAGATTCTGGGTCTCGGGCAGCGGCGTCGCGGCGTTGATATTGCCGGCGGCGCGGGCCGCGACAAGCTGGTCGACGGCGTCGCCCGGCGAGCGCGAGAATTTGAGCAGCCGCGTCGCATTGACCGAGAAATCGAACTTGCCGACATCGGTCTTTGGCGATTGCCAGTAGAAGGCGAAATCGAGGCCGCGGACGGTCTGCGGCTGCAGGTTGATGAACTGGTCGCGCACCGTCGTGATCGCGCCCACCGGCGCGATACCGGTGCCTGCGAACTCGGCGACATCGTCGGCATCGGGCGCGCTGCGGATGACATTGGGGTTCGACGACCCTTGCAGGCGGAGCAGATAGTCGAGCGCCACCGCCGTATCGTTACCGAGGATGCCGACGATACCCTTTTGCTTGATCGACCAATAATCGACGGTGAAGGTCATGCGGCCGAGATCGGACGGTATGAAGGTCGGTTCGAACACCATGCCAAGATTATAGTTGGTGCTCTTTTCGGGCTTCAGATCGGGATTGCCCGAGACGCGGCGCGAATAGCCGACATTGTTGCCGCATTCGGTAAAATTGGCGATCCGGCCGGCGCGCAGATCCACCTCGCAGCGCAGGAAGTCCTGGCTGGTCGCGAGACGCGCATATTCGACCGCATTGACCTGTTCGAGGTTCGGGGCGCGGAACCCCTGCGAGAAGGAACCACGCAGGCGGAAGCCATCGACGATGTCCCATGCCGCCGCAATCTTCGGCCGGGCAACGCTGCCGAAATCGCTATAATGTTCAAAACGACCGGCAAGCTGCACGTCGAAGCGCCGGACCAGCGGGATGTTCATCTCTTCCGAAACCAGCGGGACGGCAAGCTCGGCATAGCCGGCGGCGACCGTGCGCTTACCATAGGTGTCGGGGTTGTCGCTGACCGCCGCGGCATCGCTGATCGTCACGGCGCCGCTGACCGCATCGATGAAAGGGCTCGATCCATCGACGGCGGAATCGCGATCGTCTCGCTGGGTCTCGCGCCGCACTTCCAGGCCGAAGGCCACGCCGACATCGCCGCCGGGCAGCGCGAACAGGTCCGAGCGCGAGGCGCGGAAGTCGCCCATCGTCAGCGTCGTCTTCGACCGGCGCCGAAGCTGGAAGGTGATTGCGTCGAGCGCCGCCTGCGAACTGGGGGTGCAATCGCCCGAGCTAAGGCTGTCGACGCAGCCGCCATTAAACGGGTTATAGGCGTCGGGTGTCGATAGGCCGAGGCTCTGCTGGAGCGCCGAGCTGCGCACCGCAAGGCTGCTGTCGACCGCAGAGGCTTCGGAATAGACGAAGGCGCTGTCCCATTTGAAACCCGCGACCTCGCCGCGCACGCCGATCAGGCCGCGGAGTTGCTCGCCCGAGACTTTCACCGCCTGCGGCCCGGTATCGACGAAACGATAGGTGGTGAGCAGGACCGGCAGGCCGGCGATCGGCACATTGGTTAGGCCCGGGATGCGATTGGGGTTCGGCTGGCCGTTGATCGTCGTCGCACCGAAGGGGTTGTAATAGTTGCTGGCCGGAATCCATATCTGGTTGAGGTTGATCACCGGCGGCTGGATGCGCGTCGTATTCGAGCGGTAATAGCCGAACTCGCCGAACAGGGTCAGATCGTCGGTCACATCAAAATGGCCGTTCACGAAGGCGTTGTAGCGTTTGACGCTCGGCATCACCGTGGTTCCGACCGCGGTATCGTAACGCAGGTCGCGAAACGCGTTGTTCGTCGCAAGCGCGGTGTTGACCAGGCAGAGGTCGGCGGTCAGCGCCTGCGTACATCCCCCGAGGCGTGTCGGGCGAACGGTGAATGAACCGGCGGCGGTCGTCAGGTTCGTCGTCCCGCGGCGCGGCCGGCCGCCGGTGACGGGCACCTGCAGCGCCGGCCATGCGCCGCGCGTCGCGCGGCCGTCAGGGGTCAACGAGCCAGCGAAGTCGGGATAGTCGGCGAACAGCGGGCGCAGGTTCGCCGACGCGGTGAAGTCCTGATCCTCTGCGCGCAGCGCCGAGCGGTCGGTATACTCGAACGAGGCGGTGATATTGCCGCGGTCGAAGCTCTTGCCCGCAAGGATATTGCCCTGGAATTCGCGCAGGTGCGTACCTTCAGCGCCGCCATATTGCGCCTGCATGCGCAGGCCGTCGTAATTGTCCTTGAGCACCGTATTGACGACGCCCGCGACGGCGTCCGAGCCATAGAGCGCGGCGGCGCCGTCGAGCAGCACTTCGAGCCGCTGCAGCCCCGTTGTCGGGATCGCGTTCGAATTATAGCTGAGCACAGGAACGGTGCCAGTGTCCGACAGGCCCTGGCTGGCCGGATGCGTGACGATGCGGCGGCCGTTCAGCAGCACCAGCGTGTTTCCGACGCCCAATGAGCGCAAATTCACCGAACCGACGTCGCCGCGCGCGGCGTTGCTGGTCTGTGCATTGTTGCCGGGGTTGAAGCTGACGTCGCCCATTTGCGGGATGTTGCGGATCAGTTCGTCGCCGCTGACCGCGCCGATCGCGTCGAGCCTGTCCTGATTGACGACGACCACGGGCAGCGCCTCGGTTACGCGCGCGCCCTCGATGCGCGTGCCGACGACGACGATTTCGTCGGCGGGGGCGCCGTCGGACTGCGGCTCATCGGTGGCGGCATCGGCGGCCGGATCGGCGGTTGCCGTCTGAGCCTGCGCGGGTGCGCCCGCGAGAAGGCAGATCGCCGTGCTCGCCAGAAGCATTGTTCCAAAACTGCGTTTCATTGTCACTCTCCCCAATTTTATTGTTTGAATTTCGGCGCCCGGCCGGCGTCAATCGCTGTCAGTCTCCACGGGTGCCGCGGCGAGCGGTGCAGGCTCGCCGCGGAGCGCGCGGTTCAGCGCATCGCGGTCGAGCGCATTTTCCCACATCGCGACGACGATCGCGGCGAGCGCGTTACCGATGAAGTTGGTGAGCGCGCGGCATTCGCTCATGAAGCGGTCGATGCCGAGGATCAGCGCGAGCCCCGCGACGGGCACGGTCGGGACCGCCGTCAGCGTCGCGGCGAGCGTGATGAAGCCGGCGCCGGTGACTCCCGCCGCGCCCTTCGAGCTGACCATCGCGACGAGCAACAGCGTGACCTGGTCGCCGAGGCTGAGGTCGATACCTGTCGCCTGTGCGACGAACAGCGCCGCGAGCGTCATATAGATATTGGTGCCGTCGAGATTGAAGCTGTATCCCGTCGGCACGACCATACCGACGACGGATTTTGCGCAGCCCGCTTTCTCGAGCTTTTCCATCAGGCTCGGCAGCGCCGCCTCGGACGACGAGGTGCCAAGCACGAGCAGCAGCTCGGCCTTGAGATAAGCGATCAGGCGGAAGATCGAAAAGCCGCAGAGCCGCGCCATCCCGCCAAGGATGACGACCACGAACAGGATCGAGGTCAGATAGAAGGTCGCGATCAGCGCGCCGAGATTGACGAGCGATTCGACGCCATATTCGCCGATGGTGAAGGCCATCGCGCCGAACGCGCCGATCGGGGCGAAGCGCATCAGCATGCCGACGAGATAGAAGAAGACGCTCGAAAGCTTTTCGAGCATGCCGAGCACCTGTGCACCCGCCGCGCCCGTGTGCGAAAGCGCGATGCCGAACAGGATCGCCGCGAACAGCGCCTGCAGGATCGAGCCCGAGGTCAGCGCCGAGACGAAGGTCGTGGGAATGATCGCGAGCAGGAAGCCGACGAGCGAGGTGTCGTGCGCCTTCGCGTCATATTCGGCGATCTTGGCGACGGCGTTCGGGTCCAGCGTGCTCGGGTCGATATTCATCCCCGCGCCCGGCTGCACCACATTGGCGACGATCAGCCCGATGATCAGCGCGAGCGTCGAGAAGAAGAGGAAATAGGCGAAGGTCTTGGCCGTCAGGCGCCCGAGCGTCTTGCCGCTGCCGACCGATGCGATGCCGGTCGAAACGGTGAGGAAGATCACCGGCGCGATGATCATCTTGACGAGGTCGATGAAGCCCTTGCCGAGCGGCTGAAGCTGGACGCCAATTCCGGGCCAGAAATGGCCGAGCAGCACGCCGCCGGCGATCGCCGCGAGCACCTGCACATAGAGATGCGACCACCACGGTCCGGGCTTTGCCGGCGTGTGCACCGCATTCATGTCGATCGTGGCTGCCACCAGCCTCTCCCCATATCTGCGTCCGGCTCGACGCGGACCGGGGTGTTTCCCGGCCGATGTCTGAAAATAGGGGTGCGATGGAATCGCCGTCAAATGACGCGCAATATGATCTCTTGATGTTGTTATTATTGATATAATACATGGAAAGAGAAGGCGGCCGCAGTAAATTTGTGCAAAATTCCGCATACGTATTGCAAATTTTGTGCAATAATCCACACATGCCGTTGAAGAATGATTCGACCCCGGTCGGCCCGCACACCAACCGCCGACGCCTGTTCGTCGCGGTCGCAATCGGATTGGCAATCCTGCTCGTCGCGGCGTTGGGCCTCGCGCATTGGGCAGCGGATCGCGCCGGCGCACAGGCCGATGTCGAGGCGCGGCAGAATGCGCGCGCACACGCAAGCCTGCTCGAGAGCGAGCTGCAGAAATTCCGCCTGCTGCCACGCGTGCTCACCGAATTTCCCGACGTCCGCGCGGCGCTCGCCGACAAGAGCGACGCCGCTTCACGCCGGCTCGATCGCGAGTTGGAACAGCTGGCGGCGCGCACCGACGCGACGGTGATCTACGTAATCGACGCCGACGGCACGACGATCGCGGCGAGCAACTGGCGCGCGCCGACGAGTTTTGTCGGCGAGAATTACCGTTTTCGTCCCTATTTTCAGGGCGCGATGCGCGATGGTGAGGCCGAGCTGTTCGCACTGGGCACCGTGAGCGGGCGTCCCGGCCTTTATCTTGCGCGCCGCGTCGATGTCGGCGGGCGCCAGCTGGGCGTGATCGTGCTCAAGGTCGAATTCGACAAACTCGAAGCGCGATGGGCCGATTCCGCCGCAGCGACGCTCGTCATCGATGCGGCGGGGATCATCGTCATGAGCAGCGAGCCGCGTTGGCGCTTCCGGTCCTTTGTCCCGATTTCGGCCGCGACGCAGCAGCGGCTTCGCGCGACGCGAAGTTATGGCGACGCGCGCCTCGATCCGCTGCCGGTCGAGCGCGTCGACGGCGGCGTTCGTGTCGGGGCGGAGTTGTATCGCCAGGCCGACGAGCGCGTTTCCTTTCCCGGCGGCACACTCCGCCTGCTTCAGCCCGCCGCGCCCGCACGCGCCAGCGCCAATGCCACCGCGCGCGTGGCCTTCCTCGTCCTGCTGATCCTTGTCGGCGCGGCGATCATCACCTTGCTCCGCCTCGTCGAGCGACAGACGCTGCGCCAGGCCGCGCATGATGCACTCGAACGCGAGGTCGCCGCACGCACGCGCGACCTGCGCACGGCGAACGACGAACTGCGGCTGGCGTCCGAACGGCAGCGCGAAACCGACCGCCGCTATCGCGCCGCGCGCGAGGAACTGGCGCAGGCGAGCCGGCTCGGGTCGATCGGTCAGATCACCGCGGGCGTCGCGCACGAAATCAATCAGCCGATCGCCGCGATCCGGACCTTTGCCGAAAACAGCCTGCGCTATCTCGAGCGCGCAGAGCCCGACAAGGCGCGCGGCAATCTGGATACGATCGTCGCGCTGACCGCACGCGTCGGCGCGATCACCAATGAGCTGCGCAATTTTGCGCGCCGCAAGCCCACGCCGCTTGGCCCCGTCGCAGTGCAATCGGCGGTCGACGGGACGCTGCTCCTGATCGGCGACCGGCTGCGCGCGCAAGGAATCACGCTCGACGTCGACATCGAAAATCCCGCGACATCGGTACACGCCGACCGCGTCCGGCTCGAACAGGTGCTCGTCAATCTGCTGCAAAATGCCGCCGATGCGGTGCACGGAGAAAAAGAGCCCCGCATTGCGCTCCACGCGCACGGCAGCGACCCGGTCCATATCGACGTCTGCGATAACGGCCCCGGCGTTCCGGCCACACTGTTGCCGCAGCTCTTCACCCCCTTCGTCACGGGGCGGCCCGACGGGCTCGGGCTTGGACTGGCGATCGCGAGCGATATCATGGCCGAATTCGGCGGCGCGCTGACGCTGATCCCCTCCCCGTTCGGCGGCGCGGGCTTCCGCCTGACGTTGAGGCTGGCATGAGCTTCTTCACCGACAAGCAGACGATTCTCTTCGTCGACGACGATGCGGCGCTTCGCGAGGCGAATGTCCAGACGCTCGATCTTGCCGGGCTGGCGGTCGCGGCCTTTCCCGACGCGCAGAGCGTCTTGCCACGAATCGATGCGGGCTTCACCGGGGTCGTCGTCACCGATATCCGCATGCCGGGGATGGACGGGCTCGAACTGCGCGCCGCGATCCACGCGATCGATCCCGATATCCCCGTCATCCTGATCACCGGCCACGCCGATGTCGCGATGGCCGTGCGCGCGCTCCACGACGGCGCGTTCGACTTTCTCGCCAAACCCTTCGCCGCCGACCATCTCGTCGGGATCGCACGCCGCGCGCTCGCGCATCGCGCGCTGGTGCTCGACAACCGGCGGCTGACCGCGGCGGCGGCGGCGATCGACAGCCCGCTGATCGGCGAAAGCCCGGCGATGGTCCGGCTGCGCGAGACGATCGCGCAGCTCGCGCAGGCCGACATCGACGTGCTGATCGAGGGCGAGACGGGGACGGGCAAGGAACTGGTCGCGCATATGCTCCACCGCCAGAGCCGGCGGAGCGCGGGGTCGCTCGTCGCGGTCAACTGCGCCGCGCTACCGCAGGAATTGGCGGAGGCCGAACTGTTCGGCAGCGACCTGATCGACCGGAGCAGCGGCAAGCTCGGCCAGGCGGGGCGCATCCGTAGCGCGCATCGCAGCACATTGTTCCTCGACGAGATCGACACGATGCACCCGTCGGTGCAGGCGAAATTGCTGCGCGTGATCGAGGAGCGCGAGGTGCAGCCAATCGGCGCGGCCGCCCCCGAGCCCGTCGACCTGCGCGTTGTCGCCGCGACGAAGACCGACCTGATGGACGCGGTGCGCGGCGGCGATTTTCGCGAGGACCTTTATTATCGGCTGCATGTCGTGAAGCTGCGTATTCCGCCCTTGCGGGAACGCCGCTCGGACATCCCGCAAACCTTCGCCTTCTTTCTCGACGAGGCGGCAGCGAAGATGGGGATGGCGCAATTCCAGATCGACGACGGCGTGCGCCGCCACCTTGTCGAGCATGACTGGCCGGGCAATGTCCGCGAGCTCAAGAATTTCGCCTATAGCGTCGTGCTCGACCTGCCTTCAGACCCCGGCCTGTCGGCGATGCCCACCGACGCGCCGCTCGCCGAACGCGTGCGGCGGTTCGAGGCGACGATCATCCACGACACGATGGCGCAGACGCGCGGCAATATCGCCGAGACGATGGCGCGGCTGCGGCTTCCCCGAAAGACGCTGTACGACAAGATGCAGAAGCTTGGGATCGACCCCAAGAGCTTCCGGAACTGAGGCTATTTCCTCTGTGCGGCGAGCACGCGCAGGATATTGCCGCTCCACATCTTTTCGATATCGGCGTCCGAATAGCCCGCAGCCTTCAGCCGCTCGGTGACTTTGGGCAGCGCCGAAATATCCTCAAAGCCCGGAAGGCCGCCGCCACCGTCCCAGTCCGCGCCGAAGCAGATATGGTCGACGCCGCCGACCTCGATCGCGCGCAGCACCATCTTCATATAGCCTTCGAAATCGGCGGCCCATAGTTTCTCGGTCTTGTCGAGCTCGCGCCACTGGCGGTTCAGGTCGGCCTGCTCAGCAGGCGCGATCTGGCCGATGCGCTCATATTTGCCGAACAGCTCGGCCCGCGCGGGCGACATGTTCATTTCCGACATGAAGATCGTCGAGATGCACATCGCGCCGCCCTTTGCCGCAAGCGCCCTCAGCCGTCCCTCGTCGAGATTGCGCGGGTGGTTATAGGCCGAGCGCAGGCTGGAATGCGAAAGAAGGATCGGATATTTCGACAGCGCGAGAATCTGGTCGAACGCCGCATCGGACGAATGGCTCGCGTCAATGACGATGCCAAGGCGGTTCATCTCGGCCACCCATTGCTTGCCGAGCGGGCTCAGTCCCTTCCAGCGCCGCTCTCCCGTCGCGCTGTCGGCGAATTGATTGTCCTTCGAATGCACCGGCCCGGCGAGGCGGAGGCCCTTGTCGTAAAACTCCTTGAGCAACGACAGGTCTTCGCCGAGCGGATAGCTGTTCTCCATCGACTTGAAGGCAATGAGCTTGCCTTCCTTGTTGAGCCGCACCGCGTCCGCCGCGGTCAGCGCGGGCGCGATCGTGCCCGAATTCGCCGCGATGGTCTTGTCGATCAGGTCCGACCGTTTGCGCGCAAAGGCGAGCGCATCGGCATAGCCCTTGGCGGTCAGGGGCCCCTGATCGGTATAGATGGCAAAGAAGCCGCCATCGAGGTTGCCGTCCTTCATCCGCGGAATATCGAGCTGTGCCATGTCGTCGGCGAGCGCGTGGCGATCGGCGAAGCTCCAGCCCGCGCGTTCGAAATGGAGCGGCGTGTCGAGGTGCGTGTCGAGTACGAGCATCCGGCTGTGCAGCGGCGCTTCGGGTGCCGTCTTCGGCTTGTCGCCGCCCGGCGAACAGGCCGTGAGCGCGGTTGCGGTCAGCAGGATAGCGAGACGCTTCACTTCTTGTCCCCCACGGGCTTCAGGTCGAGATCGTGATAATCCCAGCTGAAATCGGCAATCTTGCTCACCGCCTTCATCGTTACGCCGGTGATCTTGCCCTCGGCGTCGAGCGCGAAGGTGACATAGGCGGGCTCGATCGCCGGATCGTCGAAATCGGTGACGAAGCTGTCATACTGCCAATGTTTGAGCCGCCCCGCCATCCGCGGCGTCGAGGTGAAATCGATCGTCAGGCCGGTCGCTGCCTGCCCGATCACGATATCGCCATACCAGGGATCGCGGTAGCGGCCCGCATAGCGCGCCAGATCGAGCGAGGGACCGCTCTTCGCCGGCGACGCCTTTGCCTGTTTCAGATATTCGACTCCGCCCGCGAGCCGCGACTGATACCAATCCTCCCATTTCTGGGTCCAGCCATAGTCCGGCTGATCGAGATAATGGTCGAGCAGATCATAGGTGAGGCCGAGCAGCATGCCGCTGTCCTCGCTGTTCATCATGATCGCGAAGCCGACATTTTTGTCGGGGATCATCACGACGCGCGTGATCGAGCCGAAGACGCCGCCACCATGCTGGATGATGCGGTGGCCGCGATAGTCCTGCACATTCCATCCGAGCGCATAGGCCTGCTGCGTCGGCTGTGCGGGCTTGAGCTGGTCGGGGAGCGGCGAGATCGGCATCGGGGTGACGGGCTTCCACATCTCCTCCGCCTGTTTTTCGCTGAACAGGCGTTTGCCATTCGGCAGCGCGCCGTGCGCGAGCTGGATCTTGAGCCACGCCGCCATGTCGTCGGCGCTGAGCGCGAGCCCGCCGGCGGGGGCGCCATTGCGGCCGAGTTCGTCGCGTTCGTCGAGCGCCGCCTGCGGGCCGAGGCCACGCAGCGCGCCCGAAAGACGCGCGTGCGGCCACGACCGGTTCGGAATGCGGAAGCGGTCCTCGCTGTCGCTCGTCGCATTCTTCATGCCCCCAGCGCGCAGGACGCGCGCGCGGATGAAGTCTTCCCACGTCTGCCCCGTGACTTCCTCGATCAGCTGTCCCGCAACGGCATAGAGAATATTGTCATAGGCATAGGCCGAACGAAAACTCGTCTTGGGTTTCAGGAAGGCGACGCGTTCGGCGGTCTGCTTGCGCGTCAGGTGCGTGCGCGGCACGAACATCAGGTCGCCCTGCCCCAGCCCGAGCCCGCTGCGGTGGACGAGCAGGTCGCGGATCGTGATTTCGCGCGTCACCCATGCATCATACATGCGGAACCAGGGCATATATTTGATGACCGGATCGTCCCACGCAATCTTGCCCTCGTCGACGAGGATCGCGAGCGCCGCGGCGGTCATCGCCTTGCCCGTCGAGCCGGTCTGGAAAATCGTCTGTTCGTCGACGGGCGCGCGTTCGCCGATCTTGCGCACGCCCCAGCCGCGCGACAGCGTCGTCTTGCCGTCCTCGACGATCGCGATCGACACGCCCGCCGCGCCGACTTTCTGGCGCAGCGCCTCGACGCTTTCGGCGATGTCGGCGGGCGGTTCGGCCCATGCGGGCACGGCGACCGAAAGCATAAGCGACAAGGCAAGCAGGCGTTTCATGGCAAAGCCTCCATATGGGGAGCAGTGGACGGACGCAGCAGGCGCCAGGTCCCGATGGTGATGAGCGGCAAGACGAATACGGCGAGGAATAGCCAGGCGAGGAAGCGGTATCCGCTGGCGATCAGGTCGACGAGGCCGATACGCGCCGCAACGAACATGCAACCGACCAGTATGACGCTTCCGATTCCCGCCCGCACCGCAGTGCCAATCGGGGGACGACCGCGCGCTTCGACGACTCCCGAGATCCTTTCGTTGATCGCGTGGATGGCACCGACGCCGCTTTCGAGCAGCGCGGCAAAGATCATCAGCTGAAACAGCACATGAAATCCCGGCACCGCCATCTGACGCAGAAGGAAGTCGGAGGGCAAGGTCTCGGCACCGATCGATGGGTAAAAGGCCATCATCGATACGAAGAAGAGGATCGCCGGCAGCATCGTGAGCGGCCCGGCAATCAGGCCGGCAATGACGGCATCGCGCTGGCTGGTAAGATGCCGCAACACCGGCAGGATGATCACCGCGCCGACGATGTTATAGCTGGCATAGGTCAGCCCGCCGGCGACCCAGTTGCCCGAAGGCCGGGGCGCGCTGGCAAAGCCTTGAACGATCAGATCGCCGAAGCTGGTCAGCGCGAAAATCAGGAAAAGCGCATAGACCGAATAGATCAGCATCGTCGCATATTTGAACAGCTTCTCGACGATTTCGGTCCCGAATGCGGTGAAGGCTACGATGCTGACGGCCAGCAGGACCGATCCGGCGAGTTCGGGCCAGCCGAAGGTCGCGGCGCCGATTGCGCCCGCTGCCGCACCGAATACCGCCAGGATCAGCACCACGAAAATCAGATAGGCGATTTCGAAAGCCACCCACGCCGGACCGAGCAGGCGTTGAAAAAAGCTGCGATAGTCATAGGCGCCCATCTTGAGCGCGAGCGCAAAGGTCAGCGCAGCCACCCCGCTCCAGATCAGCGTTGCGAGCAGCATCGCGGACAGCCCGCCCCACGGCCCCGAAGGCACGAAATATTCAGCAAGTTCGCGCCCTGTTGCATAGCCGCCGCCGATGATGACGGCTTTCAGCGCAAAACCGGGCAGCAGGTAGCGCTGGAACCAGCTCGACCCGCTGCCCGTCTCGCCCACACTCACGCGAGAATGCTTTCCACAAGTGCATCGAACGCCGCGCCGCCACGAATCGGATCGGCGACGGGAAGCCCGAGGCGTTCACGTTCGGCCGCCATCACCGCCTCGGCCGCGTCGGCGTCATAGCTCGACGTGTTGAAGCTGATGCCGCCACAGCGGATCGCGGGATTGGTGCGGCTGCCGAGGCGGATCGTCATGTCGATCACCTCCTCGACCGAGGGCAAGGCAAAGCTTTCCATGCCGAGGACCACGCTGCGCGTCGGGTCGTGACAGACGACGAACACGTCGGGCTGGCTGCCGTGGAGCAGGCCGAGCGACACCGGGGCATAGGCGGGGTTGAAGATCGACCCCTGTCCCTCGATCACATCCCAGTGACCGGTGGGCGCGTCGGGGCTGAGCATTTCGGCGGCCCCGGCCTCGAAATCCGATACGACCGCGTCCATCGGCATGCCGCCGCCCGCAATCATGATGCCCGTCTGACCCGTCGCCCGGAAATCGGCGTCGAGGCCGCGCCCCACAAAGGCCCGATGCAACGCGAGCGCGGTGTATTTCTTGCCGAGCGCACAGTCGGTACCGACGGTCAGCAGGCGCTTGCCCGTCCGTTTGCGCCCGGTGCCCACCGCGATCGACGGCGGCGGGGTGCGGATGTCGATCAGCCGCTGCCCTGTCCGCCGCGCCGCCTCGACGAGCGCGGCTACGCTCGTAAGCTTGGTGTGGAGCCCGCTGACGATGTCGAGCCCCGCCTCCATCGCCTCGACGAGCACCGCGACCCACGCCGCGCCGATGACCCCGCCCTGATTGGCGACGCCGATCACCAGCGACCGTGCCCCCGCCGCCCGCGCGTCGGCGGGCGACAGGCGCGGCAGTCCGGTCGAAACGGTGCAACCGTCGATCGCCCATTCACCCGTGCAGCGGTCCCCTGCCCAGTCGGCGAGACCAAAGGCGGTCTTGGCATAGGCCGCGTTGGTCGTGTCGCCGAGGAACAGCAAATAGGGCTGCGGCAGGGTCAGGCTGTCCTCCAGCCTGCCGACGGGCGCGTTCATCTGGTCCAACTCCAATCCGCTCAAAAAGCCATGTCGAGCGCGACGCCGATCGTCCGCGGCTGCAGCGGCGAAATCGCGAGGAAGCTCGGCTGGTTGAGACCGTCAGCCATCGTCGTCCGCGCCATCTCCCCCTTATTGTCGAACAGATTGCGGGCATAAGCGCGCGCTGTCCAGTGATCGCCCAAAGTCACCGACGCATTGAGATCGACCGACGTATAGGGTTTGGCGCGCGCGACGAGCGGATCGCTTTCGACCAGCGACAGGCGGCTGCTCGCGTGGCGGATGCCCACACCGAAGCTGCCTTTGTCGCCGCCGCCGAGTTCGAATTCATAATCGGCGCGCAACGCGCCACTGAATTTCGGCACGGCCGGCAGACGATCGCCGTCGACGCCGCTGATGTCGGGCACATCTTCGGACAGAGAGGCGTCGGTGTAGCTGCCCGTCGCGCTAAGGGTCAGACCAGGTGCCGGACGCAGCGCGAAACTGCCCTCGATGCCCTTGCTTCGCGCCTTGCCGCCGTTCGCCCCGCCCGACACGCCGCCGAAGGAGCGCACGACCTGAATATCGGTCCAGTCCATCATGAAGATCGCGACATCGACCGAAACGAGGCGATCGACGAAGTCGGCCTTCAGCCCGATTTCATAGTTTTTCATCCGGTCGGCATCGACCGTCGGTGGCACATTGGGCACGATGACGTTCGGGCCGCCCGGACGGTAGCCGGTGGCAAGACGCGCATAGAGCATCGCGTCCTCATTGATGTGGAATTGCGGACTGATCGAGTAAGTGAAGACGCTTTCGGCCGATTTGCCCGGATCGTCGGCCTGCGGCACGATCGCGCCCGAACTGATCTGGCGGAAGGTCTGCTTGTTGCGCGCCCAGCGGAGGCCGCCGGTGATTTCGAACTGCTCGCTGAGCTTGAAGGTGGCGTTACCGAAGACCGCATACTCCTTGTAGGTCGCGGGCAGGCCGACGATCGCGAGCGGATCGAGTGCGGGGATGATATTGCCCGCCATGTCATACGACCGGACGAGCTGCGCGTTGCTGGTGGTCTCGTCGGTGAAGAAGCCGCCGATCAGCCATTCGAAGCGATCGCCACTTGGCGAAGCGAGCCGGACTTCCTGCGTCCATTTCTTGAGCCCGAGATCGAGCGAGAAGGGCGTAATCCCCGCAGGAACCGTGTCGCCGGTGAGCAAGGGGAAGAGGACACCGAAGGCATAGCTCGCATCCTGCAGTTGCCTGCTCTGAGTCTTGCTGTACGTCGTTGCCGAAGTCAGCGTCGCGGCGCCGAAATCATAGTCGATCGTCGCCGAATAATAATCGAGATCGATGTCATAGGATTCGGGGACGTAATTATTGTACGACCGCCCGTCGCCGAGGCGCGTGCCGGTCAGGTCGGCGGCGTAGAGACCATTGCCTTCGGAGTCGAGCGACTGCCAGATGCCGACCAGCTTGACGTTGAATTCGGGCGTCGGCGTCCACAGCAGGGCCGCGCGGCCGCCGCGCTGTTCATAGTCGTTCTGGTCCTTGAGCGCGGCATTGTTGACGCTGTCGACCCAGCCCGGGGTGCTGCGCCACGCGAAGCTGCCGCTGACCGCAAGCTTGTCCTGAATGATCGGCACATTGACCATCGCCTGCGCGCCCCAGCCGAGCCCGTCGCTGCCCTTGATCGCGAAACCCTCGACCCCGGCGCGGACCTTGAACTGCGTCGTGTCCGGCTGGACGGTCACATATTTGACGAGCCCGCCGATCGAGCTTGCGCCATAGAGCGTGCCTTGCGGGCCCTTGAGCACCTCGATCCGTTCGAGGTCATATGGCATGAGGTCGATCGTGAACGCCCCCGCGCGGTTGTAGATCGCGCTCGATCCGACCGGCGCGTCGTCGAGATAGATGCCGACGGTCTGGCTGGCATTGAGCGGTGCGACGCCGCGCAGGGTAATCGTCGTCTGACCCGGCGTGCCGCTGTTGCTGACGTTCATGCCGGGCACATAGCCCGCGTAGTCGACGAGCGAGGCCGAGCCCTGCTCCTGCAGGACTTCGCCGCTGACGACCGCGATCGAGATTGGCACGTCCTGCACATTCTGGACGCGCTTCTGCGCGGTCACGACGATTTCGCCCGATGCTTCGACGGCGGCGGCTTCTTGCGCCTGTGCCGGCATCGCGGCGGCGACTGCGGCCATGCTTGCTGCGATAAAGAGTCCCTGTTTCATCATCTCGTCCCCAGAGTTTGGCCGCACTGCGGCCCCATAAGTTATCATTATGTTATCGTTATAATATTCCAGGCGACTCGTTGCCCCAGAAGCGCCGAACGGTGGGCGCCAAACCGCGCTCACCGATCATTTGATCCCCACCCAGAAGATTTCACTTTTGCGACTATTGTCCTAATTGGAGAAATGTCAACCCAATTGGGACAATTAGTCAATTGCCCCAAATTTCCGCCGGACAATGGATCATGCCATCGCGATAGCTGACGCCCGGATCGCGATCGCGCGCGAGAAATGTCGGCCCGTCGAGGTCGACGATGTCGCACAGCTGCCCGACGATGAACGACGGCGCCATCGACAGGCTGGTCCCCATCATGTTTCCGACCATGACGTCGAGACCGAGCTTCTTCGCCTGCCGCGCGATCGCCAGTCCCTCGGTCAGCCCGCCGCATTTATCCAGCTTGATGTTCACGACGTCGAACCGGCCGACGAGCGAGGCCGTGTCGGCGAGCGACAGCGCGCTTTCGTCGGCGACGAACGGCAAGGGCCGTTTCAACCCGTCAAGATCGGCCTCGCGCCCGCGCTTCAGCGGCTGTTCCAGTTGCGCGACGCGGCTCGACACCAGCACGGGCAACAGCTCGGCAAGCGTCGCGACGTCATAGCCCTGGTTGGCGTCGACGCCGATCCACGCGTGCGGACGCGCGGTGCGGATTGCGACGACACGTGCAATGTCGTCCCTAAGGTCGCCCGTCAGCTTGACCTTGATCGGTGCTTCGGGATCGATCGCCAGTGCGGCTTTCGCCATCGTCTCCGCGCGGTCGGCACCCAGCGTCAGCGTCGAGCGCAGCGCCTTGGGCGGCTTCAATCCCACGAGTTCCCACACGGGAAGCCCCGTCTGCTTCGCCTCCAGATCCCAGAAGGCGCAGTCCAGCGCGTTGCGCGCGCCGCCGGGAGGAAGAAGTTCTTGCAGATCCGCGCGCGTCGCGCCGTCTTCGATCGCGCCGCGCACGCGCGTCGCCTCGGCCAGCATATGGTCGATGTCGTCGCCAAGATAATAGACCCCGGCGCCCTCGCCGCGCCCGACATGCGTGCCGTCCGAAAGTTCGGCGACGAGCAGCGCGGTCTCGGTGAAGACATGGCCCGAAATGCGGAAAGGCTGATGATAAGGAAAACGCTCGACCCGAAGGTCGAGCGTCAATTCCCGCATGCTCTGCGTCGCCATCAATAGACCATCCCGAAGCCATAGAGATGGAAGACCAGCGTGACCCAGACCAGCACCAGAGCCGCGAGGATCAGCAGCACGGCGCCGAGCTTCATCGTCCACCGGCGCTTGTCCTTGATGCTGAGCCACAAATGCCAGCCCGCGGTGATGAGCAGGCCGAAGGCGGCAAGCGGCGTCGCGATGCGCAGCAGGTGGATCAACCAGTCGAGCGGGCCGCCGATCGCGCCGATGTCGGCCGAGAAGGCTGCGATCAGCCCGAACCAACCGGCGAGCGCGCCAATCGCGAGCCACGCGAAGACACGCGACAGGCGATAGGCGCGGCGCGCCTTACCCTCGAGCGCGAAATCGGCCTTGAAGCTGCGACGCACCAGCGCACGCACCGGCCAGGCCAGCGCCGCGAGCAGGATGATGCCAAAGGCGAAGATCAGCGCCGGGTTGAGCCACGCGGCATTCACCGCGAACGGCGCCGGTTCGAACACCATGAAGGGCGAACCGCCATCGACGCTCCAGCGCACGACGCGACCGTCCTTGACCTCGGCGGCGACGCGCTCGTTGGTGCCGGTGTCGCGCCACACGAAGGGCTCGACCTCGACCCAGTCGCGCGCGCCGGCCCCAAGGCCGTCAAGCCCGGGCAGCGTGATCTTGCCATCCTCGGTCAGCGAGATCGTCGTCTGCCCGAGCAGGCCGAACAGGCTCATGAAATTGGTGAACGACCCGCGGCTGCTGATGTAGTTTCCGACCATCATTTGCGCATGCTGGGCGGCGGTCTTCGCATCGACCTGTCCGGGCTTTTCCGTGCCGGGCAGATAGCGGTCGGCGAATTTGTGGAACAATGCGCTGCGGATCGCGCCCGCATCGCCCTGTGTCCCGGCGCTGTTCATCGAGATGTAGACGCCGATGTCGGCATCGGGGAACAGCCAAAGATAGGAGTGGAACCAGACGGTGTCGCCGCCATGCGCGATCGCGCGGTGACCGTTGACCCATTGTTCGTAGAAACCGAGCGCCATGCTGTTGAGCGGGCCGACGCCGGGCGCCTTGAAGTCGTGCATCTGCTTGGTGGTCTCAGGCTTCAAGAGGCCCGCGCCGTCATTCAGGTGCGCAATCATGAACTTGCCCATATCGGCGCCGCTCGCCGACAGGCTGCCTGCCGGGGCTGGAATGACCAGCTCGAACGGCTTCGCCTTTTGCGTGATGTCGGGATAGCCCTTTGACATATACGGCGCGAGACCCGCGGGAAGCGGCTGGCGGAACGATGAATGCGTCATGTTCAGCGGCTTGAAGATGTGATTTTCGATATAGTCGTCGAACGGCTCGCCGCTGACGCGCTCGACAATATAGCCGGCGAGCGCGGTCGCGTAGTTCGAATAGGCCGGCGTCGTGCCCGGCGCGAAAACGCGGTCGGGCAGCGCGAGCGGCATTTGCTTTTTCAGCGTCATCACCGCCTTGGGATCGCTGCTGATCAGATAGCGCACCGATTCCTGGAAGCCCGCGGTGTGCGTCATGATGTTGCGCATCGTGATCGGCTTGCCCTGATAGGGCGGAATTTTGAAATCGAGATAGGTGTTCACGTCCTTGTCGAGGTCGATCTTGCCCGCCTCGACCTGCTGCATCACCGCGGTCCAGGTGAACAGCTTCGACACCGATCCCGGCCGAAAAAGCGTGGTCTCGGGCAGCACCGGCGCGCGCTTGGCCACGTCGGAGAAGCCATAGCCCTTTTCCAGAACGACCTGATTGCCGCGAACGACGACGACCACGGCACCCGGAATGCGCGCGCGTTCGAGCGCATAGGGCAGATAACCGTCAAGCCAGGCTTCGAGATCCTTCGCGTCGAGCGCGACCGCCGCCGCAGCGGATTTTGCCACCGGCACGGCAGCCGCTTCGGCTTTCTTTACCGTCGGCGCCGGCACTGGCCCCTGCGCCGCCAGTGGCAGCGCGGCAAACGCCGCCAGCCCGATCATCGCCTTGCGGATGAAACGCATCGCTTTCCCCTTTTCCTTATCGCAGCCTGTCACACCTTGCAGCAAGCCGCGCGACCCCTTACCAAGGGACCAACATCTGTTGGCCCGATAGGGACATAATGATCCTGATTGGAAAATTGTCAAATATGGAATGGAAAAACTGATGGCGGATCATTCTACGCCGCCGACACTCGGCACGGTTATGAAGAGCATTCGCTCGCGAAACGGCTGGACGCTCAAGGAAATGAGCGCGAAATCGGGTATCCCGGTGTCGACGCTGTCGAAGGTCGAGCATGACCGGCTGACGCTGAGCTATGACAAGCTCCAGCAGCTCAGCCAGCGATTGAGCATCCGCATGTCGGACCTGTTCGCCGAAGATGACGAGGGCGCGACCCCGCGCGTGACCGGCCGCCGCAGCATCGGCACGATCGACCAGGCGGTACGCGTCACCACCGACAATTATGATTATCACTATCTCTGCACGGACCTCCGGCAAAAGCGGATGATCCCGATCATCACGCGAATTCGCGCGCATAGCGCGCGCGAGTTTGGCGATCTGGTCCGGCATCAGGGCGAGGAATTCATCTTTGTCCTCGAAGGCGAAGTCGAGATTCACACCGAATTCTACGATCCTGTCGCGCTCAAGACCGGTCAAGGCATCTATCTCGATTCGTCGATGGGCCACGCCTATGTCGTCGCCGAGGGATATGAGGAGGCGCTGGTGCTCGGCGTCTGTTCGAGCGCCGACGACGGGCTGATGGACAGTTTGATGAGCTTGCACGGCTAAACCCCAACTTTGGAGAAACAAATGGCATCGCAACGGCGCTTCATACCCTTCTGCGTGCTGCTGTGCAGTTCGATGCTCTTGTCCGCATCAGCGGCCGCGCAGGCGCCCGCCTATGACCTGATCATTCGCGGCGGGACGATCTATGACGGATCGGGAAAGGCGCCGGTCGTCGGCGATGTCGCGATCAAGGATGACCGCATCGTCGCAGTGGGCAAGGTCGACGGCACCGCAAAGACCGAGGTCGCGGCCAAGGGCATGGCGGTCGCGCCGGGCTTCATAAACATGCTAAGCTGGGCGACCGAGTCGCTGATCGTCGATCCGAAGAGCCAAAGCGATATCCGCCAGGGCGTCACGCTGGAGGTGATGGGCGAAGGCTGGTCGATGGGGCCGATGAACGCCACGATGAAGGCCCTCGAGACCGAACGGCAGGGCGACATCAAATATCCGATCGAATGGACGACGCTCGGCGATTATTTCGGCTGGCTGGAAAAGCGCGGGGTATCGACCAATATCGCGAGTTTCGTCGGTGCCGCGACGGTGCGGGTCCATGAACTCGGCGAAGGCGATGTCGATCCGACGCCCGAGCAGCTGACGCGCATGCGGGCGCTGGTGAAACAGGCGATGAACGATGGCGCGATGGGAGTCGGCAGCTCGATCATCTATGCCCCCGGCTCCTACGCCGAGACCGATGAGCTGGTCGCGCTGACCAGCGAGGCGGCGAAATGTGGCGGCATGTATATCAGCCATATGCGCTCCGAAGGCGACCGGATTGAGGAAGCCGTCGACGAGTTGATCGACATTTCGCGCCGCTCAGGGGCGCCGGCCGAAATCTATCACCTGAAAATGGCAGGGCGGAGCAACTGGAGCAAGCTCGACACGATCGTGAAGAAGATCGAGGACGCGCGCGCCGAGGGGCTGAAGATCACGACCGACATGTACACCTATACTGCGGGCGCGACCGGGCTCGACGCCGCGATGCCCACGTGGGTGCAGGCGGGCGGGCTGGAAGAATGGATCAAGCGGCTGAAGGACCCCGCGATCCGCGCGCGCGTCGCGGCCGAGATGAAACAGCCGGGCAGCGACTGGGAAAATCTTTATTTCGGCGCGGGCGCCGACAAGATGATCCTGTCGGGATTCAAGAATGACGCGCTGAAACCGCTGACCGGCAAGACGCTCGCCGAGGTTGCGGCGATGCGCGGAAAAAGCCCCGAGGAAACCGCGATGGACCTTGTCGTCGAGGACGGCTCGCGCGTCGGCACCGTCTATTTCCTCATGTCCGAGGATAATGTGCGCAAGCAGGTCCAGCTGCCCTGGATGAGTTTCGGCTCGGACGCCGCGTCGCAGGCGGCCGAGGGTGTTTTCCTGAAATCGGGGGCGCATCCGCGCACCTATGGCAATTTTTCGCGGCTGCTCGGCCGCTATGTCCGCGACGAGAAGCTGATCTCGCTCGAACAAGCGGTGTACCGGCTCACCACCCTGCCCGCGACCAACCTGGGCATCAAGGATCGCGGTGCGCTCAAGCCCGGCTATTATGCCGATGTCGTCGTGTTCGACCCGGCAACGATCGGCGACCGCTCGACTTTCGAAAAGCCGCACCAATATTCGGTCGGCATGCGCGATGTGTTCGTCAACGGCGTCGGCGTGTTGCGCAATGGCGAGCATAGCGGTGCGACGCCGGGACGCGCGGTACGCGGCGCGGGGTGGAACCGCTGTTCCTAAGCGGCCGCAAAAAGCCGCCGCTGTTCGGCGGGTGACTTGAACAGGAAATCATGCGGCAGGCCGGACGCTCGCCTGACAATGCGACGCCGCGCGATCGATGTGGCGATCGGCGAGCCGGCCGGCGATACGCAGCGCGGTGCGATCGAGCCGCGTCAGGTCATAGCGCGGGCCGAGGTCGAGCTTGCGGCAGATATGATCGGGCAGCAGCGACACCAATCGGATCGGCCTTGTAGGTCGAATGATCCCACACGCCCGACCCGGTGCGCGGCTCGGCGAATTCGAGCAGCACCGCGGCGATGCCCCCGATGCCGAGTGCGATCGGGTTCTTGTACAGGCGCCACTGGACGTTGTCGGGGCAAGCAGCGCGGGCTTGCCGATGGGCCCGGCGAAATCGATCGCCGTCCCGAGATTTTCATCCTGCATCGGCAAGCGCGCCACGCCGCTTTTCTCCTCAAAATTCATAACCCATCGTTAGGCCATAGGTTCGCGGCTGGTTAGCGAAGCGCACGACGACGTTGGCGTTGCTCGCGACCGCCGACCAATAATATTTGTCGAAGAGGTTCTTCGCCCACAGCGACACCGACCAGCCGCTCTCGTCTTTCAGGCCCAGGCTGGCGTTGACGGTGCCATAGGCGTCGACCTTGTATAGATCGAGATCCTCGAAGATCGTGTTCGACTTGCTCTGGTAACGCGCGCTGATCGCGCCCGTCAGGTTGACGGTCTCGGTTACCGGTGTGTCATAGGAGAGCGTCAAACTGCCTTGGAATTTCGGGCTGTAGATGAACTCGGCACCGTCGAAATTCTCGGGCTGCCCCGCGGCATTGGTGCCGTTATAGTCGTTGATCCGCGTTTTCAGATAGAGCGCGTTGGCCGCGATCGTCAGCCCGGCCGCGGGGCGGATCGTCAGCTCGCCCTCGACGCCATAGGCCTCGCTGTCGGGGACGTTATCGAGGCGCGAGAGCGCGGTGTAGATCGGGTCGGCGAAATAGGTGCTGATCTGCTTGTCGCGATAATCATAGTAAAAGGCCGACAGATTGGCCTGCACCGCACGGTCGGCGAGCGTCGCCTTCACACCCACTTCGTAAGCGGTCAGCTTCTCCTGCTTCACCGGCGCATTCTGGCGCGCAAGGTTCGCCGCGTTGATCGGCGTCGTCCCGGACTTGTAACCGCGCGAGACCGACGCATAGAGCAAAGTATCGTCGTTCGGCGACCAGTCGAGCGCGACGCGCCACGCGACATTGTCTTCCTTGAGCGCCGACCGCACCTCGCCGAACGTGCCGGTTGCGGGATCGAAGCTATTGCACTGCCCCTCTGAAATCGGCGGCGCGAGCACGCCGTATGTTTGCAGGTAGAGCGCGCGGTTCACGACATTGACGTTGGGCAGCATATTGCCATTGAAGTCGCGCGAACAGCCATTGTAGCCTTGCTCGTCCTCGGTGTAGCGCACGCCGACGGTCAGCTTCAGCTGGTCGGTCAGCTCGGCATCGGCATTGCCGAAGACGCTCCAGGTCTTGGTGCGGATGCGGCCGAAATCCTCATAGGTGCGGAACGCTTGGCTGAGTTCGAGCGGCGTGTAGCCGCCCGAGTTGAAGATCGGGCTCGCGAGCAGCGGCACCCCCGCGCCCCGGATCAGCCCGACATTGGCATTCTGACCAAGCAAAGTGCGGTTGGAGTCGATGATGCGATCGTTGGCGTAATAGGCGCCGACGAGCCAGTTCACCGAACCGGCCTCGCCCTCGACATGCAGTTCCTGCGCGAAGCTCTTGATCCGCCCGACGGTGTTCTGGAGGAGGATTTCGAACGGCGCCCCGCTCCAGTCGGAGAGCGCGTCGCGCTTGAAGTCATTGTAGCTGGTGAGCGAAACGAGCTTCATCGTCTCCCCCAGATCCTGATCCCAGCGCAGCTTCAATCCCCAGAAGCGGTTGTCTTCGGCAAGCGGCCCGTCGAGACCGAGCCCCGTCCCGATATCGGCAGACCGTCCAGCCTCGGGCGCCCAGTCGGCCTGGCTCGCCTTGGTCGGGAAATTGTTGGCGAGATAAGCCCCCAGCCCCGGCGCGTTGAAAAAGCGCGAATTGCTGGTGCCCGTCGCCAGATCGGTTGCGGGGGTGAAACCGATCCCCTGCCCCGCAACGGTGTCCGACTTGTTGCGCCAATATGTGACCGACAGGTCGAAATGCGTGCCCGACGCCGGATCGATCGCGAGCGACGCGCGCACGCCATATTTCTCGACCTCGCCGAGCCGTTCGCCGCGCGTGTTGCTCACCTGCCAGCCCTTGTCGCTATTCTCGCTGCGGAAGGCGATGCGCGCCGCGATGCCCTCGCCCAGAGGGCCCGAGAGATGGCCGCCGATATTGTACGTCTGGTAATTGCCGAGATCGGCCTTGATGCTGCCCTCGAAGCTGTCGGTCGGCTTGGCGGTGATGAAGTTGATCAGCCCGGCGGTCGTGTTGCGGCCATAGAGCGTGCCCTGCGGCCCCTTGAGCACTTCGACGCGTTCGAGGTCCATCACCGGCCCGGTGTTCATGATGGGATAGGCATAAGCGACCTCGTCGACATAAGTACCGACGGTCGAGGTCGAGGAGAGGTTGATCGTGTTGAAGCCGATCCCGCGCAGCGTATAGGTCGGTACGCCCTGATAGCTTTGCGAAACGGTGAAGCTCGGCGCCACCGTTGTCAGGTCGCGCATGTCCGTGACGCGCAGATTTCCCAGCGTTGCGTCGTCGACCGCCTGGATCGCCATGCCGACGTCGTTCATCGATTCGGCGCGACGCTGAGCGGTGACGATGATGTCGCCTTCCGCCGCGACCGTATCTGCCGGTGCTTCCTCTGCGGCGGACGCCGGCACCGCCAGTGCGAGGCCCATCGCCGAGCCCGCGACCAGGAAAATACGCATTGCCTTCATCATCCATCCTCCCTCAAACGGCTTGCCGCGGGGCTCGTCTTTATGCGAGCGTCGCGGGAAGCCGGACCATGCCAGAACATAGAATTGCGGCCGGGTGGACAAGCTGACACCTGTGTCAGGGAGCGGAGGAACCAGAGCGTGATCGACGAGAGGGCCGAATGCTGGACCGAAATGCCGGGGCTGATCGCCGCCGTGCAAGCGGCGGGCGACGCGATCGGCCTCCCCTATGTCGCCGCCCAGGCGGATCTTGGCGACCCCGAACCGATGAGCGACGCCGAAGGCCGCCCTTATGCTGAGACGAGCTTTCGCTGGATCGACCCCGATTATGCCTATTGGCGCGATCGCAAGCTGGCGCTGCACATCGCCTTTCTCACCGCAGCGCGGCTTGTCGCGGAGCCCTTTTATTACAGCGACGGACATCTCGGTACGTGGCGACCGACCGGGCTGCTCGACGAAGTGGACTGTTCGCAGGCGAGGAACACGTCCAATTTCGGCGAAGCGATCATCGCGCCGGTGCATCTGCCGCGCGGGCTGGTCGGCGCGGTCTTCTGGTGCTCGCGCGAGCCCGTCGGGGTCGAAGCCTTGTTCAACGACCATGCCGGCGACCTGCACAACCTCGCGCTCAAACTTGTCGCGACGCACAATGAGGCGCGCGGGCGGCCGCGCAACGCTACGGTTCCGCAAACGCTGACGCGGCGCGAGGTGCAATGCCTGCGCTGGGCGGCCGCGGGCAAGACCGACGGCGAGATCGGAATCATCTTGTCACTGTCGGTGTCGACGGTGCGCTTCCACCTGCGCAACGCATCGGCGAAGCTCGGCGCGACGGGCCGCGCGCAGTCGATCCAGATCGCCGCGGGGCTCGGCTTCGTCGGCGCGCGCGCTGCCTGATGCAGGTGCCAGCTTGGTTTCGCCCGGTGGCGGCGTACAAATCCGGCGCATGGACATGCTGAACGACCCTGCACTCACTGCCTTTCGCGAAGAGGTTCGCGCCTTTCTCGCGGCGCATCTTCCCGGCGACATCCGCCGTGCGGCAGCGCGCGCGACGAGCGTTTTCGTCGATCCCGCCGTGTCGCTGCCTTGGCAACGCATTCTCCATGCCAAAGGCTGGGCGGCACCCGATTGGCCGGCCGAATATGGCGGCCCGGGCTGGAGCGAGATCGAGCGCTATGTCTTCGCCGCCGAATGCGCACGGGCCGGCGCGCCGAACCTCGCGCCGATGGGGCTAAAGATGGTCGCCCCGGTAATCATGCATTATGGCAGCCCCGAACAACGCGCGCATTATCTGCCGCGCATCCTGTCGGGCGAGGATTATTGGTGTCAGGGTTTTTCGGAGCCCGGCGCGGGGTCCGACCTCGCTGCGCTCCAGCTGCGCGCGACCCCGGATGGCGCGGATTATATCCTTAACGGCTCGAAGATCTGGACGACGCACGCACATTTCGCGAATCGCATGTTCGCGCTCGTCCGCACATCGAACGAGGGCAAACCGCAGGCGGGGATCAGCTTCCTTTTGCTCGACATGGTGGCGCCGGGAATCAGCATCGAACCGATCCGCACGCTCGCCGGCGACCATGAGTTCAACCAGGTTTTTTTCGACGATGTCCGCGTGCCGCAAGCGAACCGGCTCGGCGGCGAGAATGAGGGCTGGTCGGTCGCCAAGCATCTGCTGACCTTTGAGCGCGGCGGCAAATATGCGCCGGGGCTGATCGGGCGTCTCGAACGGCTGCGCGCCCACGACAATGTCAATCCGGTGCTGCGCGCGCAGCTCGACCGCGAGGCGGTGACGCTAAAGGCCTTGCAGGCGCTCGAACTCAAGGCGATGCGCGGCGTCGGCGGCAGCGCGGCGCTTTATGCATCGGCACTGAAGGTACTGGGGACCGAGGCGGCGCAGCGCATTGACACGCTGGCGTGCGAAGTCGCGGGCTATGCCGCATGGGCCGATACCGACGGGCAGACGCCCGCCGACCTCGCGGTTGCGGTGCCGCGTTATCTCAACGACCGCGCCGCGACCATCTACGCCGGGTCGAACGAGATACAGCGCGATCTGATCGCGCGGACGATGCTCGGCTAGGACGCTGTGCTGGAAAAACGCGCGAGGTGATCGGCGCGGGGCCCGAACGCCGCGGCGATTGCCAGCGCTCGCTTGAAATGACCACCAAGGCTCAGTTCCTCGGTGAGGCCCATGGCGCCATGGATCTGCACCGCGCTTTCTCCAACGATCCTTACTGCATCGCCAACCTCGATGCATGCCGCGCTGACCGCCTGCGCGCGGTCGGCACGTCCCTGATCGACCGCAAGGATCGCTTCCTCGGTCAGCGCGGCCGCCTTCATTGCGGCGAGCTGCATGTCGGCGGCGCGGTGGCGGAGTGACTGAAAGCGGCCGATCGCGGTGCCGAACTGCTTACGCTGACCGAGATAGTCGATGCTGTCGACGATCATGCGCTGCATCAAGCCCACCGCTTCGGCACAGCGTCCCGCGAAGATCAGATCGTTCGCATAATCGACCAGCGCGCGCGCGTCGTCACCGCTCGCCAGAAGCGCGGCATCGCCGGGCTTGAGCGTGAAGGCGAGGTCGGCCGAGACGCTGCCGTCGTGCATGATGCGATGCCGCTGTTCGACCTTTGCGCCGTCGGCGGGAAAGAGGAACAACAGGTCGCGGTCGGCAAGCAGGAACAGATCGGCCTCGGCGCCGCCGGCGACGAGCGCCGCACTGCCACGAACTGTCCCGTCATCGACGATCGGCATCGCGGCCGTCGATGCCGCACAGACGATCGCGATGCGCTTGCGGCCCGCGGCAAGCTCCGGCTGGTCGGGATGGGCGGGTGCCGCGCGTGCAAGCAGCATCGTAGCTGCGGCGTGCGAGAGCCAGTCGGCACCGGCCAGCGCAGGCCCGAGTTCGCCCATGACCAGCGCGATATCGATCGCACCGCCGCCGAAACCGCCAATATTCTCGGGCAAAGCGATGCCGGCAAGACCGAGCGATTCGGACAGGTCGCACCACGTGGGCCGGGCCGTGTCGGCCAGGAAACGCTGGACGCTGTCGCGCAGCATCCGTTGCTCGCCCCGAAGCGGGAGATCGAGGTCGGCCATCAGATCGCCCGCCGAGCGCGGCGTGCATTTGCATAATTGTGCGTCATTTGCTCTCCGGCGCCTTTCCTGCAATGCGCCCGGCAATTGGTCTAGCTGATTGGAGTGGCAGGTCGGAAACGCGCGTGGCGACGGCCGCCGATGGCCCCATATACTTAGTAATAAAACTATTGCATGGGGCGGCATGGACAGCATGGCGCGAGTCGACAACAAAATGCGGGAGGGAAGAAGCGGATGAACCCGATCTGGCTTCCCGCATCGCTGTTGGGCGGCTTGTTCCAGGCGTGGCGAACCGCGCTGCAACAGCGCCTCCGCGCCGAGCTGAGCATCAGCGGCGCGGGACTGGTGCGCTATCTTTACGGCGTCCCCTTCGCTTTCGTTTTTGCGGGCATCTGGCTGACGGTCCAGCGCGAGGCGATACCTGTCTTCGGCGCCGGCTTCGCTGCGTTCGCGTTCGCCGGAGCGATCACGCAGATGGCGGGGACGATCCTGCTCATCATGGCGTTCGGACATCGCGGGTTCGTCGTCGGCACCGCCTTTTCAAAGACCGAAGCGGTGCAGGCCGCGCTCGTCACCGCGCTGTTCCTCGGCGAGCGACTGCCCCTGCTGGCATGGATCGGCATCGTCGCGGGGGTCGCGGGCGTGCTCATGCTCGCGCTTGCCGGACGCGGGGTTTCATGGCGCGAGATATGGCGCGCGCTCGGTCAGCCCGCGGCGCTGTGCGGGCTCGGCGCGGGATCGATGTTCGCGCTCGCGGCGATCGCGGTGAAGCTCGCGACCGCCGAACTGGATGGTGTCGACCTCATCGGTTCGGCGCTCATCACGCTCGTCGTGGTGATGGCGACCCAGACCGCGCTGCATCTGGCATGGGTCAGCGTGCGCGACCGCGACACGCTGCGCGCCGTGTGCCGGCAATGGCGAACGTCGAGTCAGGTCGGGCTGCTGTCGGCGCTGGGTTCGGCGTGCTGGTATATCGGCTTTGCGGCCGCGCCTGCCGCGCTTGTGCGGATCGTCGGGCAGGTCGAGGTCATCTTCACGATCGGCTTTGCGCATTTCTATCTGCGCGAGCCGGTGCGCTGGCACGAGATCGTCGGGCTGCTGCTCGTCGTCGGCGGCGTCATGATGGCGCTGCTCGCGACCTTTTAGGGGAAGGCCGGCGCTTTGCTGACCATCGCTGGCAAGGCACGTCCCATGACGCCAGCAAGCCATCCCGCCGCCTCGACGACCTGCGGCAACGCGATACCTGTTTCTACGCCGCTCTTTTCGAGCATATAGATCACGTCCTCGGTCGCGACATTACCCGCTGCGCCGGGCGCAAACGGGCAACCGCCGAGCCCGCCGAGCGACGCATCGACCGTCGCCGCGCCTTCGTTCACCGCCGCCCAGACATTGGCGATGCCGGTGCCGCGTGTGTTGTGGAAATGGACACGCACCGGCAGGTCGCCGACCGCCTCGCGCACGCGACCGACCATCTCCGAAACCCGTGCGGGCACGCCGACGCCGATCGTGTCGGCCAACGCGATTTCGCGGGGGGAAGCATCGGCGGCGCGCTTCGCCATCTCGACGACACGATCGATCGCGATTTCGCCCTCGAACGGGCAACCGAAGGCGGTGGCGATGGTGATCTGCCCACCGCGCCCCGCCGCTTTCGCCAGCGCCACAATCTCCATCGCGGCGGCGAGCGATTCGTCTGAATTTTGTCCTTGGTTCCGGATGCCGAAGCTGTCGCTGGTCACGCACACCGCGCCGAGTTCGTCGATCCGGCCCGTGGCGAGCGCGCGCTCGGCGCCGCGGCGGTTTAGGACAAGGCCGATATAGGTCACATCGCCGCGATCGGGCAGCATCGCGACAAGATCCTCGGCGTCGGCAAGCTGCGGCACCTTCTTCGGGTTGACGAAGCTCGTCACCTCGATGCGGCGGACGCCAAAGTCGATCGCGCGATGGATCAGCGCGAGTTTGTCGGCCGTCGAGACGATCCTCGTCTCATTCTGCAAACCATCGCGCGGGCCGACCTCGACCATTTCCACTGTCCGATTTTTCAACATCTTGCGTCCCGATTATCGCGAGTCATTTAGCAGGTTGAAAATTACATAGCATTCTAAGTATACAAAGGCCATGGGCGAGGCAGGCCGTCTCTAGCAGAGTCGGCCGCGAAAGGAATGATATGAGCGAGACGGGCAGCGGAGGCGCGCTGGAGGGCATCAGGGTCGTCGAGATGGGGCAGCTGATCGCGGGCCCCTTTTGCGGCCAGCTCCTCGGCGACATGGGGGCCGAGATCGTCAAGCTCGAGCCGCCGGTGACCGGGGATCAAATGCGCAACTGGGGCCAGGGCGACAAGCCGAGCTGGTGGCGCGTGATCGCGCGCAACAAATATTCGGTCGCAGCCGATTTGCGTTCTGCGGAGGGCCAGCAACTCGCGCGCGAGCTGATCGCCAAGGCCGATATATTGATCGAGAATTTCCGCCCCGGAACGCTCGAGAAATGGAACCTCGATCCGGCCGAACTGCGCAAGACAAACCCCGGGCTGATCGTCGTGCGCGTGTCGGGTTATGGACAGACCGGCCCCTATTCGGCGCGTGCGGGCTTTGGCGGCATCGGCGAGGCGATGGGCGGCTGGCGCGGCATCGTCGGCTATCCCGACCTGCCGCCCGCGCGCATGGGGGTGTCGATCGGCGACACGCTCGCCGCGACATACGGCTGCATGGGCGCGCTCGCCGCCCTCCATCACCGCAGCAAGACCGGCGAAGGCCAGATCGTCGATTCCGCGCTCTATGAAGCGGTGCTCCAGGTGATGGAATCGACCGTATCGGACTATTCGGCGAGCGGCGTGAAGCGTCGGCGCACGGGGTCGACGCTGCCCGGCATTGCGCCGTCGAATGTCTATCCGTGCAAGGATGGCGAATATCTGATCGGCGCCAACCAGGATGGCGTCTTCGCGCGTCTTGCCGCGGCGATGGGGCGACCCGAACTCGCGAGCGACGAACGCTATGCCACGCACCGCGCGCGCGGGGTGCGGCAGGAGGAGCTCGACGCGCTGATCGGCGAATGGACGGCGACGCTGACGATCGCCGAACTCGAAGCGAAGATGGTCGAGGCGGGCGTCCCCGCGGGCCGCGTCTTTGACGCCGAGGACATGCTGGCTGACCCGCATTTCGCCGCGCGCGACGCGCTGGTGACCGTGGCCGACGAGGAATTCGGCGAGGTCACAATGCAGGGCGTGTTCCCGAAAATGTCGGCGACGCCGGGCAGCGTGCGCCGCCCTGCCCCGCTGTCGGTCGGGCAGGATAGCGCCGACGTTCTGAAACGCTGGCTCGGACGGGAGGCCTGATCCGATGATTACCCTTTATGGCGGCCCCACCCCCAACGCGCGCAAGATTGCGATTGCGCTGCTCGAAATGGGTCTCGAATGGCGGCTCGACTATATCGACATCCTCGCGGGCGATCAGCTGACGCCCGCGTTCCTCGCGCTCAACCCGAACAACAAGACCCCGGTGATCGTCGATGATGAAGGGCCGGACGGGGAGCGGTTCGTGCTTTGGGAAACCGGCGCGATCCTGCTCTATCTTGCCGAGAAGACCGGGCTCTTCGTGCCGAGCGATCCATTAGGGCGCGCGATCTGCTGGCAATGGTTGATGTTCCAGGTGTCGGGCGTCGGCCCGATGTTCGGGCAGGAAGCGCATTTCACCCACTATGCCAAGGACCGGCACGAATACGCCATTGAGCGCTACAGCCGCGAGGTCGACCGGCTGATGATGGTGATCGACAAGCGTTTGGGCGAGGCCGAATGGCTCGCGGGCGGCGACTATAGTATCGCCGACATGGCGACCCTGCCCTATTTGCGCCGTCAGCTGATCGAAAAGGCGGGGCGTTTCCCGAATGTCGATCGCTGGGGCGCCGCGATGCTCGAACGCCCCGCTGTCGCTGAGGGCATGAAGGTCGGCGTCGCGCGCGCCGAGACGATCGAGGGCGGGCTCACCGGCTTCACCGATGAGCATCGCGCGATCCTGTGGGGCGACCGCCAGCATGTGAAGCGCTGAGACGGTCGCCGAAGCCGGCAAGCGATTGGCGGCTTTGGGGTGGAGAGCTGCCATTCGCTCCCCCTCTTTCGTCATCCCGGACTTGATCCGGGATCCACGGCGGCGCCGAAGTCATGGACCCCGGATCAAGTCCGGGGTGACGATGATTGAGAGGTCCGCTTCTGATCGTCAGCGGACATTTCGAACTCCGCCAAAAAAGAACCCGGCCAAAGGCCGGGTCCAGGAGGAGTTCCCAATGGGTAATATCTTGGGAATGCCTATTCGGCGGGGACCGGCGTCCGGCCGGTGATGAGGCCTTCGCGCTTGGTGCCGTCGGCCTGCACCGGGTCGTGCGCCACATCGCTTTCGTCGAATTCTTTCGTCCACGCCGCAAATTCGAGGCAGACGCCGTCGGGGTCGAAGAAATAGACTGAGCGCACAAATACGCCGGGGTGCAGTTCGTCGGTAGACTGCATCGGGCTGTCGTCGTGGTTCAGCACCTTGCTGACGTTGATTCCCTTGTCGACCAGGCGCTGGTAATAATCGTCGAACTTGTCGGCGCGAACGTTGATCGCGATATGGTTCATCGACCCGTGCGCTGAAACAAAGCTGCCCTGCGTCGGCAGCGCCGCGGGGGCCGAGATGCCGGGAACCGCTTCGGGCGCTTCGGGGAACCAGAAGAAGGCGAGGCTGTCGCCATTGCCGATATCGAAGAAGAAATGCTGGCCGCGGCCGCCGGGCAGGTCGATCGTCTTGGTGAGCGGCATGCCGAGCGTGTCGCGATAGAATTCGACCGTTTTCGCCATATCCTTGCACACGAGCGCGAGGTGATTGACCCCGCAAAATTCGAATTCGCTATTCGCTACAGCCATGATCCATCTCCTTGTGGTTCAGTTTACATTGGCGCTGGGGCGACTTTTCATCCGCTCGTACCAGCGCGCGACATTGATGTTCTCGGGGTCGATCGGTTGACCGACCGACACGCCGAAATCGAGGAATGCGAAGAGCAGCAGGTCGGCGAGCGACAATGTGTCGCCGGCGATATAGTCGCGGTCCGCGATCAGCGGGTCGAGCCAGCGGACGCCGTCCTGCGCGACCGCCTTCAGACCCGCCGCGGCTTCGGGCAGGCAACGCATCCGCGGCTCGAACAAAGGCAGGCCGTCGGAATAGCGAAATCCATTGGTCAGCGGCTCGCAGATCTTGATGTCGACGCGGCGCGTCCACATGCGCGTGTTCGCCCGTTCTTCGGCGGTCGTGCCGATGAGCGGCGGTTCGGGGAAGCGTTCTTCCAGATATTCGCAGATTGCGGTGATCTCACAAAGGAAACTGCCATCGTCGAGTTCGAGTGCCGGCGTCTGACCCGACGGATTGACGTCGGTGCAATAGGGGGCACGCCGGTTCTCGCCGCCGCGCAGGTCGATTGTGACCTTGGGGATCTCGATACCCTTTTCGGCCATGAACATCGTCACGACGCGCGGATTGGGGCCGATGGAGTTATAAAATTTCATGCCCATCCTCTTCCTTGAGTCTTTTCTAGCATCAAATGCTCTAATCGTCAATTAAGTTGACAGTTAATGCGACTTCGTTCCGCGCCGCGGCCAGCGCACGCGGTATAGCGTCCCGGTGGTCGATGCGGTGATATACGCATCGCGCCGATCGGCGCCGCCGAAGGCGATGTTCGTGATCCCGACATCCGGCAGTGGCACGAACTCCGAACCGCCGCCATCGGGGTCGAAAATCGTAATCCCGCCCTCGACCATCGTGCCGACGCAGATGCGTCCGCTCTCCTCGATGGCCATGCTGTCGAGCAGGCGAAAGGCGGGCGGGGTGCCGACGAAGCGGCCGGGCGCCCACGGCGGCGGCGGCGCCAGCTCGCCCGGCGCAACCACATCCATCGCCCAGACGCGCGCCGTCATCGTCTCGCTGACATAGAGCGTCGCGCCATCGGGCGACAGGCCGATCCCGTTCGGCCCCATCATGTCGGCGCGTTGGCGGCTGATCTTCGATCCGTCGGCCGCCGCATAATAGATGGCACCATGATCGCGGCCGGTGTCGCGCACCTGCCCGTGGTCGGTGAACCAGAAGCCGCCGGCGGCGTCGAAGACAATGTCGTTCGGCCCCTTGAGCCGCTCACCCTCGAAGCTGTCGTAGAGTGTCGTCACCGCGCCGGTAGTGAGGTCGACGCGCTGGATCGACCCGCACGCCCCGGCATGCGCGGCGTGGCCGGGAAACAGCAAGCTGCCCGCCTCGATCCACTCGAACCCGCCATTGTTGCAGACATAGGCCGCGCCATCGGGGTCGATTGCGAGGCCATTTGGTCCGCCGCCAAGTTCGGCGACCACCGACAGGCTGCCGTCGAGCGCGACGCGCGTCAGCGTGCCACGCGCGATCTCGACCAGCAGTACCGACCCGTCGGGCATCGGCACGGGACCTTCGGGGAAACGAAGGCCCGTCGCGACGACCTCGGGGACGCCGTAAACGCTCATCCGCCCGCTGGACGCGGGGCGCTGAGAAAGTCGGCAGCGCTAAAGCCTTCGGGCGCGGCGATCTCGACGATCGGGTCTTCGCGCGCGTCATATTCCATGCGCAGCGCGCGGGTGATCACCGCGTGCATATCGTACAGGCAGGTGATGTAGGTGAATTCGAAAATCTGCTCGTCGTTCCAAAAGGTCTTGAGTTTGTCGAACACCTCCAGCGGGACGCGCCCGCCCGCCTGCGCGAGGCAGTCGGCATAGGCGAGCACCGTGCGTTCCTGCTCGTCATAGCAGTCGGCGACCTGCCAGTGCGCAATGGCGGCGATCTTCTCTTCGCTGACGCCGAGGCCGCGGAGCGACTTGCAATGCTGCGAAAAGACGAATTGGCTGCCCTTGACCCAGCCCGCGCGGGTCTGGCCAAGCTCGCGCAGCACCGGGTCGATCGTGCGCGCCGGGTTGCGGTATACGGCGAAACCCTTGACTGCATGTTCGAAGATGTCGGGCGACAGTGCGAACACCGTCCACCAGTCGCCCGGCGTGCCGGTCGCGGTACCGGGCTCGGCGACGGGGTCACGGTCGCCGAACAGGCGGTTGTAATAGGCGAGGACGGTTTCGTCGGTGACTTCCGAGCGGGGAACCTGGCGCAAGACGGGCATGATGGGCTCCTCAGGCGTTTGCAAATTTGCGGAATTCGGCGACGTGCGCGCTGTCGAAATATTCGTCGAGGCGCGTGATCTTGCCGTTCGCGACCTTGCAGATGATCGCGCAGGGCAGACGGACCGGGCCTTCGTCATGGACGCGCACGCCCTTCAGGACATGCTGCTGGACGAAGCCGCCGGGGAAGGTGGTCAGTCGGCGGTCGGCATATTCGCGGTCCTTGATCCGCGCGACCATGCCGGTCAGCGTCGCCGCGGTCTGCGCCGGGGTGACGATCAGCTCGTCGGTGTTGTGCCAGATCTCGGCATCGGGGTTGAAGCTGCCCTGCATCGTCTCGATATCGCCCGCCTCGATTGCGTCGAAAAAACGCTGCGCCATTGCGCGGATGTCGTCCTGCTCAGCCATGTCTCTCTCCTATTTTTTCGCGCCGAACATCCGGCCGCCATTGGCGGCGATCAGCCCGTCGATATCGTCGCCCTGGTAATCCGGATCGGCAGAAGGGCCAAAGGACGACAGCATATCCTGCGTCACCAGTTCGGCCATCGCCTTCCATTCAGGGTGGGTGAAAATCCAGTAATCGCCGGCCTCGATCGCGGCGACGACATGCGCACCGACCTTGGCGGGGTCCATCCCGCCTGCAAGCACACCCTGCATCGCTTGGCTGGTCGCCGCCGCCGTACCGACCTCGTTTTCGACGGGGCGCAGGTCGCGCGTCGTCTCGACGATCCGCGTCGCCGACATGCCGGGCATCAGGACCGATATGTCGACGCAGGTTGCGGCCAGTTCGTTGCGCAGCGCCATCGCAATGCCGAGCGTCGCATATTTCGAGCTGATATAGGCGACCGAAATCGGCGGCGGCACGATCGCGACCATCGACGAGGTGATGACGAGGTGACTCGGCTCGCCGCTCGCCTTCATGTCGCCGAGGAAGGTGCGGCAGGCATAAAGTTGCGCATGCGCGTTGACGGCGTAGTTCCAGCGCCAGACGTCGGTGTCATATTGCTCGAACGGCCCCGATCCGCCGCCGACGCCCGCGTTGCTGAACAGGATGCGCACCGGGCCGAATTCGCGCGCCTTGGCGCCCGCGTCGGCCCAGCTGTCTTCGCTCGTCACGTCGAGTTGGAGGCCAAGCGCGTTCGCGCCGTCGCTTCGCAGCCCCGCCGCTGCATTTTCGGCGCCCACTGCGTCGATATCGGCGAGGATCACCGATGCCCCCTTCGCGGCGAGCGCTTTGGCGGTTGCGAGCCCGAGCCCGCTCGCGCCGCCGGTGATGAAGGCGGTTTTGCCTGCGACGTCGGTCATTCGGCGAAGTCCTTTTCGAGGTGTCGCGTCATCGCATATTGGGCGATCCCCGCGGCGGCAGCGAAGGGCATCAGCGCCATCAGCGCCCAGCGCAGGCTGTCGACGCCATGCGTATCTTTCAGAGCGTCACTGACGATCCCCGCGAACAATGGGCCAAGGCCGAGGCCGATGATATTGAACATCAGCATCAGCACCGCGGCGGCGGTCGCGCGGCTGCGCGGTGGGGTGAGGTTCTGCACCAGCGCCAGGGCGGGCGCGACATAGGCGGTGCAAGCCGCCATCGGCACGAGCATCAGCGCGAGCGACAGCTGCCACGTGTCGACGAGCAATGCCGCGATGAAGGTCGGGATCAGCAGCGCGGTTGCGAGAGCAGGGATCGTGCCATAAGCGCGCGCCGACGTCTTGGCGCGGTGGCTGACGAGCCAGCCGCCGCCGAGAATGCCAATGCCGAATGTGATGCCCGCAGCGGGCGCGAACCAGGTCGCCATCGCTTCCAATGGCATCTTCTGCGTGCGCATCAGGAAGGCGGGGATCCAGTTGAGCATCCCATAGCTGACGAAGGCGGCGAGCCCGCTGCCGATCATCACCATGCGGAGTGACGGACGGCGGATGAACATCGCGAGGCTCTGGCTGAAGGGCAGCGCCTCGTCGGCGGGCTTGTGCGTATCCATCGCCCCGCGCGCGGGTTCGCGCACCAGCCAGATCAGCAGGGGCGCAACCAAAATGCCGACGATGCCGATCACGACGAACGCGTTGCGCCAGCCGATGTTCGCCGCCGCCCACGCGCCGAACGCCGCGCCAACGAAGACGCCAAAGGGGCCGTTGCAGGTGAAGATGCCGATCGCGAGCGGACGCTGCGCCGGCGGATAATAATCGGCGATGACCGACAACGACGGGGCGGTGCCGCCAGCCTCCCCTGCACCGACGCCGAAACGCATCAGCGCAAGCTGCCAGAAATTCGATGCAAAGCCGCACGCCGCGGTGAATCCGCTCCACACCACGCACGCGATGCCGATCAGCTTGACGCGGTTCCAACGGTCGGCGACCATCGCGACGGGAACCCCCATCGCGGCATAGAAGAGCGCGAAGGCGAGGCCGGTGAGCAGGCCGAACTGGGTGTCGCTGAAATCCATCTCGGCGCGGATCGGTTCGACCAGCACCGAGAGCAGTTGGCGGTCGACGAAGTTGATCGTGCCGACCACGAACAGCATCACGAGCGCGGCGTTGCGACGCAGCGAAAGGCCGCTGTCGGACGCGGCGGCGCCTCCATTGAGGGCGGTGGCGTCTGTCATAACTCTCCCCGGATATGCGCGAGTCTTCTCGTGCGAAAAATACTTAGATATTTAAGTTTATCTGTCAATGTGCTTTACGGTAACGACAAGATCGACGGGAGAGAAGAGATGGATATCAACGGCAAAACCGCCATTGTGACGGGCGCGGCGGGCGGCATCGGCCGCGCAACCGCGGTGATGCTGGCGAGCCGCGGCGCAGCCGAGATCGCGCTGGTCGACGTCAACGAAGCGGGGCTCGCCGAGACGGCGCGGCTGGTAGCGGCTGCGGGCGCACGGGCGAGCGTCCACACGCCGGATCTGTCGGACATTCCCGCGACCGAGGCTTGGTTTCAGGCGCATGGCGACGTCGACATATTGCACAATAATGCCGGCGTCGTTTCGGGCCTGCCGCAATTTCCAGACGTCGATGCCGCGCGCATCCGCTGGATCATCGACGTCAACATCACCTCGCTCGTCGCGGCGACGCAGATCGCGGTGCAGGCAATGAAAAAGCGCGGTGGTGGGGTGATCATCAACACCGTGTCGACCGTCGCGCTCGGCACCGGGTTTTACGATGCGATGTATGCGACGACCAAGGCGGCGGTGATGATGTTCACGCGCTGCTGCGCCGGATTGAAGGACGAATGCAATGTCCGCGTCGCGGGGATGCTTCCGGGGTTGGTCGACACGCCGATCCTCGACACGACGGGTACGGGCGGCAAATCCGAGTGGATGAAGACCGTTCTCGCGAACAACGAGGCGTGCATTCCGGAGGATATTGCGGGCGCGGTGGCTATGCTCATCGAGGACGACAGGCTCGCGGGGGGCGACTGGGTTGCTGTGCGGCGGCTTGAGGGCAAGGTCGAATATCAGTGGGGCCATGCCAACACAGTGTGACATCCCGTCGTCATTGCGAGCGAAGTGAAGCAATCTCCAGCCTTCGAGCTTAGCCTACGGCCGCGAACTGGGGATTGCCGCGTCGCTCCGCTCCTCGCAAGGACGGGTTGGTTCACCGCGTCGGCGCGTCCAGCATATTCTTGCCAAACAAATTGGACCATTGTTCCTCGGTCAGCACTGGGCGCGCACTCGACAGGTTTGCCGCATTCTTGACGTCGGTTCCCGCCATCACCGCGGGCCGTTCGCCGATCCGCGCAAACCAATCGGCGACGGCCGGGTAATCGTCGAGCGTCAGGCCGATCGCCCGGATCGCGCGCGTCCATGGCCAGGCAGCGATGTCGGCGATGCTATATTCTTCAGCGAGATAATCGGCCTCATTCAGACGGCCATTGAAGACATGGAGCAGCCGCAGCGTCTCGTTGCGATAACGCTCCACCGGATAGGTCTGCCCTTCGGGCGCGTAGCGGATGAAGTGATGCGCCTGACCCTGCATCGGACCGAAACTCGCCATCTGCCACATCAGCCATTGCTGCGCCTGACTGCGCCGCCGCGGGCTTTCGGGGAGAAGCTGGCCGCTCTTTTCGGCCAGATAGAGCAGGATCGCGCCGGACTCGAATATCGGCAGCGGCGCCCCGCCGCCGATGGGGTCGTGATCGACGATCGCGGGCAGGCGGCCGTTCGGGTTGATCCGCCGATATTCGGGCGTCAGATGATCGCCCTCGAGCATGTTCATCGCGAGAAGCTGGTGCGGCAGCCCCACCTCTTCGAGCATGATCGAGACCTTGTGGCCGTTGGGCGTGGGCGTGAAATAGACGTCGATCATGCGGCTTTTCCCTCGGCAAAATTGGCACGCGCGGCGGCGAAAGCGGCGTCGAACGCCTCTTTACCGGCAGGATAGGCGACGACGGTCAACGTCACGCCCGCGATCTTCCACCCGTCCCGCCGCACCAGCCGGTGCGTATAGCGGCCGATCAGGTCGCCGAGCAAAGCGCGGTCCTCGACCCCGACGACATGAACGGCATCGACGATGCTCGTCACAGTCGCGCAGTCCCCATCGATCGCCGGGACGATATTATGCAGTTGGTGCGCGGTCGCGTCGAAGCCTTCGAGCGCCTTGCAGCGGCTGGTCCATTCGTCGGCGGGTACCGTCGCGACGATCGAACCGATCGAACCATAATCGATCGCGATCTCGTCGGTGAAGAGCGCGCGGTAAGCGCTCCAGTCGCGCGCATCGAGCGCGCTCGCATAACAGGTCACGACCGCGGCCGCCGCTTCCCTGTCGAGGAAAGCGTCGATCGCGGCCGATCCCTGGGACATCATATTCGAACCTAGAACTTGATCCCGGCCTCGACCGAAATATTGCGGGTGGGTTCGAGATAGAGGATCGCGCGCGGCGTCGCGGTGATCGGCGACGGCAGGTTGAATGCGCTGCCGATCGTCTTTTCGTTGGTCAGATTCTTGCCGACAAGCGCGACGTGCCAGCTGTCGTCCTGATCGGCGAGTTGGACGCGCAGGTCGAGCTTTGCATAGCCGTTCTGCACCCCAAAGATCGGGCTCTGGTTGTCCGAGTTGAAATATTTCGACCGCGCCGACGCGACGCCGGTGATGTCGAATTTCAGATCGCTCGACAGGTCGAAGCGGGCGTGTGCAGTGACGCTGCCGGTGTACTTCGACGAGTAAGCGACGGGATAACCGGCCAGATTATTCGTTGCCGGGGTGCAGCCAATCTGTGAAGCCAGGCAGGCCGCGCCCGGATAATCGTCATATTTGATATCGGCATAGGCGGCCGACGCGCTGATGTCGAAATTGGGGATCGGGAAGATGCTGAGCGATCCTTCGAGCCCCTTCGACGTCGCGGCGGCGGCATTGCCGGTCAGATAGCTCGAGGTTGCGGGCTGATAGACCGAGACCTGCAGATCCTTGAACTTGGTGTGATAGGCCGAGAGATTCGCGACAACCTTGCCGTCGAACAATGTCGACTTGATGCCGGCCTCGAAATTCTCCGAACGTTCGGGTTCGAAGGTGAAGGTGCTATCGACGGTGCCAAGCGTGTTCGACACGAAGCCACCCGATTTCGACCCGCGGCCCCACGTCGCATAGACCATGATCCGCGGCGCGATATCATATTGCAGCGTCACCGACGGATCGACATTGCCCTCGCTGATCGAACCCGTCGCACTCGAGATCGGACGCAGCGCGAAGGGGCCATAGACGAGCCTTGCCGCGAAATCGCCGTCCTTCTTTGTGTGGCTGTAACGCAGGCTGCCGATCGCGCGGAACGCATCACTGATGTTGAAGGTCGCCTGGCCGAACACCGACCAGGATTCGGCCTTTTGCCGGAAGATGCTGTCGATACGGCCGAAATAGTTCAGGCTTGCGATGTTGAAGCCCTGATATTGCTCCAGCGTATAGTCGGACTTGTCGTAATAGGCGCCCGCGATGAATTCGAGGGTCTTGCCCGTCGGCGACAGGATGCGGATTTCCTGGGAAATCTGGTCGAAACGTTCGGGGAAGGCGTTATACACCGAGTTCGGAACAAAGGCGCCGCCGCTGTTCGGGATCGTCTGGTCGAACCCGTTGACGATCTTCGACTTGAACCAGCTGTAGCCGGTCACCGAGGTCAGCGTGAAATCGCCGAGCGCGAGGTTGCCGACGCCCGAGATCATCACCGACTTGTTCTTGTTGCCCTCGTCGCCGAGCGCCGCGCGTTCCACATAGCGCGTCGTCTGCGGATCCTGTCCGCTGGTCAGCGGGCTCGACACGGTGATGCCGCCGATCACTTCGCGGTTCCCGTACTCTACCTTCGCCGTATAGTCGAAATCGTCCGACGGCTCCCATTTGACGGTCAGGCGCAGCAACTGCGACTTGATTTCGGGATCGTCATGATCGGTCGCACGGTTGTAGATATAGCCATCCTGATTGACGATCTTGTACGCAAAGCGCGCGCCGAGCGTGTCGCTGATCGGCCCCGACAGATAGCCCGAGAAATCGGTGCCCTTATGGTCGAAATTATAAAGGCCGGTGATCGCGCCTTCGAAATCCTTCGTCGGACCCGCCGAAACGACGCTGACCGCGCCCGCCGCAGTATTTTTGCCGAACAAGGCGCCTTGCGGGCCGCGCAGCACTTCGACGCGCGCGAGATCGAAGAAGGGCGCCTGCGCCTGCCGGTTGCGGCCGGCATAGATGCCGTCAACATAGAGCGAGACCGACTGGTCGAAAGCGAAGTTCGCCGGCGGCGAACCGAAACCGCGAATATAGATGACGTCGTTGCCTGCGGTCGACTGGACAAAGACGTTCGGCGTGTAGTTCATCACCGCCTTGATATCGCTGGTGTTGAATTCGGCGAGCTTGGCGCCGCTGACAACTTCCATCGAAATCGGCACGTCCTGCAGGCTCTGCTCGCGCTTTTGCGCGGTGACGATGATTTCGTTGGTGTTGCTGTCGTCGATGTCCGCCGTGTCGGCGGAGGCCGCCTGCGCCATCGCCGGTGCGGCATTGGCAAGCATTGCGATCGCGGCCACGCCGGACAGCAGGAACTGGTTATGCGCCTTCATCTTCACCCTCCCATAGAGCTTGTTGTCGCGGTCCCGGAAAGCCTTCCGATCCGTCAATCTGATTGACCCTTAGTATACTAATGGTTTTATGCTTGTCCATAGGCTGGAAGAGGATTCGCACGATGAACGAAGAAAATTCGCATGATATGCCCGCCGCGCTGGCGACACGCCATCTGTGCACCGTCGAGTTCGAGGTGGGCGGCGGCATTGTCGGCATCGGCGCGTCGCCCTTCGGTGATCAGCGGTTGGGCTACATCAGCGGCGGCCGCTTTTTCGGACCTCGTATCAACGGTATAGTGTTGCCGGGCGGCGGCAATTGGTCGCGTGCCGGGCGGCTCGGCGATGCCGCTTCGGTCGGCACCTTCGATGCCCGCGCGGTATGGCAGACCGACGACGGCGAGCTGATCTATCTGAGCTACACCGGACGTAACATCATTCCCGATGACGTGCGTGCGACGTTCGTCGACCCCGCTGTGCCCGACGCGGACCCGTCGCGCTATTATTTGCGAATCGCGCCGGTCTTCGAAACCGCGAGCGCAAAATATGGCTGGCTCAACGGCGTGCTCGCGGTCGGCGTCGGCGAGCGTACCGATTTCGGGGTGCGCCATGTGATCCACGAGGTGCTGTGAGATGATCGACCTTCATTATTCGGCGACCCCGAACGGACAAAAGATCGCGATCATGCTCGAGGAAATCGGCGAGCCGTACCGCGTCATTCCCTATGACATCTTCGATGGTGACCAACTGACGGTTGAGTTCGGGCGGGTCAATCCGAACCACAAGCTGCCCGCGATCGTCGATCAAGACCCGGCGGGTGGCGGCGATCCGATAACCGTTTTTGAATCGGGCGCGATCCTGCAATATCTTGCCGAAAAAAGCGGTCGCTTCCTGCCCGCACCGGGCGCGGCGCGTGCGGCGACCTTGTCGTGGTTGACTTGGCAGGTCGCCGGACTGGGCCCGATGGGCGGGCAGGCGAGCCATTTCCTGCGCTACGCGCCGGCGGGGCAGGATTATGCGACCGCGCGCTACACCAAGGAATTGAATCGCTTGCTCACCGTGCTAGAAAACAGGCTGGAGAAGAGCGCTTATGTTGCGGGCGAAGACTATAGTATCGCCGACATGGCAATCTGGCCCGGCCGCGCCTCGGCCTTCGTCATGGGAATGGGCCTCGACGAATGGCCCGCGATGCGCGCGTGGTTCGAGCGCATAAGCGAACGGCCCGCGGTTGCGCGGGCGATGGCGCGCGAGGATCTGAAACCCCCGGCGAAATATGTCGGCCGGCACCAGATGCTCGACGACAAAGAATGGTCGAACATGTTCGGCGACGCCAACCATGCGGCGGTGAAGGGCGATTGACGCCCGAATGTCCGAAAACGACCCGAAGCGGCCGATCCCCTTACTTCGTCATCCCCGCGAAAGCGGGGACCCAGAGCGTGCTTAGGCTGATTCCACACTGGGTTCCCGCTTTCGCGGGAATGACGAATATCGATAGAACGACGGCTAGCGACCGATAGTTGCCGTTGAAGGATTTGCTCTCTCCCCTTCAGGGGAGAGATAAGAAGGTTTGCCGGTTTTTACCGGCTAGCCGCAGTTGAGAGGGGCTTGAACTGCTTCCGCCCCCTCTCCCAACCCTCTCCCCTGAAGGGGAGAGGGCTATGTCCGCTCCCCACCCTAAGCCGACATTCTACCCCACCGCCCGGACGCGGCCTTCCCAATAAGGAGCGCGCAATTCGCGGCGGAGCACCTTGCCCGAGGGGTTGCGCGGCAACGCATCGATGAACTCGACGCTCTTGGGGATCTTGTATGCTGCGATCCTTTCGCGCGCCCAGGCGACGATATCGTCAGGGTCTAGCGTGGTGCCCGCCGCAGGCACGATTAGCGCCTTCACGCTTTCGCCCCATTTGTCGTCCGGAACCCCGATCACCGCGACGTCGGCGACGCCGGGGCAGCCCATGATCGCACTTTCGACCTCGGCCGGATAGACATTCTCGCCGCCCGACACGATCATGTCCTTGATGCGGTCGTGGACGTAATAGAAGCCGTCGACATCGCGATAACCGACATCGCCTGTGTGGAGCCAGCCGCCCGCAAGCGTCTCTTCGGTCGCTGCGGCGCGGTTCCAATAGCCCTTCATCACGATGCCGCCGGAGATCGCGATTTCGCCGATCTCGCCGTCGCCAAGCTCTGCCCCCTCCCCATCGAGGATCGCCATCGCGGCGCCGGGCCAGGGCTTGCCGCACGAGGTGAGCTTGCCCGGCAGATCATGCGCGTTCGGCGACAGATAGGAACCGCCGCCGGCCGACTCGGTCATGCCGTAGAATTGCACGAAATCGCAGCCGAAGGTCGCGCGCGCGCGGCGCAGGACATCCTCGGCGATCGGCGAAGCCCCGTAGGCGATCGACTTGAGCGCAGGATATGCGCCACTATTGGCAGCCGGCTGGAGTAGCATCATCTGGATCATCGCGGGCGCAAGGAAGGCGTGCGCGACATTGTCCTCGCGCATCATGCGTACCGCGTCGGCGGCGGTGAAATCCTTGACGAGGACCAGCCGCCCGCCCTGCGCGAGCCCCGAGAAGCTGACATTCGTGCCCGCGACGTGGAACAAGGGCATGACGATCATCACCGTCTCGTCCTCACCATAGGCAAAGCCGTCGACCTCGGTCGCGGCTTCGAGGAAAGTGCGGTAGTTGGCGTTGGTGAGCACGACGCCCTTCGGCAGGCCGGTCGTGCCGCTGGTGTAGAGCTGGAGCACATCGTCGGTGAGTTGCGGCGGGTCGGCGAGCGGAGCGTCGGGTGCCTCGCCCAGCCAGGTCTCGAAGGGTTCGAACGCGGGATGCGCGCCGTACAGTGCGATCAACCGGGGCGGCACAGCCAGATCGGCGACCGCAGCCAGCGCACAGTCGAAGAAATCCTCGCCGACGAACAGCAGTTTCGGCCCCGCATCGCCCAGGATGAAGCCGATCTCGGCAGGCGCAAGGCGGCAGTTGATGGGCGCGAAACAGGCGCGCGCGCGCGCCGTGCCGAAGAAAAGCGGATACCAGCTGTCGTGGTTCTTGGTCAGCGCCGAAACGCGGTCGCCAGCCGCGAGCCCCGCGGCGATCAGGGCATGCGCGACACGGTTGGAACGCGCATCGAGCTCGGCAAAGCTCGTCTCGCGTTCCCCGAACTTCACTGCGGTCGCCTGCCCCCGCACGCACGCCTGCGCCGCCGGAATATCCGCCAGCGTCCGGATGGCCTCCAGATCGATCATTTTGCTCTCCCAACCGTCGTTTCGACTTGAATTAGATAGAATACTAAGCAAATGCTTGACCAGTCCAAAAATCGAGAGGAATGGCCTTGTTCGACCACCCCATCCTGCCGACAACCATCGTCGGAAGCTACCCCCAGCCTGACTGGCTGATCGACCGCAAGCGGCTGAAGGCCAGCCTGCCCCCGCGCGTCCGCGCCGAAACGCTGTGGCGCATCCCAGAACCATGGCTCGCCGACGCACAGGAAGCGGCGACGCTGATGGCGATTCGCGATCAGGAAGAGCTTGGCATCGACATCGTCGGCGACGGCGAAATGCGCCGGGAAAGCTATTCGAACCGCCTCGCGACCGCGCTATCCGGAATCGACCGCGAGAAGCACGGCACCGCGATAGACCGCACCGGCAACGCCAATCCGGTGCCGCTCGTTTCCGGCCCGATCCGCCGCGTCGCCCCGATCGAGGCGCAGGATGCCGCCTTCCTCCGCCGCCATTCGACCAAGCCGGTGAAGCTCACCCTGCCCGGCCCGTTCACGATGACGCAACAGGCCGAGAATGGCTATTATCCCGACGCACGGTCGCTCGCGATGGACTATGCCGATGCGGTCAATGCCGAGGTGAAGGATCTGTTCGCGGCGGGCGTCGACGTCGTCCAGCTCGACGAACCCTATTTGCAGGCACGCGCGGCAGAGGCGAACAGCTATGCGATCGAGGCGATAAACCGCGCGCTCGACGGGGTAGGCGGGACGACCGCGCTGCATATCTGTTTCGGTTATGCTATGGTGCATCACGGCGCAGGGGCAACGGGGCCGAAACCCAAGGCCTATGATTTCCTCGCCGAACTCGAAGCGTCGTCGATCGACGTGATCTCGATCGAGGCGGCGCAGCCGGGGCTAGACCCCGCGATCCTCGCCGAATTGCCGACCAAGACGATCATGTATGGCGTGCTCGACCTGTCGATCCCCGAGATCGAAACGCCAGAGGTTGTCGCTGGGCGCATTCGCGAGGCGCTGCGCTATGTCGACGCCGAGCGGCTGTGGATCGCGCCCGATTGCGGGATGAAATATCACAGCCGCGAACATTCGCAGGCGAAGCTGAAGGCCATGGTCGACGGGACGGCGCTGGTGCGGGCGGAGCTAACCTAATTCGTCGATAAACTCGGTCAGCAGCGCCAAGACCAATTCCGGCGCCTCAACCGTCGGCAGATGCCCGGCGCCGGGAATCACTTCAAGCCGCGCCCCCGCAATCGCGTCCAAAATCTCGTCATGGTGCGCGCGGCTGGTGATGCCGTCCTTCTCGCCCCATATCAGCAAGGTCGGCACCCTTATCTCGCCGAGCCGCGGGCGGCTGTCGATGCGTGCCATGATCGCGCGCTGCTGCGTAAGGAAGGTATCGGCGCCGGTATCAGCCGCCATCTGCCGCGCAATGCCGAGAAGGCGCTCGTCGCGGCGCTTTTCCTCGGGAAAGAGAATTGGGATGCGTTCCTCGACCACCTGATCGAACCGGCCGCTTTCAACGAGGTCGATATAGCCCTGCCGCCGCGCGGTCTGCGCCGGGCCGTCGGCCGAGGCGAGCGTCGAAATCAGCGCCAGCTTGGCAACGCGTTCGGGCGCGCGGCGCATGACCTCGAAGGCGACGAAGCCCCCCATCGCGTGCGCGATCAGGATGAACTTCGGCGGCGCATTGTCGAGCAGGCGCTGCGCAAAACCCTCGATCGTGTCGTCACTTTGATTGTCGGCGACGATCACCTCCCGATCGGTCCATGCGTCGAGCAGCGGCTGCCATACGGCTTTGGTCAAAAGCTGACCTGTAATCAAAACGATAGGAATCGACATTAGACCACCTGATGAAGAAGGGTTTCCCCCGCCACCAGACGGCGGCAATTTTCATGCGCAACCGTCAGGCTGCGCACCAGCGTTTCGGGCGTCAGCCACGCGATATGCGGCGCGAGGACGACGCCCGGCAGGCCGAGCAACGGATTGCCGCGCGGCAGAGGTTCTTCTGCGAAGACATCGAGCCCGGCACCGCGCAGATGGCCCGAGGTCAATGCCGCAACGAGTTGCGCCTGATCGACGAGTTCGCCCCTCGCGGTGTTCACCAGCACGGCGCCCTTCTTCATCGCGAACGGATCGACGCTAGCGCGGGTCTCATCGGTGAGCGGGATATGCAGCGAAACGATATCGGCTTCGGCGATCAAATCATTGAATGGCCGATATTCATAGGGGCCATCGCGGCGATTGCGCGCGGTATAGACGACCTTCGCCCCGAGCGCCGCGAGCACCGGCGCAAGCAGTTGCGCCGAATTGCCGAACCCTACGAGTCCCACGGTCCGCCCCCCGATCTCCCCGACGCTGTCGAGTTCGGACGGATCGGCGGTCCATCCTTCGCCCGCCCGCGTGCGCGCGTCGAAGAAGCAGGTACGGCGCAGCGCCGCCATCATCAGCGCCAGCGCCATTTCGGCGACCGCCTGGCTGTTCGTGCCCGGCATGTTGCAGACGGCAACGCCGTGGTCGCGAGCGGCATCGAGCGCGATGGTGTTCACACCGACGCCGAGTTTCTGGATCAGCTTCAATTTCGGCGCCGAGGCGATGAATTCAGGCGTGACCGGAGTGAGGACATGAAGCAGCGCGGTGATCTCTGCCGTCACGTCATCGAGGGGGGCAGCCTCGTCGACATGTACGACAACGCCGGGGCCGAACACCGCATCGACCGCCTCACGGAAACCGGGGCTCGGGCGGGCGTGGAGCGCGATCATGCGTGCACGGCCCCTATCGATCCCGCAAAGGCCGAGAAGCCCGCGAACACGGCGTCGCCGCCCATCGCTTCTTCGATCCGCAGCATCTCATTCCACTTCGCCATGCGTTCGGACCGCGTGAAGCTGCCCACCTTCAACTGCCCAGCGTTCCAGCCCGTCGCGAGGTGCGCGATAGTGACATCCTCGCTCTCGCCCGAGCGCGCCGAGACGATGGCGCCCCAGCCGCGTGCGACCGCGGCGTCGAGTGAGGCCTTCGCTTCGGTGACGGTGCCGACTTGATTGACCTTGATCAGCGCGGCATTGCACACCCCGGCATCGCCCGCTCGTTCGACCCTCGCGGCGTTGGTGACGAGGACATCGTCGCCGATGATCTGGACGTGCTCGCCGATCGCGGCAGTCACCGCCGCCATCGTCGTCCAGTCGTCCTGCCCTGCCGGATCCTCGACCGACAGGATCGGATAAGCCCTGGTCCATTCGATAATGCGCGCCGCCATTTCCTCGCCCGACAGCCGCCGGTCGTCGAGCGCGAGATGATAGCCATCGGCATCGCCCAGCTCGTTCGCGGCGATATCCAGCGAGATGAAGACATCCTCGCCCGCGCGGTGCCCGCTCGCCTCAATCGCCTTCGTCAGCGTATCCAGCGCATCCTCGTTCGACGCGAAATTCGGCCACCAGCCGCCTTCGTCGGCGACCCCCGACAGTGGCCCCTTCGCTTCCATCAGCCTGCCCGCAGCGCGATAGACATCGTCGGTGATCTCGAGCGCGCGGCGGAAGCTTCCCGCCTTCGGGCACATGATCATGAAATCCTGTACATCGGTGCGCCGCCCGGCATGCGCGCCGCCACCGAAAATCTGGATTTCGGGGAGCGGAATGTGGACTTTTTGACCGTTGGCGAGATAGCGCCAGAGCGGCTCACGCGCATCGGACGCCGCCACATGCAGAACCGCCATCGACACCGCAACCACGGCATTGGCGCCCAGCCGCCCCTTGTTCAGCGTCCCGTCGAGCGCGCAGAGCGCGGCGTCGACTGTCGCCTGTTCGCGTGCATCCATGCCCGCGACCGCCCCCGCGATCTCGGCGCCGATCCCCGCGACCGCACGATTGACGCCAAAGCCGCCGAACGCCCACCCGCCGTCGCGCAGGTCGATCGCCTCATGCGCCCCGCGCGAGGCGCCTGCAGGCGCGATGGCGCGGCCGACGGCGCCCGATTCGAGTACGACCTCGGCCTCGACGGTGGGCCGGCCGCGCGAATCCCATATCTGGCGGCCGGTGACGGAGGCGATACGCGAAGTCATGTAAGGGTCCTTTTCCAGTTGGTCACCAGCGCGTCGAGTGGCTGCGACGCAAGGATCAGTTCGCGCGCCTGGTCGCACACAAAGCGCTTATGTTCGGGATCGGTCAGATAGGGCGCGGGCGACTTGCCCTCGACCCGGGCGAGCAGCAGCGCCGCGGTCAGCTTGCCGGCGCGGAGCAGCAGTCCGCCGGCGTCTTCCCAGTCGATCCCCGCCCGATACGCATCGACGAGCGCCGTCGCGGCTTGCGTCAATCGCGCATCGTCCAGCCACACCGCCTTGATCAACAAATGCGTCGTGCAGAAAGAGAGATCGAACGCTGGATCGCCGTAAGCGGCGCACTCTGCGTCAAGGAACACGGGCCCGTCGGGGCCGACAAGGATATTCTTGGGGCTGACGTCGCCGTGGACGAGCGCGATCTTGCGCGACACCAGATCGTCGGCGAGCGCGATCAGGGCCGACGCCAAGACGGCGTCATGCCGCGCAACATAAAGCAGAAAAGGATCGACGCGCAGCGCGCGGAACATCTCGTCGTTAGGGAAGGCAGCGCGGTCGGTTTCGCTATGCGCGGTCGCGGCATGAACCGCAGCGATGCCCTGCCCCACCTGTGTAGCAAAGTCGATGTCGACGCGGCCCGCCATCAGCTCGTCCTTCCAGACCGGGCAGCCGGGTAGGAAGCGCATCGCGAAAGCATGACCCGTTGGCAGTTCGGCCAACACCTCGGGCGCGAGGCGGGGGTCGACGCCGCGTGCGCGGCGGAGCCAGCGGACCTCGCTGACTCCGCGCTCGACCGGAGCCAGCCATTCAGCGGCGACACGCAGTCGCGGCAGCGGACGCTTGACGACGATCGGGCCCAACGGCGTCTCGACCTTCCAGACGTCGCATGACACGCCGCCGGTTAGCGGTTCAAGGACGACATCGCCCTCGCCCACCAGCCGGGCGGCCCGCAATTCTGCGACTATGTCGGCGTCGGCCGTCACGCTAGAGCTTCTCCCGTATCCAAGCGCCAACAAGATCGGCGGCATTCTGGCGCTCTTCAATCGAATCCTCGAAATAATGCGCGCCGGGGATCAGTTCGATCTTTTTGTCGGTCGAGCCGAGAAAGTCGAAAATCTTGCGCGCATCGCTTGGGAAGACGCCCGTATCGGCCAGCCCCTGCACGACTAGTGCAGGGGTATCGTGCTTCGCGAGATGCGGTTGGCCCTGGCACGGCGAGGTTTCGAGGCTCCACATATTGAGCCACGTCTTGATCGTATTGGCGCGGCCGATACTCGGGGTGCGGTTCGCGGTCGCGGGGTCGCCGCGATAGCACCAGTTGGGCTTGCGGTCCGACGGGTCGATCGCCGGATCGACGCAGCGGATATCGCCCCAGCAACGAAACATCGGAAAGATGCGGTCGGGGATGCCCGCATCGTTCAGACGCTTGAGCTCGGCCTTTGCCCAGTCGGTGATGCGCTGGTTGCGGGCGCGCTGCGCGGCGCGATATTTTGTGATGAAGGCGTCCGAATAGGGCGGCCCATTGTCGAGGTTGAACGGATCGAGTTCGGGATCGGCCAGCGTCGGGTCATTCTCGTCGATCACCGACGCGTCCATCCAGTCGGTCAGCACTTCGGGACGCCCCTGATGCGCGTTGAAGCTGATGTAGAGATCACCCTTGATCATCTGTGCCAGCGCATCCTGACCCACCGCCGGCAGTCGGTCGGTCAGCGTCGGCGCGATCGCCTCGGCCTGATAAGCACCCATCAGCGACCCGCCGCCCGAATTGCCAAGGATGACGATCTGCTCTACCCCGGCCTCTTCTTTCAGCCATTTCATGCCGACGCCGATATCGAGCACCGCATGTTCGAGCAGGAACTGATCTTCGAACCCGCGATAGCGCGTGTTCCAGCCAAGGAAACCAAAGCCCTGCCGCGCGAAATAGGGGGCGATATAATGTTCGGAGAAATCGACATTATAGTGGGTCGCAATGATCGCGATCTTCGGACGCTTGCCGCTTTCCGTCCAGTAGATGCCCTGACACGGGTGCCCGCCCGCCTGAATGCGCGGCGCCGTCGGCGACCCACGCCCGATAAATTGCGCGCCCAGTCCCTCGATCCCGTTCGGGTCCATCATTGTCTCTCCTGTTTTCGTTGGTATCAGCGTGTGGCGTCGAAGGGCAATTCATACCCCTCTAGCCCCGCGCGAATGGCTTTCTTGTCGATCTTTCCCGTTGGGCCGAGCGGGATTTCTTCGACGAAGAGCACATCGTCGGGCATCCACCATTTTGCGATTTTGCCCTCAAGATAGGATTTGAGATCGTCGGCGCAGGCGCTCGCCCCTGCATTGAGCTGGCACAGCAGGATCGGCCGTTCGTCCCATTTCGGGTGCGCGACACCGACGACGGCGGCATTGGCGACCGCATCGTGCCCCATCGCGATATTCTCGATCTCGATCGAGCTGATCCACTCGCCGCCCGACTTTACCACGTCCTTGGCGCGGTCGGTGATCTGCATATAGCCTTCGGCATCGATCGTACTGACGTCGCCGGTGTCGAAAAACCCCTCACTGTCGAGCACCTCGCCGCCCTCGCCGCCATAATAAGCACCCGCGATCGTCGGCCCCTTCACCATCAGCCGTCCCGGCGTCTTGCCGTCATGCGGCAGGCGATTGCCGGAATCGTCGACCAGCTTCATTTCGAGCCCGCAGAGCAGCCGGCCTTGCTTCAGCTTATAGGCCATCTGCTCGGCATCGGACTTCGCAGCAACCGACGCATTGGGCACCGACACGGTGCCGAGCGGCGAGGTTTCGGTCATGCCCCAGCCCTGGATGACGTCGACGCTATAATCATCGCGGAAGGTGCGAATGATCGATTCGGGGCACGCCGATCCGCCGATCGTCACGCGCTCCAATGTCGTGAAGCGTTTGCTGTTTTCCTGCATATATTGCAGCAACATTTGCCACACGGTTGGCACGGCGGCGGAATAGGTGACGCCCTCCTGCTCGATCAGATTATAGATGGATTCGCCGTCCATCCGCTGCCCCGGCAGCACCAGCTTCGCGCCGACCGCGGGCGCCGAATAGACGACGCCCCACGCGTTGGCGTGATACATCGGCACGACAAGCAGCACCGTGTCGCGCGCCGAAAGTGCAAGCGCGTCCCGCTGCAGCGTCATCAGCGCGTGGATGTAATTGGAGCGATGCGAATAGAGCACCCCCTTGGGATTGCCCGTGGTGCCGCTGGTGTAGCAAAGCCCGCAGGCGGCATTTTCTTCGAAGGCGCCCCAGTGATATTCCGCCGACTGTCCCGCGATCCAGTCGTCAAAGGCGACCGCCTCAAAGCTCGTCTGCGGCAATGAAGCGCGATCGCAGAAAAAGATCACCTTTTCGATCGACGGCACTTGCGGCAACAGTTCCTCGACGAGGTCGGCGATCGCCGGGTCGGCAATTAACAGCCGGTCGCCGGCATGGTTCGCGATATAGGCAATCTGTTCGAGGAACAGCCGCGGGTTGAGTGTGTGGAGCACCGCCCCCATCCCCGCGGCTCCATACCAGGCCGCGAGGTGCCGCGCGCCGTTCCACGCCATCGTCGCGACGCGGTCGCCGGGCTTGATTCCTTCCGCGGCGAGCGCGTTCGACACGCGCTTTGCGTCGGCGTGGACATCGGCATAGGTCGACCGCGCGACGCGCCCCTCGGCATCGCGCGACACGATCTCGCGCGCGCCGTGCCAGTTGGCGGCATGATCGATGATCCGGTCGACCGTCAGCGGCACATTCTGCATCAACCCGTCCATGCGGCCCTCTCTCCATTCTCGTTGCAATAGATAGTATACTAAGCATTTTGCCTTTGCAACGCCGCTCTGCCTTGCTTCGCCCGTCTCGCTCTTCTAGCGTGGCGCCGTCGGCACTCCGCGGGCACCAGGGGCAAATCAAAGCGTCATATGCGCACGAATCAGCTTATCATCGCCCTTTTCCAGCGTTTCTGCTGGCTCGACGAAGGGCTGCAGGCGCGGCTCCACGATCATGGCTGGCCCGACGTCAACCGTCCGCAATCGATGGTGATGACCAATATCGTCAGCGGCATCGTGCGCCCGTCGGACATCGCCCGCAACCTCGGCGTCTCGCGGCAGGCGATCCACAGCACGATCAACCAGATGGTGAAGCTCGGCATCGTGCAGTTGGAGGTCGACCCCGCCGACCGCCGCCACATGATCGTCTCGCTGACCGATCTCGGCGCCCGTATGCGCAAGGATGCACAGCGTTCGATGGACGCGCTCACCACGCAAATCGCCGCGGTGCTCGGGCAGGACAAGTTCGATGCACTGCTTGCCGCGCTCGAGGCCGACTGGGGCGACAATATCGTCCGCGACGTCCCGGCGCCACGGCGGCGCGGCGCTTAAGCCGTCAGCGCCTTTGCGACGGCGATCAACCGTCCGGCCGTCATCTCGACGAGCGACGCCGGCAGCGCCTCCTTCAAACTGCCATCCTCGGCAAACGCCGCGTGCGCGTTCGGCACCACGACCTGTTCGGGGATCACCAGCATCTGGATCGTCGACAAGATCTGGCGCAAGTGCATCAGCCCGCGTAGCCCGCCGAAGGGGCTGATCGATGCCGACATGATCGCCGCCGGCTTGCCGCGATAGGCGGTGAGCGCGACAAGACTCTCGTCGCCGGTCGGGCGCGATGCCCAGTCGATCGCGTTCTTGAGCAGGGGCGAAAGCGAGCCATTATACTCGGGCGAGACGAACAGCAGCCCGTCCTGTGCGGCGAACAGCGCCTTGAGCTTCAAAGCATCGGGCGGAAATGCATTCGCCTCCAGCGCCGCCGAATAGAGCGGTAGATCGAACGCCGCGAGGTCGACCCGCGTCACGTTCGCGCCTCGAGATTCGAGGCGGCCCGCGGCGAGCTCGCCCAGTGCGCGGTTGAACGATCCCTCGCGCGTGCTGCCCACGATAACGGCGATGCTGGTCATATTCCCTCCGGGCAATATAGTTAGAATACTAACCTATTGTTCGGATGATCGGCAAATTGCAAGCGATCAAGCCTTGATGTCGGACAGCACCGCCAGCTTGCGCGTCTCATCGCCGAGATTGTCGATGACGCGGCGCATCAGCCCCTGCAGCACCTCGACCTCCTCGTCGGTCATGCCCTTGGTCGCGATCTCGTGAATCTCGGCATTCATCGGCGCAAGGATCAGTTCGAGCTTCTTGGCGTGCGGAGTCAGGTGGATGAAGGTCTTACGGCGGTCGTCGGTCGTTTTCTTGCGCGTGATCAGTCCGGCCTTTTCGAGTCCCTTCAGTGCGACTACCGTCGTAGGCTCGCGCATCCCGACGCGTTCGCTGAGTTCGCGCTGGGTGATCCCATCTTCGCGCCACAGCTGGCGGAGGAACCGCCACTGTCCCGCCGACACATCATGCGTCAGCGTGCGGCGCTCGAGCAGCCGCGAAAAGGATCGGAAGACGACGCGCGCCAGATAACCGATGCTGTTTTCAGGATCGGTGTAATATTCGGCGGGATGCCGGTAATCCTGTGATTTCTTTGCCAAATCCTGTTCCCCTGTCGCGGTCCCCGGCGTCGGGCGCCGACCTGCGCAAGTGCGAACCTTAGGACGCGAAGATTCGCGCGGCAACTATCTTCATCGCCATCTTGCATCGCGGCGTCATCCCAACCCCGCGATTATGTTGGACAAGATCGATCCCCATATTTACTTAGAATACTAAGTTAATGGAGGCAGTGTGCAGAAATTTGTTCGAATCAATGCAGTCGCGGTTCCGCTGCCGCTCGCCAATGTCGACACAGACATGATCATCCCGGCGCAATATATGAAGGCACTCACTCGGACGGGGCTGGGAAAACATCTGTTTCAAGAGCTGCGCTTTGCCGAGGATGGCAGCGAACGCAGCGATTTCATCCTCAATGGTCCCGTTTGCCGCAACGCCCAAGTCCTGATCGCCGACCGCAATTTCGGTTGCGGCTCGTCGCGCGAGCATGCTGTGTGGGCGCTGACCGACTTCGGTATCCGCTGCGTCATCGCACCGAGTTTCGGCGACATATTTTCCGCTAATGCACGCAAGAACAGCCTGCTACTGATCCGCTTGCCGGACGAAATATGCGCGCGCCTGCGTGACGAGATCGCTCTCGCGCAATATGGGCCGATCGAAGTCGACCTCGAAGCCCGAAAAATCCTCCTCGCTTCGGGCGAGGCGATCGATTTCGACATCAATGCTGGCGATCGCCGCATCCTGATGGAAGGTCTCGACGATATCGGCCGCACGCTGCGCCACGCCGACGCGATCGCACGATTCGAAGCAGCACTCTAACCCGGCATTTCGGGGGCCGCGATGCAGCCCGCAATCGCACTCGCCGCAGCCAGCGCGGGGCTCATCAGGTGGGTCCGTCCACCGCGCCCCTGCCTGTTTTCGAAATTGCGGTTCGACGTCGCGGCGCAGCGTTCGCCGGGCTGCAGCCGGTCGGCGTTCATGCCGACGCACATCGAGCAGCCGGGTTCGCGCCAGTCGAAACCCGCATCGCGCAGCACGCGGTCGATCCCCTCTTCCTCGGCCTGTCTTTTCACCAGCCCCGATCCCGGAACGACCATCGCCCGAACGTGCGGTGCCACGCGGCGGCCGCGCACGACCTCCACAACCACGCGCAGGTCTTCGATCCGGCTATTCGTGCAGCTGCCGATGAACACGCGGTCGAGCCGCAGCCCGGCGACAGGCGTGCCGGGCACCAAGTCCATATAGGCCAGCGCGCGTCCGGCAACCATGCGCGCATCGACGTCCGTCAGCGCCGCCGGATCGGGGATATATCCATCGATCGCGACGACTTGCGAAGGGTTGGTACCCCAGCTTACCATCGGCTGGACGTCGCGTGCGTCGACCCAAAACTCACGGTCGAATACCGCTTCGTCGTCACTCCCCAGCGCCTGCCAGCGCGCGGTCGCCGTGTCCCAATCAGGTCCCGTCGGCACCGCGGGCCGCCCCTCCAGATAGGCAAATGTCGTCGTATCAGGCGCGACCAGTCCTGCGCGCGCGCCCATCTCGATGCTGAGGTTGCACAATGTCATCCGCGCCTCCATCGACAGCGCGCGGACGGCTTCGCCGGCATATTCGATGACATGCCCTGCCGCCCCGTCGACACCGACCACGCCGAGCAGGTGTAGCGCGAGATCCTTTGCATGGACGTGCGGTGCTAGCAGCCCGTCGACGGTAACGCGCATGTTGAGCGACCGGCGCTGGCGGATCGTCTGCGTCGCAAGCGTATGCTCGACCTCCGACGTGCCGATCCCGAACGCGAGCGCCCCAAAAGCGCCGTGCGTCGACGTGTGGCTGTCACCGCAGACGATCGTCATCCCCGGCTGCGATCGTCCCTGCTCGGGGCCGACCACATGGACGATGCCACCACGCGGATCGCCCATCGGGAAATTTTCGATCCCGAAGCGCCGCGTATTGCTGACCAGCGCCTCGAGTTGCGCGCGCGCCTCGGCGTCGGCGACGCCGGCGGGCCCCTGTGCCTGACCGACGGTCGGCACATTATGATCGGATAACGCCAGCGCCCGCTCGGGGCGCCGCACCGGCCGCCCCGCAGCGATCATCCCGGCAAACGCCTGCGGCGAGGTCACCTCGTGGAGCAAATGCAGGTCGATATAAAGCAAAGTCTCGCCATCATCCTCCGCGACCGCATGCGCGTCCCAGATTTTGTCGTAAAGCGTGCGCAGGCGCCCCATGGTTATCCCGCGCAAATCCTGGCCCTCCACGCCAAATCTCCAAACTCGATCATCGCTTGCCTCGAACGCCGAACGCGCGCCAATATACTTAGATATCTAAGTTGTTATCGTGAAGAAATGGGTGGAGCAAGGATTTTTGGAATTTATGCCACCCTCTTCCGCCTTCGCGGTGGCCCCGTCACCCGCCCCCCGACCAAGCTGCGGCCGCGCAATAAGGCAATCTTTAGAATTGAGAGGCAAAAGAGCGACGGGGACCAGGGAGAGCATGCATGTTCAGCGTCCTCGAGTGCGTCGTCTATCAGCACGATCTGCGATTTGTTCTGATTGCCGCACTCGTATGTATCCTAGGAAACATCAGCCTTTTCGTCGTTCTCAATCGCTCGACTCACTGTGTCGATGCCCGTCGGCGCCACTGGCTCGTCGTCGCGGCGATTGCCGAGGGCGTCGGGGTGTGGGCGACGCATTTTGTCGCGATGCTCGCTTATCGCGGATCGATGCCGATCCGCTTCGACGTCGGCCTGACCATTTTGTCGGTCGCAATCGCGATCGGCTTTTTCTGGGGCAGCTTCCGATTGCTCGGCAAAGCGCCAAGCGCGGCGCGCTGCGCGATCGCGGCGGCTGGTGCGGCGATCGGCGTCGCGGCGATGCATTTCACCGGCATGGCGTCAATCATTGCGCCAGCGCGCGTGTCCTATGACTGGGCTCCGATCTTCATCTCGGTGCTGCTGTCGGGGCTGTGCTTTTTTGCCGCCTTCCTGGCATTCGCAAGAACGAGGGGCTGGGCGAAGGTCGCGCTGCCCGCAGGGTTCGCCCTTCTCGCCATCGTCGTGATGCATTTCACCGCGATGTCGGCCACGATTCTCCTCCCCGATCCGACGCGCGGCGGTGCATTGGGCGTGGGAAGCAGCCGCGACTGGCTCGTCCCGGCGATCGTGATTGCCAATTTGGCGCTGGTGGCGCTGGCGCTCACCGGCTCGCTCGTCGACCGCTGGCTCACCGACGCGCACGGCCTTGCCGATGCTACGCTCGAGGCGCTCGCGATCACGTATGACGGGCGAATCATCGAAGTGAACACTCGGCTTTGCACCATGCTGGGCGTCAGCAGCGGCGCGATCGTCGGCAGCACGCCGTCCGACTGGTTCGTCGCCAGCGACGGCAGCGCGTTCGAAGCGCCCGAAGGCCATTCGGCCGAGGCGGGCATCCGAGGCAGCACCGATGACGACCATATTTTGGAGGTCGCGACCCAGACGATCGAATATCGCGGCCGAAGCTGTCAGGTGCTGGCGATCCGCGACCTGTCCGACCGGAAACGCGCGCAGCGGGCGATCGAGCATCTGGCGTCGCACGACGCGCTGACCGACCTGTCGAACCGCGCGCACTTTGGCCGGGCACTCGACGCGGCGATCGATGCGAAGAAGCCCTTTGCCCTGCTTGCGCTCGACCTAGACCGGTTCAAGGCGGTGAACGACATATTCGGCCATGGCGCGGGCGACGAAATCTTGCGCCGCATTGCCGACATTCTCCGGTCTGTGGTGCGCGCCGACGACGTCATCGCGCGCATCGGCGGCGACGAATTCCTCGTTATCCAGACCGGCGTTTCGGGACCGGACGACGCCCGCAAACTTTCGGCACGCATCCTCGATACGCTGGCGATCGAAATGGACGTCGCGCGCGACCCGATGGCGGTCGGGGTCAGCATCGGCGTCGCGCTGTTCCCACAGGATGGAACCAATGCGGAGGTGCTACAGCGCAATGCCGATACGGCGCTTTATCGCGCCAAGAACAACGGCAAGGGCAACGCTGCCTTCTTCGACCAGGAAATGGACGAGCTGGCGCAGGAGCGCCGCGCGCTCGAACATGACCTGCGGCACGCAATCGCCCGCGGCGAGCTTTATGTCGTGTACCAGCCGCTCGTCGCGACTGCCTTCGCTTCGGTCATCGGGTATGAAGCCTTGCTCCGCTGGAACCACCCCGAGCGGGGCGAGATCGCGCCCGACGATTTCATTCCGGTTGCCGAGGAAATCGGCGCCATCGTTCCGATCGGCGAGTGGGTGCTCCGCGAGGCCTGCCGCGCCGCGGCGAGCTGGCCCAAGAATGTCTCGGTCGCGGTCAACGTGTCGACGATCCAGTTCCAGGTGCCGAACCTGCCGGCGGTGGTTCGCGACGCGCTGTCGCAATCGGGGCTGGAGGCGCATCGGCTCGAACTTGAAATCACCGAAACCGCCTTTCTCCGCAACCGGCACAGCGCGCTGAAGGCGCTCCACGAAATCCGCGCGCTCGGGGTGCGGATCGCGATGGACGATTTCGGCACGGGCTATTCGTCGCTGAGCAATCTCAAGGCTTTCCCGTTCGACAAGATCAAGATCGACAAGAGCTTCGTCGCCTCGATTTCGGACGACGAGGCGGCGCGATCGATCGTGCGCGCGATCATCGGGCTCGGCCGCAGTTTCAACATGCCGATCGTCGCCGAAGGGGTCGAAACGCAGGAACAGCGCCAGATGCTCCTCGACGAGGGCTGTCCGCAGGCGCAAGGTTATTATTTCGGACGGCCCGCGGCCGATCCCTTTCAAGCCGAAGAATGGTCGCTCGGCTCGCCCCACCTCGACAAGCGCGACGCCGAAGCCTAGCCGCGCAGCGCCAAAGTCAGCGATGGCCTTCGCGCGGCGAATGAGGCACAACCCGCCCCGATGGCAGGATGCGGGGGATCAACTGGGCCGGTGGAGGGCCTTCTGTCCGCCGACGGATCCTGACGCATGGCCGAGGCCGAAGACGCGGATATTCTCGCTGCGGCCATCGCCGGGGACCGCGACGCTTTCGAAGCCCTGCTGCGGCGCCACTATGATCGCATCCATGGCCTCGCGTGGCAGCTCACCGGATCGCGCGCCGACGCCGACGATATCGCGCAGGACGTATGCTGCATTCTCGCGGAAAAGCTCCCCGCCTTTCGCGGCGACGCCAAATTCACGACTTGGCTGTGCAGCATCGTCTATAATGCCTGCCGCGATTTTCACCGGCGGCGGTCGGCGCTGACCCGCTTCACCGGGCGGCTCAGTATCATGGTCGGGCTGACGCGAGGGCCCGATGGACGCGACCTTTACGACGCGCTGTGGATCGAAAGCGCGATCGCCCAGCTGAAACCCGACCTTCGCGATACCGCAGTGCTGATTGCCCGACAGCAGCTGACCCACGCCGAAGCCGCGCAAATCCTCGGGGTCGCTGAAGCCACGGTGTCATGGCGGATGCACGAGATTCGGCGCCAGCTCGCGGCAAATTCGGGAGCCGACGATTGATCGCCAAGCTTCTGATAATTTTTCGACACACCACCAAGGATTTCCCGCGCCGGGGCGTCCCAGGGACATGCGGGCGATTGTGCGCCGCTGTTGCCAGGGAGACATAGCATGTCCCGTTTCTATCTGACGCTTACCGCAGGACTGTCGATCACGCTGATCACCGCCTGCTCGCAATCGAACGAACCCGATATTGCGTCCCCGTCGTCCGAAGCCTCCGCGCACAGGGCCGAGCTTGAGGAGGGTGCGTCGGCAATCGTCGTCACCGGCCGAAAGGTGAGCGCACCCTCAATGGACAGCGCAATGCCGATTTCGGTGATCAGTTCCGAGCAGATCGCGGCGCCACCGCCGCCTCCACAAAGCCGGCAGGTTGTCGTAACCGGCACAGCCATTCGCGCCCCGCATCCCGACAGGATGATGCCCTATTATCAGGATTTCGGCCGCGATAAATTCACCTCGACGCAGGAAAATTCGTTCAAGATCGCTCAAAACGAGCCCGTTTCCACCTTTTCGATCGACGTCGACACCGCCTCCTATTCCTTTGTTCGCGCGTCGCTGAACAACAATGCCCTGCCACAACCGGCGGCGGTGCGGACCGAGGAATTGATCAATTATTTTCCCTATGACTATGCGGCGCCGCGCAGCGCGCAACAGCCGTTCACCTCGAATGTCGCGGTCTTTCCCAGTCCGTTCACGGCGGGCCGCAAGCTCGTCCGCATCGGGATCAAGGGCTATGCGATCGAACGCGCGACGCGGCCGCGCGCGAACCTCGTCTTCCTGATCGACACCTCGGGATCGATGAACGCGCCGAACAAGCTGCCGCTTGTCAAGAAATCGCTCGGCCTGCTGCTCGACCAGCTGGGCCCCAACGACCGCGTGGCGATCGTGACCTATGCCGGCAATGCGGGCACCGCGCTCGAACCGACGCCGGCGAGCCAGAGGGACAAAATCCGTGCGGTGATCGACCAACTCGGCGCGGGCGGGAGCACTGCGGGCGCCGAAGGCATCCGCCAGGCCTATGCGCTGGCCGAGCGCAATATCGACCCGAACGGCGTCAATCGCGTCGTCCTCGCCACCGACGGCGACTTCAATGTCGGCATCACCGACCAGAACGAGCTCAAAGGCTATATCGAGCGCGAGCGCGGCAAAGGTATTTTCCTGTCGGTGCTCGGCTTCGGCATGGGCAATTATAACGACGCGTTGATGCAGACGCTCGCCCAGAATGGCAATGGTGCCGCCGCCTATATCGACACGCTGGGCGAAGCGCGCAAAACACTGGTCGACGAGGCGACCTCGACCCTATTTCCGATCGCGAAGGACGTGAAGATCCAGGTCGAGTTCAACCCGGCGACCGTCGCCGAATATCGGCTTATCGGTTACGAAACGCGGATGCTGAACCGCGACGATTTCGACAATGACAAGGTCGATGCGGGCGATGTGGGTTCGGGGCAAACGGTGACTGCGATATACGAAATCGTCCCCGTTGGTGGGCCGCGCACGATGGGCGACTTGCGCTACAGCAACCCCGCGCCGCGCGCTGTTGCAGCAGGGGCGAGCGAATATGGCTTTTTGAAAATCCGGTACAAACTGCCGAAATCGGACCGCAGCCAGCTCATCTCGACGCCGATCGATCGCCGCGTCGAATTCGCCCGCTTCGCCGACGCGCCGCAGGATGCGCGCTTTGCGACCGGGGTGGCGGCGTTCGCCGAACTGCTCCGCGGCGGAAAATATAGCGGATCGATGACCTATGACGATGTGCTCCAGATCGTCGGCGCATCGCGCGGTACCGACGATTTCGGATATCGCATGGAACTGACGCAGATGGTCCGCGCCGCCAAGACGGCCGGATCGATGGCGAAGCTGGAGCGTTAAGCATGGTGCGGCGGCGTATCCGAGCGAGCGCCGCCGCATCCGCCTCGCCGCTTGCGCTTTTCGATCGAGATGTTCGCCCGTCGTCCAATATTGAGTATAAGGCCAGACGATGACCGGCGACGACGATCTCCATTCCCTTCTGCCAGACCCACCGCCGCCCGCGCCGAAACGGCGCGAGGCGGCCATCGCCGATGCGCTCGCGCGCTTCGACGGGACATCCGTCGCGGAGCACCGGCCGCGACGGGATGGCACAGCATGGTGGAAATCGCTTCGGGGCCCACAGGCCGGCCTGTTCGCAACCGCCGCGCTGGTGGCCGCAATCAGCCTGCCCTTTGCCTGGACCACGCTCAATCCGGCCGCGCCCGCCGCCGACGAACAGGTTCCACCCAGCAGCCGCGAAAAGGAGCGGATCGTCGCACGCGACATAGTCGACGCGCCGGCTGCGGTCTCGATCGCAACACCGCCGTCCGCGGAAGCCGATCGCGTTGAGCCAAATATCGCTGCGCCCCCCGCGGCTCCGGCCGCGCCACCAGCGAAGCGTGTCGAACTGGCGCAGGCGGAAACCGCCGCGCCGACGGCCGTTGCAGCGAAGGCCGAAGAGGCCGCACCCATTGTCGTTCAGGGGCGAGCTTATGCGCCGCCGTTGCAAGATACACCGAGCGCCGTTTCGGCGATTTCGGCCGACAGGGCGTCCGAGAACGATGTCGTCGTCACCGGCACGCGTATCTCGAAACCGCCGCGGCGCGGCGACTGGAACGCCTGCACCGTCAACGACCCGAGCCGGACGCTGTCCAAATGCAAGAGGCTGGCGAACAAGGGCGCGAAGGACGTCCGGGAGCAGGCCGACGCGCACCTTTCCGAAGGGCTGAAACACGCGTGGAAAGGCGACCTGGATGAGGCGATTGTCGCGTTCGATCAGGCGATTGCCGTCGCGCCCGACCTTTCGGTGGCCTACCTCAATCGCGGCCTCGCTTACGACCGTCAAGGCGAGAGCACACGCGCAATCGCCGATCTCGACCGCGCGATCCGCCATGCACCGCAATCGGCGCGCGCTTATTATAACCGCAGCCTTCTCTTGCGGAAACAAGGTGAGGTCCGCCGCGCCGACGTCGACGAGCGCCGTGCGGTCAGCCTCGACAACCGATATCAGGCGGCACCGCGCCCGGACTAATCAGGCCCGAAGCGCTTGATCGATGAGATCGTCGTGCTGTGCGTAGGCGTCAGCCGCCTCATCCGAGCTCGCGGATATGCAGCCGATCCGGTGATATTCCTGCACGATCTGCGACAGCGCCGACAGCGCCAGCGTCGCCGGGTCGCGTGTTGCAGGGATGAGGCCGACCGACGTCCGGAGCTTGCGGCGCAAATCCTCCGGCACGCCGGCTGCCCGCAAGGTGTCGAGCCGGATATCCTGCGTTCGCCGGCTCCCGATCGCCCCGATGTAAAAGCTGGGAAGACGCAGCGCTAACGGCAGCAGTTCTTCCTCCCAGTCGCGATCGTGAAACACCGAAAGGATCGCGGTCCAAGCATCGGTACGCACCGGCGGCAGCGACGTGCGCACGGTCAGCCGGACGGTGTCGAAGCCTTCGGCAGTCAGATCCGCCAAGGCGCGTTCGTCGGGCGACAACAGGCTGACATCGGCGCCGTAGCTCTTCGCAAGGCGCGCGAGTGCCGTGAGTTCTTCGCCCTGCCCGATCGCGACGATGCGGAGCGTCGGCGCATAGTAAAGACGGAAGCCGCCATCGCGCCAGTCGGCGCAATCGCCTTCCGACACGGCCTCCAAAAACACGCCGTCTTCCGCGAGCCGCAACGCGGCCGGCTTGCGGCGGTCATGCCGGCAGAGCACCCCCGCGATCGCGTCCGGATCGGGCCTCGGGTTGAACAGAAGATCGATGCCGCCGCCACAGGGCAACCGGATGTCGAGATAGGGCGACCCGGCGCCGAACCGCACGCGCTTGGCGCGGCTATCGGCCAGCGTTCCGATCGCCTCGGCGACGACCGCCGCCTCGATGCAGCCGCCCGAGAAAGACCCCACATATCGTCCGTCCTCTGCCACCGCCATCTGCGCGCCGATCGCGCGCGGCGACGATCCCTCGATCGCGGTCAGCGTGACGAGGATCGTTCCGGCGCCCTCCCGGCTCCGGTCGAGGGCAAAGCGCAATATGTCGGCTGGCGTGGTTGCTATCATCCGATATTTGCTCTGGAAGGGACGCAAAGAGTGACGGAAGGAACAAGAGCCATGGTCCAAGTTGCGGACGTCTCCGCGATCCTGCTTGCCGCGGGTACGTCGAACCGGTTCGGCGCCGAGGACAAGCTGCTGGCGCCGCTCGCGGGCGAACCGCTGGCACTGCACGCCGCACGGCGGATCGTCGAGCTGTTGCCGAAGCGGCGGATCGCGGTCTGCAAAGACACGGACGGCGCGCTCGCGCAGTTGCTGGCGTCGAACGGTTTCAAGATCATCGTTAACCCACACCCCGAACACGGGCTGTCGCAATCCCTGTCGTGCGGCATTGCCGAAGCCGCGCTGGGTCGGGAGGCCGCGGCGCTGATCTGCCTCGCCGATATGCCCTTCGTCAGCACTCGCCATTTGCGCGAGTTGCTGACGCGCTTCGATCCCCGAACCGCGCCCGCGGTCGCCTCGTCGAACGGCAACGCGGCGATGCCCCCGGCACTGTTTTCCCGCGCGCTGTTCGACAAACTTCGTAACGGCGAAGGCGACCGGGGCGGCAAAGCCTTGCTGGCGGACGCCGCCCTCGTCCACGCCGACCCCGACGAGCTGCTGGACATCGACCGGCCGGACGATCTGCCCGCCCGCTGATCGCGGCGTATCGCGATCACGTCATCTCCGGCAATTTGTCTATGAACTTGTCAAGTGTGATCGGATAGTTGCGCACGCGCGCTCCGGTCGCATTATAGACCGCATTGGCGACCGCAGCCGCGACGCCGCAGATGCCTAGTTCGCCGACGCCCTTCGCCTTCATAGGTGACGTCGTCGGATCGGCTTCGTCGAGGAAAATGACGTCCTGATGCGGAATATCGGCATGGACGGGGACTTCATACCCGGCGAGGTCGTGGTTGACGAAAAAGCCGAAACGCTTGTCGACCGCGAGTTCTTCCATCAGCGCCGCGCCCGCGCCCATCGTCATCGCGCCGATCACCTGGCTGCGTGCGGCCTTGGGATTGAGGATGCGTCCGGCGGCGCAGACTGCAAGCATCCGGCGGACGCGGATTTCGCCCGTCATCGCATCGACGCCGACCTCGACGAAATGCGCGCCAAAGGTGGATTGCTGAAATTTCTCGGCCAGGTCGCCATATTCCATATTGTCTTCGGCAACGAGTTCGCCGTCGGCGGCGGCATCACCGAGCGCGACGCTGCGCCGTCCGGCTTTGACCTTGCTGTCGGCAAAGACCGCATCGGACGCCAGGCCGAGCTTCGCCACCACGGCCTCGCGCAGCTTTACGCACGCGGCATAGACGCCCGCCGTCGAGCTGTTGGCACCCCACTGCCCGCCCGAACCCGCCGACACCGGAAAAGCGGAATCACCGAGTTTCACGACGACCTTGTCGAGCGGCACGCCCATCATTTCGGCGGCGGTCTGTGCGATGATCGTATAGCTGCCGGTGCCGATGTCGGTCATGTCGGTCTCGACCGTCACCACACCCGACTTGGCGAGGCGAACGCGCGCGGCGGACGGGCCGTTGATGTTGTTGCGAAAGGCGGCCGCCATCCCCATTCCGACCAGCCACCGGCCGTCGCGCGTCACGCCCGGCTTCGGATTGCGTTTCGCCCAGCCGAATTTCTCGGCCCCGGTCTGCATACATTTGTTGAGCTGCCGCTGCGAAAAGGGTCGGCTCGGCTTTTCGGGGTCGACCTGCGTGTCGTTGAGGACGCGCAAGGCGATCGGGTCCATACCGAGCTTTTCCGCCAGTTCGTCGACGGCGATCTCGAGCGCCATCAACCCCGGCGCTTCGCCAGGCGCGCGCATTGCATTGCCTTCGGGCAGGTCAAGCACTGCGAGGCGCATCGCGGTCATGCGATTTTCGCCAGCGTAAAGCAGGCGCGTCTGCGCCACTGCGGTTTCGGGACCGCCGCCGGGCAAATCGCCCGACCAGCTTTCGTGCCCGACCGCGGTCAGCTTGCCGTCAGCGGTCGCGCCAAGGCGGATGCGCTGGATCGTCGCGGGCCGGTGCGTCGTGTTGTTGATCATCAACGGACGGGGGAGTGCCACCTTGACCGGCCGCTTTGCCGCCTTCGCGCCGAGCGCGGCCAGCAATACATCGGCACGATTGAACAATTTGCCGCCGAAACCGCCGCCGATATAGGGCGAGTCGAAACGGATATTCTCCTTCGGCATGCCAAGCGTCTTGGCCATGTCGCCGACCGACCAGGCGATCATCTGGTTCGACGTCCAAACGGTCAGCTTGTCGCCCTCCCAAGCGGCTATCGTCGCATGGGGCTCCATCATTGCATGGCTATGGTCGGGGGTCGTGTAGCGCGCGTCGAGTTGCACCGGCGCGGCGGCAAAAGCGGCCGCAAAGTCGCCGACGCTGGTGTCAGGCTCGGTGCCAAAGACCGCCTTGGGCTTGACCGCGGTGTCGATGGCGGCCGCAAGATCATAAGCGCCCTTCTCGCGCGCATATTCGACGCGAACGAGCGACGCGGCGGCGCGCGCCTGTTCAAAACTGTCGGCAACGACAAGCGCGACCGCCTGATGATAATGCTCGATCGTCGGGCCACCGAGCAGCTTGGCGGTGTTGAAATCGCCTTTCGCCAGCTTGCCCGCATTGTCCGCGGTGACGATCGCAATGACCCCCGGCGCCGCTTTGGCTTCATCGAGATTCATCGACGCGATCCGCCCCTTGGCGATCGCCGATCCGACGACATAGCCATAGGCTTGGTTCGCCGCGACATCGTGGCGTTCATAGGCGTAGTGCGCGGTCCCCGTCGTCTTGAGCGGCCCCTCGATGCGGTTGGTGGGTTTGCCGACGATCTTCATCTGATCAATCGGGTTGGTGGTTGCGGGCGTGTCGAATTTCATGACTCAGCCCTTTGCTTGTGCCAGCACCCCGGCGAGCGTGCGCTCGACGAGAGGCAGCTTATAGGCGTTTTCATGGGTGGTCTTGGCGCCCGCGAGCAGGCCGTCGGCGACCGGTTTCGCCCCGCGCGGCAGCGCCGCCTCGGCCGCTTCGACGCGCCACGGCTTATAGCCGACGCCGCCAAGCGCGACGCGTCCCGTTCCATCGCGCTGGACGATCACACCGACCGAAATCAGCGCAAAGGCATAGGACGCGCGGTCGCGGACCTTGTGATAGATATGCGTGCCCCCGACGGGCTTTGGCAGCGTGACCGCGGTGATCAGCTCGCCCGGCGCCAGCACCGTCTCCAAATGCGGGGTCTTCCCCGGCGCACGGTAGAATTCGGCGATGGGAATCGTGCGCGCCTTGCCCGCCGCATCGACCGTCTCGACCGCAGCATCAAGCGCGCGCATGGCCACCGCCATGTCGCTCGGGTGCGTTGCGATGCACGCGTCGCTCGCACCGACGACTGCGTGCAGCCGGTTGAAGCCGCCGATGGCGGCGCAGCCGCTACCTAGTTTGCGCTTGTTGCACGGCTGATTGGTGTCGTAAAAATAAGGGCAGCGCGTCCGCTGGAGCAGATTGCCCGCGGTCGTCGCCTTGTTTCGCAGTTGCCCCGATGCGCCCGCGACCAGCGCGCGGGTCAACAGACCATAGTCGCGCCGCACACGCGCATCGCTCGCGAGATCGGTGTTGCGTACCATCGCGCCGATGCGAAGTCCGCCCTCGGGCGTCGCCTCGATCTTGTCGAGCGCGACGCGGCTGACGTCGATCAGGTGCTGCGGCGCTTCGATCTCGAGCTTCATCAAGTCGAGCAAATTGGTGCCGCCCGCGAGGAAACGCGCGCCCGACGTCCGTGCGAAGGCGGCCGTCGCCGCAGCAGCGCTATCGACGCGCTCATAGGTGAAGCTCTTCATGCCCTCACTCCTGCCACGTCGCTGATTGCATCAATGATGTTCGAATAGGCACCGCAGCGGCAAATGTTGCCGCTCATCCGCTCGCGTATCTCCATATTGGTGACTTGCGGTGCGGCGGTCAGGTCGGCGGTGACGTGGCTCGGGATACCCGCCTTGATCTCGTCGAGCACCGCGACCGCCGAACAAATCTGGCCGGGGGTGCAATAGCCGCATTGAAAGCCATCGTGCGTCACGAAGGCGTCCTGCATCGCGTGCATCTTGTCGGGGCTGCCGAGACCCTCGATCGTTGTGATCTTGTCGCCTCCGTGCATCACCGCCAATGTCAGGCAGCTGTTGATGCGACGTCCGTCGACGATGACGGTGCACGCGCCGCACTGGCCGTGGTCGCATCCCTTCTTGGTCCCGGTCAGGTGCAGATGCTCGCGCAACGCGTCGAGCAACGATGTCCGGTTGTCGAGATCGAGCTCATGGACCTTGCCGTTCACCTCAAAGGCTACCTTGGCAGTCGGCGGAGCCTTTGCCGTGGGGGCGGCCGCCGCCGTCCCGATAGGAACCAGCGTCACCGTCGCGACCGAGGCCGCGCCGCCCACCAGCACACCGCGCCGGGACAGCTCATATTCTTCTGGGGTCTGCATCGCGTTCGTCCGTTTCTGTTCTGTTTGCCAATGAGCGCGGAGGCCCACGGGAAGGTTCAGGCAGTCGATACCGCGCAGCTTATAGGGACCGCGTCGGCACAGAAAATTTCGGATTCTTGGGTGATAGCTATCATACTAATACGCGCCAGAACAGATATGGTGTCCGTCTCATGCAGCTAATTCGCACGATATTGGCTCGGCGATTGCGGACATGAAATGAGCGCGCTAGCCACGAGCGCATGACATTCCTCGGCTCATGTCCGCCAGCGCTCCTCGCTGCCATCCATTCGCTTGGCGTTGCCGCATCGCTGATGGCGGCTGCACCTTCGGCGGCGGCCCAACAGATACTTTACGCCAATGCGACTGTGATCGACGGGACCGGCACGCCGGCCCGCGCCAATCAGGACATATTGATCGACGGCGAGCGGATCGTGGCGATCGGCGCGCATAACGGGCTGTCTCAGGCGGGAACCGCACGCCGGGTCGACCTGTCCGGGCGCTTCGTCATCCCCGGCCTGATCGACAGCCACGTCCATCTCGCCACCCCGCCGAACCGCGCGCGCGCCGAGGCGATCCTGCGCCGTCAGCTTTATGGCGGCGTGACCGCAGTGCGCGACATGGCCGACGATCTGCGCGCGGTTGGCGAGCTTTCGCGCGCGTCGCTGGTCGGCGAGATGCCGGCGCCCGACATATTTTACGCCGCGCTGATGGCGGGGCCGTCCTTTTTCGAGGATACGCGCGTCCTTGCGGTCAGCCGCGGCTTCACGCCGGGCACCGCGCCGTGGATGCAGGCGATCGATGAAAGGACCGACCTGCGCACCGCGGTCACGCTGGCGCGCGGCACGTCGGCGAGCGCGATCAAGATCTACGCCAACCTGCCCGCCGAGCGCGTCAAGGCGATCACCGCCGAAGCGCATCGCCAGAAGCTGATGATCTGGGCGCACAGCGCGGTCTTCCCCGCGCGCCCCGCAGAGGTGATTGCAGCGGGCGTCGATTCGGTCAGCCATGTCTGTTATCTCGGCTATGAAGCGCAGCCCGAGATGCTCGCCGCCTATCAGGACCGCACCCCGGTCGACGAAGCGCGCCTCGCCCCGACCGGCGATGATCCGGTGGTCGCCCGCCTCTTCGACGCGATGCGGAAACGTGGCACCATCCTCGATGCGACGGGCAGCCTGTTCGTCAAGTTCGAGGCCGCGCGCAAGGCCGATCCGAAAGCCAAGCCGCTGCGTTGCAGCGGCGCACGGACGATCCAGATGACCCAGCAAGCGTGGCGCGCCGGCCTGCCGATTTCGACCGGCACCGACTTCGTTAATCCCGCCGGCGACGCCTGGCCCGAAGTCCACGCCGAGCTTCGCTATCTGGCGAAAGATGTCGGCATGCCGCCGCTCGCGGTCATCCATTCGGCCACGCTGGTCGGCGCACGCGCCGCGGGGCAGGACAAGGAGATGGGGTCGATCGAGCCGGGCAAGCTTGCGAATTTTGTCATACTGTCGGCGGACCCGCTGGCCGACATCGACAATATCGAAAAGATCGAAATGACGGTGAAGCGCGGCCGCGAATATCGACGCGCCGATTATGTCGCCCCGACCGCGAAGGAGCTTGGAAATGACGATTGAACGCCGTGCGATGCTCGCAGGCGCGGCGGGACTGGCCGCGACATCTCTCCTGCCGGCGGCCGCAAGCGCGGCCCCCGACGGTCGGAAATGGGTGATCGTCAATGCGCTCGGCGGCCTTGCCGACCCGAATATACAGGGCGTCGCCGACCCGTTTTCACCGCGCGTGCTTGGCGAAGCGCATGCGTCGGGCGTCACCGCGATCAACTGCACCCTCGGCTATGTAGCGGGACCGGCCGAACCGTTCGAAAAGAGCGTCACCGATGTCGCCGAAATGGACATGCTGCTGCGCCGCTATCCGCGCGAACTCCTCAAGATATTGAGCATCGCCGACATCCGCCGCGCCAAGGCTGAAAAGAAGGTCGGGATCATCTACGGCTTTCAGAACGGCGCAATGATGGGCAAGGACGCCGCCCGCGTCGACATCTTCGCCAACATGGGCGTCCGCATCTTCCAGCTCACCTATAATCCGGCGAACCAGCTTGGCGACGGTTCGATGGCGCCCGGTAACCGCGGCCTCACGCCATTCGGGCGCGACGTGATCGAGCGGCTGAACGCGCAGCGGATGATCGTCGACCTGTCGCATAGCGGAGAGAAGACCTGCCTCGAAGCCGCGCGCGCCTCGAAGGCACCGATCTCGATCAACCACACCGGCTGCCGCGCGGTGACCGACCTGCCGCGCAACAAGACCGATGCCGAGCTGCGGCTCGTTGCCGAAAGGGGCGGCTTTATCGGCATCTATTTCATGCCGTTCCTCAATATCTCGGGCCACGCGCGCGCCGAGGATGTCCTCCGCCACATCGACCATGCGGTGAATATCTGCGGCGAGGATCATGTCGGGATCGGCACCGATGGCACAGTCGGTCAGATCGACGATCTCCAGGCCTATGAAGCGGTGCTCGCCAAGGAGATCGCCGAGCGCCGGGCGGCGGGAATCAGCGCGGCGGGCGAACGCCCCGACACCTATCCCTTCGTCGTCGACCTTCGCGGGCCCGACCAGTTTCGCAAACTGATCGGGCTGCTTGCCGCGCGCGGCTATTCGAGCCGCCGAATCGAGAAGATCATGGGGCTCAATTTCCTGCGCCACGCCGAAAGCGTCTGGGGTGGCTGATCCGATCCGCTTCATCGATGCCGCCGAAGTCCGCGCCCAGCTCGATCACCGGACGTGCATCGACCTTATGCGCCGCGCGATGATCGCACTCGCCGAAGGGCGAACCCAGCAATTGCTGCGCGGCATCATCGATCTTGGCGAAGGCGATCTGTTCGGGGTCATGCCCGGCGCGCTCGACGGCGCGGGTTTCGGGGCGAAGATCATCAGCGTCTTTCCGGCGGCGGCCGCACACGGCAGTTCGCATCAGGGCGTCATCATCCTGTTCGATCGCGCGAGCGGCGCGCCCGTCTGCGTCATCGACGCGAGCGAGGTTACCGCGATCCGCACTGCCGCCGCCTCCGCCGCGGCCACCGACGCGCTCGCGCGCACCAACGCCCGCCGTCTCGCGATCCTCGGAACTGGCGAACAGGCCTGGCACCATGTCGCCGCCATCCGCCATGTCCGCGCGCTCGACGAGGTGCATATATGGGGTCGGTCGCTCGAAAAGGCGGACGCGCTGGCCGGTCGGATCGCGCGCGATCTTGGGCTTGCGGCCCGTAGCGCGGACTCAGTTGCCGACGCCGTGAGCGGCGTAGACATCATCTGCACGCTCACCGGCGCCGCCGAGCCGATCCTACTCAGCGCGCACATTGCGGACGGCATACACGTTAACGCCGTCGGCTCAAGCCGCGCGGGTCCATCCGAAATCGACGAAGTGCTGGTCGCGCGGGCGCGTTTCGTGCCCGATCATCGCGAGGGCGTGCTGGCGCAGGGAGCGGAATATCTGCGCGCCAGCGCGGCGAGGCTCGTCACCGAGGCGCATGTCCTGCCCGAGATCGGGCATGTCTTTTCGGGCGCCGCGCCAGGTCGCCTCGCGGCATCGGACGTCACCATCTATAAATCGCTCGGCTCGATCGTTCAGGATTTGGCGTGCGCGGCGTATCTTTGGAAGACGCACCGCGCTTGAGGATCCGGGGGCGTGCTCGACGGCCTCTATGCCCGCGTCGCGGGTCTCCTATTCCACCGAATAGGCTGCATGGTTCCCTGCGATGCGGTAAGGAAAATCATGATTATCGAACCGATTCGCCGTAGCCCGCTGGGGCGCCGCGATGATGGCAGTCACGAGTCCGCCCGTGGCGCGTCCGTAACCGCGAAGCCGGCCTGACCGCGATGGCGGACTATGTCTTCAAACCCCACGAACGGCCAACGCTTCCAGGATCGCCCGCTAATCCCGATCATCCGAAGTCGCGCATGGTGCGCCATTTCCTGATCGGCTGTCTGATCGGGATCACCGGCGGGCTCGGCAACGCCCTCGTCACGGTCAACCTCAACTTCGCGCAAGGGACGTTGGGGCTCAACAGCGACGAGGCGGCTTGGCTGACGGCGGCCTATTTCATGACCAACGTCACCGCGAACCTGTTGCTCGTCAAATATCGCCAGCAATTCGGACTTCAGCCGTTTATCCGCTACATGCTCGTCGCCTATGCCGTGACGACGCTGATGCACCTGTTCATCCACGATTTCTGGACCTCGGTTGCGGTCAGGGCGATGAGCGGGATTGCGGCGAGCGGCCTCTCGACCCTCACCATTCTCTATTTCTTCCAGGCGCTTCCGGCATCGAAGCGGCTTGCCGCGGTGATGATCGGCATCTGCATCCCCCAGATCGCGACGCCGCTTGCGCGTGTGCTGTCGCCAGGGCTGCTCATATGGGGCGACTGGCACAATCTCTACTGGTTCGAATTCGGGCTCGCGCTCGCGACGCTCGCCGCCGTGTGGGCGCAGCCGCTGCCGCCGAGCGAGCGGCAGAAAGTGTTCGAACCGCTCGATTTCCTGACCTTCGCGCTTTTCGCACCCGGACTATGGTTGCTGATCGCCGTCCTCTCGCAAGGGCGGATCCAATGGTGGACCGAGCGGCCGTGGATAGGCTGTTCGCTGGCCGCCAGTGTCGCGCTGATCGCCGCCGCCATACTCGTCGAGCATCATCGCAGGAATCCGCTCATCAACACGCGATGGCTCGGCACGCGCGAGATGATGCGGCTGATAGCGGTCGCCGCATCGATCCGTATCCTGCTGTCCGAACAGGCGTTCGGATCGGTCGGGTTTCTCAATAGCGTCGGCATGATCAACGATCAGATGGTCACGCTGAACCTGATCGTCGTCTTCGCGTCGATCGCCGGCCTTGCGACCGCAGTGCTGACCTTTCGTCCCGACAATCTGACGCGACCCATCATCATCGCGGTCGTGCTGATCGTGATCGCATCCTTCATGGATGCGAACGCGACCAACCTTACCCGGCCGAGCCAATTCTATCTAAGCCAAGCGCTGATCGGTTTTGCATCTTTGCTCTTCCTCGCGCAGGCGATGGTAATCGGCATTGCGCGAACCCTGCTTGCGGGCGGGAAAAATTTCATCAGCTTTGTCGTGCTGTTCAGCATGAGCCAGAGCATCGGGGGGCTTGCCGGCGGCACGCTGCTCGGAACCTTCCAGACGGTTCGGGAGAAATATCATTCGCACGAACTGGTCCAGAATATCGTCGCGAGCGATCCGCTGGTCACGGCGCGGCTGGGCGCCGGCAGCCGCGTCGTTGCCGGAACCGTCGGCGATCCGGTGCTGCGCAGTGCAGAGGGCGCCGCCCTGCTAAGCCAGCAAGTCACGCGCGAGGCCAACATCCTTGCGTATAATGACGTATTCCTTCTGGTCGGGGTACTCGCGGTCTTGACGACGATATGGGGCTTCATGATCAGCCGAGGCATCCGGCGGCGGCATGAACCGTCGCCGGTGATATTATTGGTACAGCGCCTGCAAGCGCAGGCACAGGCTCAGCAGGGGCAATAGGGTGAGCGACGAGCCAAAGGCGAACGTGCCGAAAACCGAGCCTGAAAAGGCAGCCCTGCCGCCTGCCCCGCCCGAAACAGCTCCGGCATCCGATCCGCAAGTCGAAGCGCGCCCGTCAGCGTGGCGCCCGCCCGACAAGAAGCGAACGACCGTGATCGTCATTGTGGCGGTCGCCGTGTTTGCGATCCTCGCGATCCTTTATTCGTGGCAGCTCCCACCCTTCGCGGGCGGCGCGGAGCGGACCGACAATGCCTATGTGCGCGGGCGCGTGACGATCATCAGCCCGCAGGTCAGCGGCTATGTCACCAGCGTCCCCGTGCAGGATTTCGCCGAGGTCAAGGCCGGCCAGATCCTCGCGACGATCGACGACCGCATCTATCGCGCCCGCGTCGCGCAAGCCGAAGCAAACGTCGCGGCGCAGCAGGCCGCCCTCGCGAATTCGGCCCAGGCACAGCGGTCGCGCGAGGTCGCCACCGACAGCCAGAACGCTGGCATCGCTAACGCGCAGGCGCAGCTGGTCCGGGCCGAAGCTGACATGCGCCGCGCGCGCGCGCTCGTTGCCGACGGATCGATCTCGACCCGCGAATTCGACCAGACGCGCGCAGCACTGCTCGCGGCCCAGGCGGGCGTGCAACAGGCGCGCGCCAGCCGGGCGATCGGCACTCAGGACGTCCGCACCGTCGTTGTCGGCCGCGCCGGGCTCGAAGCCGCGGTCGAGTCGGCGAAGGCGCAGCTCCGCCTCGCGCAGATCGACCTCGATAATACGATCATCCGTGCGCCAGCCGACGGCCAATTGTCTGAGATCGGCGTGCGCGTGGGCGCCTATGTCACCGCGGGAACGCAATTGTTGTCGGTCGTCCCGCATCATGTGTGGGTCATCGCGAACTTCAAGGAAGCGCAGACTGGCGACATGGCGATCGGCCAGCGAGCGCGGTTCACCGTTGACGCCCTCGGTGACGCTGAGCTGACCGGACGGATCGAAAATCTGTCGCCGGCCGCGGGCTCCGAATTTGCGGTACTGAAAGCCGACAATGCGACCGGCAATTTCGTCAAGGTGGCGCAGCGGATCGCGGTGCGGATCAAGATCGACGACAAGCAACCGATGGCAGCGCGACTGAGGCCCGGCATGTCGGTGGAGGTTCATGTCGACACGAACAGCGGATCCAGGCGATGAAAATGTCGCGGTTCGCGCTGACGACCTTGCTCGCCGGGGTGCTCGCCGCCTGCACCGGGCCGAAGGTTGCGACCGCCCCGGTGGCACCCGTCGCGCCGCCCGTGGCGTGGCGCACCGATGCCGGGCCGTCCGCGCCGCTGCAGCGCGACTGGTGGAAGTCGTTTGGCGATCCGGCCTTGGCCGCCTTGATCGACAAGGCGCTGGCCTACAACAGCGACATCGGGGTCGCCGCGGGGCGCGTGCGCGAGGCGCGCGCCAATCTGGCGCTCGCACGTGCGCAGACACTGCCGGCGATCGACGCGACGATCAGCGGCGGGCGATCGCGGTCGGTGAGCGCCTTTGGCCAGCCGTCCGAGCAGAATTTTGCGCAGCCGCAGGTGCAGATCGCCTATGAAGTCGATCTGTTCGGCCGCCTCGCCGACCAAAAATCGGCGGCGCGCGATAGCTGGTTTGCGAGCGAAGCGGCGCACGATAGCGTGCAGCTGTCGGTCGCGGCGGCGGTCGCGAGCAATTATGTCACGCTACGCGGCCTCGACGCACGGCTGGAGGTCGCGCGCGAGACCGTGCGCGCACGATCGGAATCGCTGCGGATCGCGAAATCTCGAGTCGGTCGGGGTTATTCGCCCAAGCTCGAGCTTCAGCAAGCGCAGGCCGAATATGACGCAACCGCGCAAATCGTGCCGCAGATCGAACTCGCCATCGCGCGCACTGAAGACGGGCTTAGCCTGCTGGTCGGCGACACGCCGCGCGCCATCGACCGCGGCACGGCGCTTGAGCAGCTTGCCGTGCCCGCCGTTCCCGAAGGCCTGCCGTCCGAACTGCTGCGCCGCCGGCCCGACGTCGCGCAGGCCGAATATCAGCTCGCGGCGTCGGACAAGAATCTCTCCGCCGTGCGCAAGCGCTTCCTGCCACAGGTGCGCCTCACCTCGGCCGCTGGCGCGGCCTTTTCGACGCTGCTCGGCGACCCGATCACGATCTGGTCGGTCGGCGGCAGCATCCTCGCGCCGATCTTTCAGGGCGGGCGGCTGACGGCACAGGCCGATGCGGCGGGGGCGCAGCGAGACCAGGCCGCCTTTGCGTACCGCCGCACCGCGCTCACTGCGTTCCGCGAAGTCGAGGATGCGCTCGCGTCGGTCCGTCTGATCGACGCACAAATCGCGTACGCCCAGTCGCAGCGCGACGCGCTTGCCGAAGGACTCCGGCTGGCAACCAACCGCTATCGCGAAGGCTATTCGCCCTACCTCGAACAACTCGACGCTCAGCGCGGCCTGCTCGGCGCCGAGCTGTCGTTGATCCAGCTCCGCGCCGACGCACTCTCGGCGCGCATCCAGCTGTTCCAGGCGATGGGCGGCGGTTGGACGATGTGCGAGATTCCGGAAGCGTCGTGTTCGCCGGTTACCCAAGGCGCCGCTCCGGCTTGATACGACAAGCGCGCTAGCGACCCGCTGGCTGCTCTCAAAAACCCGCCTCCTCGTCCTGCCGATATGCGGTGCGTCTTGAGCGCGCATCGGGCAAGACAGCGGTTGGCAAGACATATTTTTTGAAACAGGGTTGAAAATGCCTGATTCACAAGCCTTTCGGGCTGAATCTCCTGCCTGTCAGACCTCAAATTTTCTGTAATTGAAAATTATGTCTTGATTGGGGTTGATTTTTCACAAAATTCCGACTTTATAGAAATTCGCAAACGCGAGGACCGCTAGAGCCTCGTCGTAAAAAACATAAGCGAACATTGGGCAGCAACTGCCGTCCACAGGCGAAGGGGATATTTATGAAACTCGTTCAATCCGGCTGGTATGCGGGCACCGCGCTGTCGATGCTGGTCAGTCTGAGCCCGGCCCATGCACAGTCGGTCGACGCCGCGGCCGACGTTGTTTCGGACGAAGAGATCGTCGTCAGCGGCTCGCGCATTCAGCGCGAAGGTTTCGACGCACCGACCCCGACGACGGTGATCGGCGAGGCCGAGCTGGCGCTCGGCAACCGCCCGAGCATCGCGCAGGTGCTGAACGACGCTCCCCAATTTCGCGCGACGTCGACGCCGTCCACGACGCCGGGCAACACCAGCAGCGGCGTTTCGACCGCCGACATGCGCGGCCTGGGGTCGGTCCGCACCCTGACGCTGCTCAACGGGCATCGTTTTGCCGGGGCCAATGACCTCAACATCGTGCCGCAAAGCCTGGTCAAGCGGATCGACGTCGTCACGGGCGGCGCATCGGCCGCCTGGGGCTCGGGTGCCGTTGCGGGCGTGGTCAACATCATCCTCGATGACGATTTCGACGGCTGGCGCATGGGGGTGCAGTCGGGCATCTCGTCGCGCGGTGACGCAGCGCGCTATGGCGCCGACATCGCATGGGGTACCGATTTTGCGGGCGGGCGCGGCCATTTCATGGTTGCGGGCGAATATATGAACGAGCGCGGCGCGCTCAGCCGCGACGACCGGCCCAATCTGGTGGCGGGGCTGTTCCAGCGCGCCGACGGCAAGCTCGAACTGGTGCGCGATCCCAATTCAACGCAGCTTTACAACGGCGGCTCGATCCTCAGCACCGCGGGCGCGCCCCGCAATCTGGTGTTCAACCCCGACGGCAATATCGTCGCCTTCCCGCTCGGCAGCGTCACAAACGGTGTCACGACCATCGGCGGGGGCGGCCAGAATATCTTCGACTATGTCGCGGTCAGCACCCCCTATGAGCGCATCAATGGCTTTGCCCGCGCGAGCTATGACATCACCGACACGCTGAAAATCTGGGCCAATTTCAGCTATCACCGCATGTCGGCGGACTACAGCTTCTTCCCGGAAACGCCGGCAGCGGTCATCATGCCCGACAATGCCTTCCTGACCCAGGCGAACCGCGATCAACTTGGCGCCGCGGGGGTTACCGGTCCGTTCCTGCTCGGCCGCGTTCTGGACGATGTGGGTGCCGACAGGGTGATGACTTTCGAATATAGCCGCCGGAATCTGGAAGGCGCGATCGGACTCAACGGCAGTTTCGGCGAAGGCTGGACCTACGGCGCCTATTATAACCACGGTGAAATCCGGCTCAACCAGGGGCTCAATAACCAGCGGATCAAATCGCGCTTCAACAATGGCGTCGATGCTGTGCTGGTCGGCAATACGCCGACGTGCCGCATCAACACCGATGCGTCGACGGCCAACGACGATCCCAATTGCGTCCCGATCAACCTGTTCGGCAATGGCAGCATCTCGGACGCGGCGGCGGCGTGGGCGTTCGGCGGTTCGCAGTTGATCTATACGATCAAGCTCGACGCGGCGGGCGCCAGCGTTTCGGGTCAGCCCTTCTCGACTTGGGCTGGGCCCGTCGACATCGCTTTCGGCACCGACGTCCGCTGGGAAAAGCAGGTCACCAACTATGTCGACCCGCTCTCGCTCGCGGGCGCGCTCGGCACGCTCAATTCGTCGGCGACGAATGGCAGCTTCAACGTCAAGGAAGCCTTCGCCGAAGTGAATGTGCCGCTGGTCGACATCACCGACACGCTGAAGCTCGAAATCAACGGCGCCGCGCGCTATTCGGATTATAGCACCAGCGGCGGAATCTGGTCGTGGAAGACCGGCGGCACCCTGCGCGTCGTCAATGACCTGTTGCTGCGCGCCGTCTATTCGCGCGACATCCGCTCGCCCAGCATCAACGAATATTTCCTTACCCGGTCGACCAATATCGGCACCGTCCTCGACCCCTTCCGGGGCCAGAATGGCACGGTGCAGAATAATGTGTTCGTCTATGGCGGCGGCAACATCAACCTGACCCCGGAAATTTCGCACACGCTGACGCTCGGTGGATCCTACTCCCCGTCCTTTGCCTCCGGCCTGCGCCTGTCGGTCGATTATTATGATATCGACATCGACAATGTGATCACGACGGTCACCGCGAATGACCTGCTCAAACAGTGTTTCGCCAATGCGCCGAACGACGACACCTGCGGCGGCGTCATCATCCGCGAAGCCAATGGCACGATCGGGTCGATCACCAACACCTATCGCAACCTCGCCAATTACCGCACGCAGGGTATCGACATCGAGGCATCATACCGCATGCAGCTGAGCGACGGAAACCTCTCGTTCCGCGTGCTGGCCAACCATGTCTTCAACCTGAAGATCAACGGGGCGGACGTGTCAGGTTACGTCGGCGGCGACACCGCCTTCTCGACCCCCAAATGGCGCGGCACGGGCACGATCGCCTTTGACAACGACAGCTTCGGGGCCAACCTGCGCATCCGTTATGTCGATGGCGGACTCGACCGCCCCTTGACGGTTATCAACAATGTCCCGGTGGAGATTGTGAACAACAAGGTGGGCAGCCGCACCTATGTCGATCTGGGCGCCCAGTTCAAAGCCGGCCCGTTCACCCTGTTCGGCAACGTCAACAATTTGTTCGACCGCGATCCGCCGATCACGCCGTATACCAGTCCCAATTTCGACGTGATCGGCCGCTATATTTCGGGCGGAGTGAAGCTGAGCTTCTGACCCTTCCCCATCAGCTAGTCCCCGGGGCAGCGGTATCGACGATACCGCTGCCCTTGTTTTTTTGACGGCGAGATCCGGGATTCGATCGTCGCAAGCAGTTTCAAAGGTAAGGAAAGGTCAGCCCAACGCGTCCCCGATTTGGACGTCGGGTCGTGCCCGACGCGTGCGACCGTAGTCGTTGCCGCGCGCCGGACAGCGACCGCCTTTTCACAAAATGAAAGAGCTGGATGAGGACTGGCACAGCCGGATAATGTAGGAAAGGCCTATTTGAAGGCGGCAGATTTTGGGGGTGGTTTCAAGTCATTCCCGTTTCCGTTCCTGTCGAGCGAAGTCGAAACACCCATCGATGTGGTGCTTGGCGCAAGGGGCATCTCGACTTCGCTCGATGCGAATGGGCATGGTCAGGCGCTATGTCCCCTCCCGGTAATTCAATGCTTCAGTCATCGTTGGCCGAGCCCGGATGACGAGCAGAAGAAACCTCCCCGTCGCGCGGCGACGGGGAGGTTGCAGAACGGAGCACGGACAGACGGGCCCAGGCTGGGCCCCTCCCCCAATCGCGTTATGCGGTCAGTAATTCACCGTCATCGCGATGAGGCCAAAGGTCCACGCCACGTAGAAAGGCGCGAGCACGGCAAACAGCAGGAGCAACGCCCAGAGCGTCCGGAACCAGCCGCGTTTTTCCCGCACGACGATACGCAGATTCCATGCCGCGAGCACCGTGCCGCCGACAAGGATGATCAGCCCGGCAATCTGGAGGAACCACAGCCACGGATCATAGGAGGGCAGCGCCTTCAGCGTCGACAGGCTTACCAGCCAGGCAGCAACCAGCGCGAGCACCAGACCTGCCGCGATGCGGACGCCGCGATAAACGAGCAGCGACCGGCGCTGGAGCGTCAGCGGCGCCTTGTAGTGGCGGCGAACCAGTGCCGACACGGGCCACTGCAGCAAGGTGATCAGCAGGATAGCGAAGCTGACATAGAGCGCGGGCTTGATCCACCCCGCGGACTTCGACGCGGGCGCGCGATCGAACACCATGAAGGGCGAGATGCCGTCGATGCTCCAACGCATGACCTTGCCGCCCACGACCTCAGCGGCAAGCCGACCGTGGCCGTCGGCATTGTGCCAGACGAAGGGCGCGGTCTCGACCCATTTGGCGGGTTTTCCGTTAAGGTCGCGCGCGGCCGGGACGATGAGTTCGCCCTTGGGACCGACGCTGATCTTCACCTGCCCGAGCAGCGAGGCGATCGCGTAGAAATTGGTTTCGGCTCGGCGGCTGTTGAGCCAGTTTCCCGCGAGCATCCGCGCATGTTCGGCCGAGGTTTTCGCATCGACGCGCGTGGCGGGCATTTCGTTGCCCGGAAGATAGCGATCGGCGAAATCCTCGAACAAGGCGCGGCGTACCGGGCCGACCGAGGCCTGCTCACCGGTCGCGTTGAACGACATATAGAGGCCGATATTTTCGTTCGTGAAAAGGTGGAGCGCGGTGTGGAACAGCTGCGTGTCGCCGAGATGCGCGATCACCTGACGGCCGTTGATGTTGGTTTCGAAAAAGCCGAGCTCCATGCGGTTGAGCGGCGGCAGGATGGTGAGCGGCGTGTCGTGCATCATCCGCGCGGTTTCGGGCTTCATCAACCCCGCGCCCTGGTTCAGATGCGCGATCATGAATTTGCCCATGTCGGCGCCGGTCGAGGAAAGACCGCCCGCGGGCGACGGACCGACGATTTCGAACTTCGACGGGCCGGCCGAAAGCTGGCGATACCCCGTCGCCATCCACGGCGCGAAGCTCTTGGGCAACGGCTGGCGGAAGGTCGAGTTCGCCATGCCGAGGGGCTGGAAGATGCGTTGTTCGACATAGTCGTCGAACGACATTTTCGTAACGCGCTCGACGATATAGCCCGCGAGTGCGGTGCCGTAATTCGAATAGGAGGGCGTCGTGCCCGGCGCATAGATGCGGCTGGGAATCCCGCCTTTCACAAGATCGCCGAGCGGGATCTGGAATTTCTTGTCCTCGAACATGGTGAGCTTGCCATGCTCCTCGAAACCCGCAGTGTGCGTCATCAACTGGCGCATCGTGACGGGTTTGCCGTCCTTCAGCGGGATCTTGAAATCGAGGTAGGTGTTGACGTCGGCGTCGAGGTCGATCCTGCCGGCCTCGACCTGCTGCATCACCGCGGTCCAGGTGAACAGCTTCGATACCGATCCGGGACGGAACAAGGTGCGCGCGGGATCGACCGGCGTGCGCCTGGCGGCATCGGCATAGCCGAAGCCGCGCTGGGTGAGCACCTGCCCGTCCTTGACGACGACGATCACGGCGCCGGCGAGATCGCCGCGCTTGAGGGCAAAGGGCATAAAGCCGTCGAGCCAGCTGTCGACATCCTGCTTGGTCAGTGTTGCCGGCGGGGCAAGCGGGGTTGTGACCGGAGGCGCGGCTTTTTGTGCTTCGGCCGCGGGCTTGGGCGCGATGGCAGGCGCCAGCTGCGTTGCGGGCTTCGTCGCCGCGGTGCCAAGCATCATGGCGAGCGGCAGCAGCGCGAACAGCTTGAGCGAGCGCATCGTCATTCGCCTGCTTCCCGCGCGACCACGCCGCGCGCCATGACGAATCCCATGGTTTCAAGGCTGCGCACCTCGGCCAGCGGATCACCCTTTACCGCGACGATGTCGGCCGACTTGCCCGCCGCGAGGGTGCCGATTTCGGTTTCGAGCCCGGCATGCGCTGCCGCCCACACGGTCGCGGACTTGATCGTCTCCAGCGGGGTCAGCCCCGCCTTCACCATCAGCGCGAATTCGCGGGCGTTCTCGCCATGCTTCGACACCGCGCTGTCGGTCCCGAATGCGATGCGGACGCCACTCTGATGCGCGCGGCGCAAGGCATCGACCATCAGCGGGCCGACGGTGCGCGCCTTGGCGCGGACTGCTGCTGGCATCCATTCGGCCTCTTCGGCCTGCCGAGCAACGGTGTCGCCGGCGAGCAAGGTCGGAACCAGATAGCTGCCCTTCGCCTTAAACAGCCTGATCGATTCCGCATCCAGATACGTCCCGTGCTCGACCGAATCGACGCCGGCGCGGAGCGCGGCATTGACGCCGTCGGTCCCGTGCGCGTGCGCCGCGACCTTGCGGCCGAGGCGGTGCGCGGTGTCGACGATCGCGACGAGTTCGGCGTCGCTCATCTGCTGGCCGAGGCCCGCCGCGGTGTTCGACATCACGCCGCCGGTCGAGGCGGTCTTGATGACGTCGGCGCCCTGCTGCACCGCCAGCCGCACCGCGCGCGCGCAATCGTCGGCGCCCGAACAGAGCGTGGGAGAGCGGAACAGGTCGATGATTTCCTGCCGATAGCCGTGGACGTCGCCATGCCCGCCGTGCGCCGCGACGCCGCCCGCGGCGATAATCCGCGGCCCGATGACCTTGCCCGTCGCGGTGGCATCGCGCAGCGCATTGATCGCCTGTGGATCGGAACCCAGGTCGACCACGGTGGTGAACCCTGCGCGCACGGTGCGCTTGGCAAAGACGACGCCATCGAACGCCTGATCGACGGTCGACTTGGTCACCGCATCGAGGCGGCTCGTCGGGCTCGATTCAAAGGTCAGGTGGACATGGCTGTCGATGAAACCCGGCATAACGAACTGATCGCGAAGGTCGACAATCCGGCCCTCGCCGACGAAGCCGTCGCGGATCGCGGCGATCTTTCCGCCTTCGACAACGATCGTCTTGTTCGTTTCGACGCGGCCGTTCGCGGGATCGGCGAGCAGGCGCCCGGCGTGGATATAGGTTGCCGACGGTTCTTGCGCAGCGGCAGGCTGGATCAGCGCCACCAGCGCGAGCCCCGCGAAAATCGTTTTCTTCATTGTGCCTCTCCCTGTCCCATTATCGCTTTCAGCCGACCTCGCGGCCCCATATCGCCTCGCCGCACCACGCATCGCCGCCCGTATATTCGATCGAGGGCTTGCGATCGTCCGCCAGGAAGATCGGGCCGTCGAGATCGACGATGTCGCATAGCTGTCCGACAATGAATGCGGGCGCCATCGCAAGGCTGGAGCCGACCATATTGCCGACCATCACGCCGAGTCCGAGTTCGCGGGCGCGCTGTGCAATGGCCAGCCCCTCGGTCAGCCCGCCGCACTTATCGAGCTTGATGTTCACGACATCGAACCGGCCGACCAGCCCTTCGACATCGGCGAGCGTTAGCGCGCTCTCGTCCGCCGCGATCGGGATCGGGCACTGGTAGCCGGTGAGGTCGGCTTCGCGCCCGCGCGCCAGCGGCTGTTCGAGCAGTTTGACGTCGGCGGCGACCAGTGCCGCGACGAGCTTATCGAGGTCGCCGATCGCGAAACCCTGATTGGCATCGACGCCGATCCAGCATTCGGGCCGCGCCGCGCGAACCGCCTGCACGCGCGCGATGTCGAGATCGAGGTCGCCGGTGAGCTTGAGCTTGAGCGCGCGCGCCTGCGCATAGCCACGCGCACCCTCGGCCATCACGCCGGGATCGTCGGCGCCGAGCGTGAAGGTGGTTCGGAGCGGGCGCGGTTCGGCGAGCCCGGCGACTTCCCAGACGGGAACGCCGCTGCGCCGAGCGTCGAGTTCCCAGAGCGCGCAATCGAGCGCGTTGCGCGCGCCGCCCGCGGGGAGCAGCGTCTGCAACTGCTCGCGCGTCGCTCCGGCTTTGACCGCGCCGCGCACGCTTTCGATGGCGGCCGCCATCGCGGGCACATCGTCGCCGAGATAATAGACCCCCGACGCTTCGCCGCGCCCGCTATGCGTGCCGTCCGAGAGCGTGACCAGCACGACCGGGGTGTCGGTGAAGACATGCCCCGAGATGCGGAACGGCTTGGCGAGGGGGAGCGATTCGATCGCGAGGTCGAGCGAGAGGGGAAGCGTCATCGAGTTTGTCCTTGGGTCTGTTCAGGGCGCGAGCGCCGCCGCGATCTGCGAGAGATATTTGTTCCAGTCGAATGTGTGCCCCTCGGGAGTCCAGCCGAGACGGACGATGACGGCATCCTGCGACGGGATCGCCGCGACGATCTGGAAGCTGTGCCCGCGCGCCATGACGGTATCGGTCGGCAGGTCGGGGTAGAGCTTGCGGCGCTCGCCCTCGGCTTCGGCATGGTTCAGCCAGAGCTGCGCGCCATAGAAGGGACGCAGCGCGGCCTTGGTCGGCGTCACCGCAAAATCGAGCCATTCCTTTGAGAGCAATTGCTTGCCGCCGACCTTGCCCTTGTTGAGGTGCAGCAACCCATAGCGCGCCCAGTCGCGCGCGGTGGCATAGGCATAGGAGCTGCCGACCTGCACCCCCGTCTCGTCGGGCTCGATCAGCGCGCTGGTCATGCCCGTGGGCTCGAACAGGCGCTTCTGGGCAAAGCGCGTCATGCCCTCCAGCGTCCCGCCGGTCGCCTGAAACACGATGCGAGAGAGGATGTTTGTCGTGCCCGACGAATAGCTCCAATTCGTGCCCGGCGCGTCCTTCAGCGGCTTGGCCGCCGCCATCGCCGCCATGTCACCCGCCTCGAACAGCATTTTGATCGAATCATTGCCGGGGACATAGCTTTCGCTGAACGTCAGGCCGCTCGACATGGTGAGTAGCTGGCGCAGTGTGATCTTGGACCGCGGATCGCCCTCGCCTTGCCACTCGGGAACCGGCGCGGGGTCGTCGAGCTTGAGCACGCCGTCGTCGACCAGCAGGCCGACGAGCGTCCCCATGATGCTCTTCGACGCCGACCAGCCGAGCAGTTCGGTATTTTGATCGAACCCCGGCGCATAATGTTCGGCAACGATCGCCCCGCCCTGCACGACGACGATCGCGCGCGTGTCGGGATAGCCGCCCTTATTCTGTTCGTCGAAGGCGGCAATCACCGCCTTGTCGAGCGCCGCGCGGTCGAGCTTTGCCTCGGCGGCGGCGGCCAGCTTGGGCACCGGGGCATCGCCGATCGGCCAGGGCTTCGCTGCATTCCCGCGCGTCGGCTTGAGCTTGGCCGCCTGCGCGTCGAGCGCGGCGGTCGAAACATCGCCGGTCAGCAATGTACAACCCGCCACGGGCCGGAACAGCGCGGTACGCGTCGCGGCGCCCGGCGCCGATGCGGTGACCGTCCGCGCCTTGCGGTCGACCGCCAGCGTCACCGCCGTCGTGAACGGCGCGAACGCGTGGATGTCGTCGCGCAGCACATCGGCCTCGGCGCGCTCTGCCACGAAGATGCTGGCGCACGCAATTTGCGCGGAAACGGCGGTGCCGAGGTCTTCGGGCGTCGAAATCGCCGGGGCGGCGGCGAAAGACGGCGCGGAGGCGACGAACGCCAGAGCGGTGAGACCAAGGCTGGAAATATAGCGCACCATGTCCTCAGACGCCGCAGCTGTGGCGCAGCACCGCGCCCGCCTTGGCGCCGGTATGCTTGCCGTTCGCGATGGTGACGACACCGTTGACGATGACGGTCTCGATCCCCGTCGGCGACGCGGTGGGCTTGTCCCAGCTTGCCACATCGTCGAGCTTGTCCAGGTCGAACACCACCATGTCGGCGCGCATCCCGTCGCGGATCAGCCCGCGGTCGGTCAGCCCCATGCGCTGCGCCGGCCAGCCCGTCATCTTGCGCACCGCATCCTCGAGCGACAGGACCGGGCGGCGCTTCACATATTCGGCAATGATGCGCGGGAAGGTGCCATAAGCGCGCGGATGCGGCAGGCCGAGTGCGTCCATCTCGCCCGCCTTTTCGGAGGCCGCGGCGTCGCTGCCGATGCTGACCCACGGCTGCTTGATCGCGGTTTCGATGTCCTGCTCGCTCATCATGAAATAGAGCGCGACCGAGCGGTTGGGCAGACCTTCGAGCAAGATGTCCCACGCCACATCGGCCGGGTCGCGGTTCAGCACCTTGCCGATCTCGGCGAGGCTCTTGCCGTGATAGGGCCGGTATTTGTCGCTGAAGCCATTAGCGAGCCGGACATTGGCGAAGCCGCCGGAGGCGTGAACAAGGTTCGACCAGCCGGGCATCGAGCCCGCGGCGACTTCCTTCTTCATCCGCTCGCGCACCTTGGGATCGCGCAGCCGCTCGATCCCCTTCTCGACGCCGTCGGCCCACACCCAGCTGGGTGCGATGATCTCGAGCCCCGTGCCGCCCGCGGTATAGGGATAGAGGTCCGCCGCGACGTCGACGCCGCGCGCGCGCGCCGCGTTGATCGTTGCGACCGCCTGCGGCATCAGCTTGCCCCAGCCCGGGGCGTAGGCGGCTTTCAGGTGAAAAATCTCGACCTTCACCCCGCCCTTTTCGCCGATCTCGATCGCTTCCTCGATCGCCTGGACCAAGCCTTCGCTCTCGTCGCGCATGTGCGTCGCGTAAAAGCCGTCGCACTGCGCCGCGACCTTTGCCAGCGTGACGAGGTCGGACGTCGTCTGGAAGCTGCTCGGCGGATAGATCAGCGCGCTGGAGATGCCGAACGCGCCATTTTCCATGGCGATCTTCACCTCGCGGCCCATCGCCTCAAGCTGAGCGGGCGTCGGCGATCCCGCGCCGTCGCCCATCACCTTCACGCGCGCCTGCGTCGCCGAATAGTAAGTGCCGTAATTGACCGAGATGCCCTGCTGTTCCAGCGTTTTGAAATGGGCTGGGATTTCCGTGGCGGCCGCGGGGGGGCCGCCTTCACCCGCGATGACGGTCGTTACGCCCATCAGCAGCTTGTTCTCGGCCGCGCCATTCTTCACCAGCACGCGCCCCGACTGATCCATCATGTCGATGAAGCCGGGCGAGACATAGCGGCCCTTCGCATCGATTTCCTTGGCGCCGCGCCCCGCAACGCGTCCGATCCGCACGACCCGGCCGTCCTTGACCGCGACGTCGGCGCTGACCCACGGGTTGCCCGCGCCATCGAGCACGCGGCCGCCGCGGACCACAATGTCATATTCGGGCGCCGGGGTGTTCGCAGCGAGCAGCAGCGGCAGCATCGACATCGCACCCAAAAGGATCTTACGCTTCATCATTCCATCTCCTTGCCGTCAGCCCGAGCAGACGGTTTTGCTTTCATTTCCTTGCCGTAGCCTGCGTGTCGGCGCGCACTTCGTCCACGACCTCGCGAACCGCGGCGATCACGACTTCGGGGCGATCGACCTGGATATAATGGGTCGCGTCGGGCACGATCTGCTGACGCCCGCGCGTTGAAAACGCCGCCTGTTCGCTATGGAGCGCCTTCCATTCCTGCTTGAAGCGCGCGCCCGCTTCGGGCTTCAAGTCCAAGGCCTTCAGCTGTTCGGGCTTCATCGGCGCCATTGCGGTGAGCACGATCAGCGGCCGGTTTCCGAAACTGCGGACCGCGCGCGCTTGATCCATCGTGCGGTCGAAGCCATCGAGTTCGGAGGCCGAACCCCGTATCGACGTGCTGGCATAGGCGGCCGCCTTGACCAGCGCATCGCCGAGCCGCTTGGTTTCGGCCGCGGTCCGCAGCTTCGGCTTGTCGCCCTGTGCGATCACGAAGCGGACGATGCCGGTCCACGCCAAAGCCTTTGCCGTGTGGATCAGCGTCGACGCGCGCCTGGGATGAACGTCGATGCTCACCACTTTGCCGAGCCGCGCGATCTGGTCGGGGTGGGACGGATCGACCATCACCAGCCCGGCCACCTGCTCGCCATATTTGCCCACATAAGTGCGCGTGTAGGGGCCGCCGATCGAGTGGCCGACAAGCACCAGTCGATCCGATATTCCGGACCCCTTCAAAAGCCTGTGCAGATCCTCGGCCACCGCCGCGGCATCCTGCGGACTATCCTTGGCGTCGCTCCACATGATGCCAGCGCGGTCATAGGCGCAGGTGCGCGTGAAACCGGCAATCTCGTCATGAACCAGCGTCCAGTCGGTCGTACCGCCCGTGCCGAGGCCCGATTCCAAAATGACGGTCGGCGATCCGGTGCCGCGGCAATCGATGTGCATCTTGCGCCCGCCGATATCGACGAGCTTTCCGGGGGGCGGGTATTTCGCCTGCGCGTTCTTGCGGCCGAGCGCCTCATAGATCGCGCCCACGACGACGAGCAGCAATAACAGCGCGAGCAGACCCAGCAAGATACGCTTCACCCAGCGCCGAACCCGCGCCCAGCCAGTTGCTTTCGTCACGTCATATTCCCCTGCACGGCGGGTTGAAGCTGTTGTTTCCGACTGCGAACCAGCCGGTACAGGCCGACCGTCAGCAATGGCACGACATAGACGGCGAGAAAGACCCACGAGAGAAAGCGATAGCCGCTGGCGATCAGCGTCACGAGACCGAAGCGGTCGGCGAGGAACATGCAGCCGATGAGCAGCGCCGCCGCGATACCCGCCCGCGCGCGTTTGCCAAGCGGCGCCCCGCCGCGCGACCGGCGCGCGGCGTCGACGCGCTCGTTGATCGCGTGGACCGAACCGGCACCGCTTTCGAGCAATGCAGCGAAGATCATGAACTGGAAAAGCAGGTGGAACAGCGGCATGTCGAGTTGCCGCAGCATGAAATCCGACGGCAAAGTCTGATCCGTGATGCCGGGATAGAAGGCGATCATCGCGACAAAGAAGAGGATGGCGGGCGCCATCGCGAGCGGCCCGGCGATCAGCCCCGAGACGACCGCGTCGCGCTGGCTCGTCAGGTGGCGGATCACCGGCAGGATCACGACCGCGCCGATGACATTATAGCCGGTATAGGTCAGCCCGCCGAGAATCCAGCCATCGGACGGCGCCGGAATGGCGAAACGTGCCGCGATCTCATCACCGAAACTGCTCAGCGCAAAGACCATGAATAGCGCGTAGACGCCGTAGAGCAGGAAGGAGACATATTTGAACAATCCCTCGACCGACGCATTGCCGAAAGTCACGAACAGCGCGATCGAGGCCGCGAGCAATGCGGTGCCCGCGAGCGGCGGCCAGCCGAAGATCGACGCGCCGATTTCGCCCGCCGCGGCGCCGAACACAGCGAGCACCAGCGTCACGAGCAGAACATAAGCGACCTCGAACAATATCCAGCCGCGACCAAGAAGTCCTTCAAAAAAGCTGCGATAATTGAACGCGCCCATGACCCGCGCGAGCGAGAAAGTCGCGGCGCAGATGATGCTCCACAGCAGCATCGCGAGCAGCATGGCGGCCAATCCGCCCCACGGCCCGCTCGGCAGGAAAAATTCCGCGAGTTCGCGCCCGGTGGCATAGCCGCCACCGATCACGACGGCCTTGAAGGCGAACCCCGGCAACAGGAAACGCTGGAACCAGGAGGATCCGGTCGCCGCTGCCGGGGTGGCCGCTGCGCTCATGCGAGGCAGCTATCCACCAGGCGGGCAAAGGCGTCGCCGCCGCGGATCGGGTCGGCGACCGGCAGGCCTAGCCGTTCGCTATCGGCCGCCATCAGCGCGATTGCCTCATCCTCCGCCATATGCGCCGTGTTGTAGGAGACGCCCGCGCAGCGGATCGCCGGATTGGTCCGCGCGCCGAGGCGCAGGTTGAGATCGATCGTTTCCTCGATGCTCGGCAAGAGGTAGCCCGGCGAACCCAAAATCTCTTCGCGGCCAGGCTCGTGACACACGACGATCACGTCGGGCTGGCTTCCGTGGAGCAAGCCCAGCGATACCGCGGCATAGGCGGGATGATAAAGCGACCCCTGTCCTTCGACGACATCCCAGTGATCGTCGGCCGCGTCAGGGCTCACCGTTTCCGCCGCACCCGCCTCGAAATCGGAGACCACCGCGTCCATCGGCACGCCGCCGCCGGCGATCATGATGCCCGTCTGCCCCGTCGCGCGGAAATCGGCGTCGACGCCGCGCGCGGTGAAAGCGCGTGCGAGGGCGAGCGCCGTATATTTCTTGCCGAGTGCGCAGTCGGTTCCGACAGTAAGCAGCCGCTTGCCGCTCCGCTTGCGTCCCGTACCGACGGGCAGGCCAGCGGGCGGGTGGCGCACGTCGATCAGCTGGCGGCCGAGGCGCTCAGCCCGTGCGGCGAGTTCGGGCATCTCGGCCAGCCGCATGTGCATGCCGCTGACGATATCGAGCCCCGCATCGAGCGCCTCGAACAGCGCGGGCATCCAGCTTTCAGGAATGACGCCGCCGCTGTTCGCGACGCCGATGAGCATCGAACGCGCGCCCCGCGCCCGCGCCTCGGCCGGCGCCAGCTGCTCCAGCCCCACGCTGACGGTGGCGCCGGGCAGCGCATATTCGCCGACGCATTTCTCGGGCGCCCAGTCGCGAAGGCCAAAGGCGGTTTTCGCATAGCCGCGTATCGTCGTGTCGCCGAGGAACAGCAGATAGGGTTGCGGCAATTGCAAGGCACCGGCCGCGACGTCGAGGGAAGTTTGAATGTTCACATGTCTCACCAAATTCGGAAGTGACACGGAATCGGCCGGTTACACGACATCGATCCTGCAATCACTCCTGTTGACCTGTTTGGGACATTATTTTCAAAATTTGATAATTGCAATATGATTGGAGAAGTTTTCTTTGCCGACAGGCGGGACGGTTATGCAAGACGTCCCGCCTACGCGGGTCAGAAGCGGGTCCCGAAGCCGATCAGGTGGAAGCCTGCGCCGATCCAGAGGAGCACCACCGCGCTGATCAGCAAGACGATGCTCCAGAATTTGGCGAAGCGGCCGCGTTTGCCGGTCCAGACGTGCCGGATATTCCAGATCGCGCTGGCAAGCAGGCCGAGAAATATGATCGGCGTTACGATCTGGAGCGTGACCAGCGCCCAATCGAGTTCGCCGCTCAGCGACGAGAAATCGCGGACCAGCGTCGACACGAACAGGATCCACCCGAGCATCACGGCGACGGCGAGCGCCGCAAAGCCGCGCGTCAGCCGGTAGCTTTTGAGCGCGGCGGGCGCGAGGTCGGCTTTCACGCCGTAGCGGCGACGGGCGAGCGCCGCGGCGGGCCAGGCAATCGCTGTCAGTAAAAGCGCGCCGAGGCTGGCGAGCATCGCCGGCGTCAGCCAGGCGGTCGACAGATACCAGGGCACGCGATCGAATGCGATATAGGGCGACGCCGAATCGACGCTGAAACGCACGACGCGGCCATTTTCGACCCTGGCAGCGAGGCGCATCTTGCCGCCGGCTTCGCGCCAGACGAACGGGGCGATTTCGACCCATTTGCGCGGCTGACCGCCGATACCCTGCACCGCGTTCAGCCGGATGCCACCGTCGCTATCCAAGAAGACTTTCGTCTGCCCGGCCAGTTCCATCGCTTTCAGAAAGCTCGTTTCGAGCCGACGGGTCTTGTTGTAGGTGCCGACCATCATGCGCGCATGTTCGCGCGCGGTTGCGGCATCGACGCGGCCGTCCCGCTGCGCAAACGGGAAATAGCGATCGGCGAAGGCTTCGAACAGATAGGCACGGATCGGCCCCGATACATTCTGCGTCCCCGCGGCGTTCATCGACATATAGATGCCGACCTTCTCCTCGGGAAATATCCAGAGCTGGCTGTGGAAATTGAGGCTGTCGCCCGCATGCGACAGCGCCCTGCGGCCGTTGATATTTTGCTCATAAAAGCCGAGCGCCATGCCGTTGAGCGGTGGGACCAGCCGCAGGACCGTGTCGTGCATTTGCGCCGCGGTGGCGGGTTTCAATAGCGGCCCGCCCTTGTCGAGATGTGCGATCATAAAGCGTGCCATGTCGGCGCCCGACGCGGCCATCGCGCCCGACGGCGTGAGACTGCTGAGTTCGAACGGCCCAGGCTTTCCCGATCCCAGCATATAGCCGTTCGCCATCAAGGGCTGCAGCCGCGCGGGAAGCGGCTGGCGAAAAGTCGATCGCGTCATGCCTGCAGGCGCGAAGATGTGGCGCTCGACATAGTCATTGTACGAGAGCCCCGATACACGCTCGACGATATAACCCGCCAGTGAGGTGCCGTAGTTCGAATAGGCCGGCGTCGTTCCCGGTGCATAGATGCGGTAGGGCACCTGACGCTTCAGCGCGTCGCCGAGCGAAGGGATTTTCTTCGGGTCATAGCTGTTGAGCCCACGCTGCACTTCGTCGAAGCCGCCGGTATGCGTCATCAAATTGCGCATCGTGATCGGCTTGCCAGCGAAGGCCGGAATCCTGAAATCGAGATAGGCGTTGATGTCGCGGTCGAGATCGATCTTGCCCTGCTCGACAAGCTGCATCACCGCGGTCCAGGTAATCAGTTTCGATACCGAGGCCTGCTTGAAAACTGTGGTTTCGGGGTCGACCGGCCGCCGCGCGCCGACATCGGCGTAACCGAAGCCGCGCTGCGTCAGCACTTTGCCGTCCTTGACGACCACCACGACCGCCCCCGCCGCGTCCCCGCGCTTCAGGGCATAGGGCATATAGCCGTCGAGCCAGGCATCGATGTCGCTTTTGGTCATCGCGGGGGTGGGTAACGGGCTTGGGGCCAGCGCATCCACCGGTTTGGGCGTCGTTCGCGCGGCGGTCGGGTTCACCGATGGCGCCATGACCCCGACCATCATCGCCGCAGCCAGCATTGCGCGAGACCATGTAAACCGCATTCGCCCCTCCTCTTTCGACGTAGCCATTTGCCCGCCTTATCGCAGAAATTTCACTTTTTGAAATATTTTCAATTCTGGATATAGGCATCCGGAACGGAAATTTGTCAATGGCGGACGCGGCCGTGCCGTCGCGGCGCGGCGCCGCGACAAATTTCAGAACGACGGATTTTTCCGAAGCGGCAGCGACAGCCGATTACCGGGAGCGCGGCACCAAAGGATTATTCGGTTTCGACCGGGTGAAGCACCGACTTCAGATCGGCATCGGTTGCCGAGCAAACCGACAGGATACGGCATGGTCCATCGCCCACCGCGACATAGCCGTGCCCCATCGACGCGTCGAAATAGGCCGAATCGCCGGTCTTCAGGCGCGATGGCGCATACATGTCGGTGTGAAATTCGCATTCGCCTTCGAGGACGAGGACATATTCCTCCCCCGAGTGGCGCATCAGGTCGCCGAAATCGTCGATCGAGCGCACCTTGATGTCGATGATCATCGGATTGAGCGTCTTGTTGAGCAGGTCCGCCGACGGGTAGGTGTAATTATAGGTCGCCGTCTTGATCGAAGGCCCCTCGCCGGCGGGGGTGATGCTGCGCCGGCCGGTGGCGGTATGCGTGGCGGCGGGAACCGACGTCGCCGCCGCGAACAACTGCGTGATGTCGATGTCGAGCCCCTGGCTGAGCCTGAGCAGCTTTTCATAGCTGAGCGACATCTTGCCTGTTTCAATCTTCGACAAAGTTGAAACCGGAATGCGCGTGCGCTCGCTGACCTCGGCAAGCGTCCATCCCTTTTCCGTCCGCAATTCCCTCAGGAATATTCCCGGATTACCGTCGATGGCGGTCCGCCGATCGCTTCCGGTGGGACTGGGTTGGCGGGTTGCCGGCATTTGCATCCTTTCAAACGATTTTCTCATCTAGCATATATTTGCGCATTTATCGCATCAATCAAGCCGGACCGCATCATGGGTTGAGACAATCGGCAAAGAAAATCTGCGTATCGGATAGGACCAAGATGATTGCACATATGGCATGACGCCGCCACTGATGCCCCGATTCGCTGGGATGACAGGATGACCAACAAGCTATCCATTCGCATTTCTCCGGAGTTCACGAGCTTCGTCGGTCGCGGCCCCTGCGACCCCGCGGTTTTGCCGCCCGACGCGCTCATCTTCGGCTTTGGCGATATTGGCGAGCCCGCGGTCTCGATGCTTCTTCCCGAAGATGTCGTGGGCCCGGCCGACGATCATCTGGTTGTATTCGCGATCAGCCGCGCCGCGTGCGATCGCCTGTTCGCCCTCCGCCCCAAGGCGGATGGTCGCTGGTACCTCCCCGCCAATCTTCGCGGACTCGGCCGCGCCGTGGTCGCGGTCGAGGGCGAGAGCGAAGTCGACGACATGCTCCGCAGCGCGCGCAGCCAGGAATTGCTCTGCCAGCTTTTCGCCGAACTCGCCGCCGACCGCATGGTCGAAGTGGGCGGCAGCACGTCGCTGAGCGAACTCGACATCACGCGCGTCGCGGCAGCGCACCAGCTGGTCAACGAGAAGTGGCAGGAAAAGCTGACGGTCGGAAATGTCGCCCGCCGCTGCGGCCTCAGCAAAGCCAAGCTGACGCGGGGCTTTCGCGAACTCTATCAATGCAGCGTCGCCGAGGCGGTGAGCGAACGGCGGCTGCAACGCGCGCGTCAGTTGCTCGCGCAAAGCGACCTGCCGATATCGAGCATCGGCTATAATTGCGGCTATATGAGCAACGCCAGCTTTACGCGGGCTTTTGCGCGCCGCTTTGGCATGGCGCCGACCAAGATGCGCGGCCGCGAAGCCACGGCCTGACGCTCTCCGGACTCCGCCACCCGACTTCGATCAGCGGAGCATCAGGGTCAGGTCGCGCTGGCGGCCTGTTCCGTCGACAATCACGCGATCGGGAAAGACGTCGAGGCGCGCATAGGATGTTTCGCCGGTGTCGAGCATCGCCGCCAGATTGACGTAGTGCACCCCCGCACGGACACCGTAATTGCCTTCATGATTATGGCCGTCGAGCCAGATTTTTGCCGAGGGATGGCGCTCGATCAGCGTCATCACCGCGGGCGCGTTCCACAGATTGTGCGGGTTTTCGGGCCAGAGCGGGAAATGGCTGAATAGCATGACCTTCAGCCCGCGCCGGTCGGCCTTGGTCAACTCCGCGTCGATCCAGCGCATCTGCATGTCGCCGATGGCGCCGTTCCACAGCGGCTTGTCGGGATAGAGCGCCGCATGCGCATCCATGCTGCGCCGATGTTCGGCGCTGCCCGCCGGCCACGCATAGCTGCTGAGGTCGTTGCCGTCGGTGACGATGAACATCCAGTCGTGGCGGACGAAGCTGTAATAGCGCGCCTTCATGCCAAGCTTCGCGGGGACGCGCGACTTATATGCGTCGTCGACCGAAAATTCATGATTGCCGAGCGCGAAGTGCCAGCGGTGCTTGAGCCGCTTCGCCACCGGCAGAAGCGTGTCGTAGCTCGCCCAGTCGCGGTCGATGAAATCGCCGAGGTGGACGACGAAATCGAGCCGCTGGCGATTGAAGTCGTCGATGGCGGCGGCGAGCTTGCCGGGCGCGGTGCGGTAACGGCGCTCGCCATTGTCGTCGGCGTCGGCATATTGCACGTCGGCGATCGCACCAATGCTGAACAGCGGCTCTTCCGGGACGGAGGGCGGCGGCGCGCTCGCGCCGAGCGTTACCAGCGCAGCCAGGACAATGAAAAATCGCATCGGCAACTCCAAGCGAGCGGGAAAGATGCGAGCGCGCCTAGTCAGGCTCCATGTCATTGTCATGTCAGCTTCATAGAGGCGGCCTAGCGGAGCAGACGATTCGGGGCCCATCCCCGCCGAGGACCGACAATGACGATGCCAGTGCGGCCACCGGGCCGTTCTTTTGACGGGACGGTGATGCTGGCCGCGCGGCCGTCGGCGCATGAGGAGGTCGTGCTGCACGACGCGCTTCGGCGCTTCGTCGACGGCCAGTTGCGCGACCGGAGCGACAGTGAGGATATCGTCCAGGAAACCTATGTCCGGCTCTATAGCTATCGTCGCACCCGGCCGGTCGCGAATGTCGGCGCCTTCTGTTTTGCCGTCGCGCGCAACCTCGTGTTCGACCTTCTGCGCCGCCGCCAAACGCGGTCGGCGGTCGAGCTGTCCGACGATATCGCGTGCCCGCAGCCGCGCGCCGACGAAATCCTCGACTATCGTCAGCGCGTCGACATCCTCGTCCGCGCGCTGGGCGCGATGCCGCCGCTGCGGCGCGAAGTCTTCCTGCGCCGGCGGCTCGACGGCGTGCCCGCCGCGGTGATCGCCGCCGATCTCGACCTCAGCATCGCCGCGATCGAAAAACATTGCAGCCGCGCGCTTGCCGGCCTCCGCGCCGCGCTCGAACGGCGCGGCCTTCCCGCCGGAGCAGGCGCATGACCGCTCGCAGCACCCTGATCGACGCGGCGCGCTGGGCGCTGCACGACGGCGACGGACCCGCGAAGCCGCCGCCGCGCGCGGCCGATATCCAGGCGACGCTGGACGACCCCGCGCTGGCGGAAGCGCTCGAACGCTCCGCGGCGATCGGCCGGCTTTCCGACGGCGATATCCGCGCGACGCGCGCGCGCCGCCGTGGCGGCGTGATGCTCGGCCTCGCGCTGCTCGTGTCAGCGAGTGGCATCGGCGGCTGGTTCGCCCTCGATCCCGCGCCGGTCGTCGGGCGCTACGAAACCGCGCGCGGCGAGCAGCGCGACGTGCGGCTCGCCGACGGCTCGACGCTGCATCTCAACGGCGCCACGCGCGTCGATGTGCGACTGGACGGCGACCGCCGCTTCGCGACGCTTGGGTACGGCGAGGCCTATTTCGACGTCGCGCACGACGCCGACCGGCCGTTCGCGGTTCGCGCCGGCGCCTCCGAGATCCGCGTGCTCGGTACGGCTTTCGACGTCGAGATGGCGCGCGGCGAGGTCAAACTGGCGGTCTATCGCGGCAAGGTCCGGTTCGGAGGAGCGGGGGCCGGGGGAGGCGTCGACGTGCCTGCGGGATGGCGCTCGCGCTTCGGCAATGGCACGGCTGCCGCGCCCAAGCGGTTTGACGCGACGCGCGAGGATTGGCGCCGCGGCTGGCTCGACACCGACGATTTGCGGCTGACCGAGTTGATCGACGCGCTCAACCGTCGCGATGGGCCGATCATCATGGACCCGCCGCGCGCGATCGCCAATCTCAAGCTGTCGGGACGCTTTCGGACCGACAATCCGCGCGTTTTGCTCAGTGCAATCGGCAATGCCTATGGCTTCGATCTCGTCGTCGAAGGCAACAAGCTGAGGCTGGTCGCCACCGCGGAATAAGTCACGAAATTGCCATCATATTGACGCTGCACCGCAACAAAATTCTTTTGTCCAGATTGCTGTCCGGCCCCGTCTTCCGATCGAGGCGATCGTCGCCCGAACGGAGGAATATCATGCATCGGATAAGGGGTTTTTCGTGGATCACGCTGGCGATAGCGCTCGCTGCGCCGGTTGTCGCTGAAGCAAAGGCGGACGCGGCGCCTGACCGGCAGGTCGCGTTCGATATCGCCGCGTCGGACCTGCGCTCGGCGATTTCGCGCTATTCGCGCGCGACGGGCGTGCAAGTGATCGTCTCCCCCGATCTGGTCGCGGGTCGCCGTACCGCTGGCCTGCAAGGAACCCATGGCATCCGCGCCGGGCTCGATCGGTTGCTGAGGGGCACCGACCTGACCGCGTCGATCAGCGGTGACGTCGCCATCCTGAAGGCGGCGGCGACGCGGCCTACCGCCCGCTCCGCGCGCCCTGCCCGCGCCGCCGCGCCCAAAACCGCCGCGGCCGACCCCGCCCCGCTGGCGGCCGTCCCCGAAGCAGAGGGGGACGAGATCGTCGTGTCGGGTTACCGCGAGAGCCTCGGCCGCGCACAGGACCTGAAGCGCCGCGCCGTTGGTTCGCAGGACTTCATCGTCGCGACCGATATCGCTGCCTTTCCCGACCTGAACCTTGCCGAATCGTTGCAGCGTGTTCCAGGCATAGCGATCACGCGCGACGGCGGCGAGGGCCGGCAGATCGCGCTGCGCGGGCTCGGCGCAGGCTTCACGCGCACCCAGCTCAACGGCATGGAGGTGCTCGGCAACACCGCCTCGGGTATGGACAATCGTGGCGGCGTGAGCCGGTCGCGTGCGTTCGACTACAGCCTGTTCGCCTCGGAATTGTTTGGACGCGTCACGGTCCGGAAATCCTATTCGGCCGACCAGGACGAAGGCGGCATCGCCGGCACCGTCCAGCTGACCAGCGCCAAGCCGTTCGATTACAGCGGCGCGAAATTCGTCGTTTCGGCCAAGGCGCAGACCAACGACAACACCAGCGGCGTAACCCCGCGCCTCGTCGGACTCGCGTCGGTGCGCTCGGGCGATTTCGGCGCGCTCGTCTCGGTCGCCTACAGCCAGATTAAGACCAATGAATATGGCTATCGCAACTGGGGTTGGGGCCTCACCAAATATGGCGCCGCGAATATCGGCCCGAACATCGACGCCGCGACGCGCGAAAAGCTGCTCGCCGGGGTCTACCAGCCGACGGCGCAGTCGCCCTCGACCTGGTACACCGACCGCAAGCGGCTCGGCGTTACCTCGTCGCTGCAATATCACCCTGGCGACGATTTCAAGCTCGACGTCGACTTCCTCTATGGGCGCCTGTGGGACAAACGCGACGATTATGCGATCGCGAGCGCGGGCACCAACGCGCTGACCGGGGGCTCGATCACCGGCGGCCAGGTCATTCAGAGCGCGGTGATCGACGACACCAATACGCTGCGCGCGGCAAGTTTTTCGGGCATCGACCAGCGCAGCGAGCACCATGTCGTCGAAAACCACACCGACTTCTATCAGGGCGTCGCCAATGCAAGCTGGAAGGTCAGCGACAGGCTGACCATCAATGCTCTCGGCGGCTATGAACAGTCGGATTTCAGCCAGCCCGTGTTCGACAAGGTCTTTCTCGAGGCCAAGGATATGACCTTCGGTTACGACACGCGGCCGACGATCCCGGTCAACACTTACGGCAAGGATCTCACCGATCCGAACAACTGGACACTCCAGCGCCTCGACACGCAGGAAAACCAGATCACGAGCAAATATGCGAATGCGAAGCTCGATGCCGCGTATGAAGCCAATGACGAAATCACCTTTCGCACCGGCGCCCAGTTCAAGCATTTCGTCAATCGGGGTTATCAGTATAACAACAAGATATTCCACAACGTCCCCGCGAACACCGCGATCCCGAACGACCTCAAGCATCTGGTGAAGCCCGACACGCTGATCCAGTATATCGTCGGCGACATCGACGGCATCTATTCGCTGATCGGCGACCCGCGAAAACTGGGCCCCGCCAATCTGCAGGCGGGCAGCGATTTTCGGGTCGACGAGAAGACATGGTCCGGCTTTGCGCAGCTCGATTTCGACCTGATGCTCGGCGACCTGCGGCTGCGCGCCAATGCGGGGCTACGCTATTATTCGACCGACCTCGCCTCGACGGGCAATCTCGCGACGACGGGCGGCCTTGTGCCGGTGCGAATCGAAACAAGCAGCGAAGGCTGGCTGCCAGCGGCCAATCTGGCGCTCGACGTTACCGACAATCTGGTCGTTCGCCTGTCGTCGAGCCGTAACGTCAACCGCCCGGGCCTCGGCGATCTCGCCGCGGCGGGGTCCATCACGACGCGGCCGAACGGCGGCAGCGTCAGCTTCGGCAACCCGTTCCTCCAGCCCTATAAGGCGACGTCGGTCGAGGGATCGGTCGAATATTATATGGGCAATGACGGATTCGCGTCGCTCGGCTTCTTCTACAAGAAGATGGACAGCTTCATCACCTCGGCGACGAAGCAGATTCCCTATAGCCAGACTGGCCTGCCGCTCTCGCTGTTGATCCAGGGGCAGGATGGGAACACGATCTTCGACGTCAGCCAGCCGGTCAATGGACCCGGCGCGAACATCAAGGGCATCGAGGCCGCGTTCAAGCACGACTTCACCTTCCTGCCCGGCCCGCTCAGCAATCTTGGTATCGTCGCGAACGGCACCTGGTTCGACGGGCATCAGGATGTGTTTTACGGCACCGCGTCAAAGCGGCTGCCGCTGTTCGATCTTTCGAAATGGGCGGCCAACATCACGCTCTATTATGAAGACGATCTGTGGGGCGCGCGCATTTCGGACGCCTATCGCAGCAAATATCTGACGGGCGCGGGCAATGCGCTGGCCAATTCGGGCGGCGGCATCAACGGCACGCACAACATCGACTTCGAAGCGCATATCAAGCTCCGCCCCGGCCTGCGCCTGACCGCCGAGGGCATCAACCTTACCAACGAACCCATCCGGCAGTTCGTCAGCGATGCCGACCGCACCGAGGTCTACACGACCAGCGGCCGCACCTTCGCGCTCGGGATCAGCGCCGAGTTCTGAGGAATGGGCGCTCGGGTTTTCGAACGGCCGAACCGACAGGATCGGCATGGCCCGAGCACCCTCGCCCTCAAAAATCACCACCATATTTCGATGAGTATTTTTGCAAAGCAACGGAGGATATAGTGATGAATATATTCAAGATAATTCTGTCATTCCTGATTGCCTTTTGCGGCCCGGCGGCATGGGCGGCCGAACCGCCGCCGATGCTGTGGGCCAATGCCGATACAATGGCGACAATCTATCACCCGGTGTTCGATTTCGACGGGGACGGTTGCTACCCCTCGGTGGGGATCGGCCGCAACGGGGCCTATAATGGCGGCGAGGATCGCAAGGGATATCCCGAAGCCCGATGCCGCGACCTATCTGATCTGAACAACTCTAACCTCTATTCGCGGACGCGGTGCAAGACCGGCGGCGGCGCGTGGGGCAATCGCGTTTATTGCGCCACCATCTTCTCGCTCTATTTCCAGAAGGATCAGGTGCTGCCGCTCAGCGCCTGCGACGGTTGCGACGCCGGCGGCCATCGTCACGACGTCGAATCGGTCATCATCTGGACGATCAGCCAGGAAGACTGGAACAGCGACCCGAACAACAAGGTCATCACCGACGTCACCATTTCGCACCACAAGGACAGGCAGACGCTGCCCGCAAATTCTTCGACGATCCGGTGGTGGACCGACGCATCGGGCAGAAATACGCATCCCAAGATCGTCTACCACAAGGACGGCGGCAGCACGCATGTCCTGCGCTTCGCAAACGCGGGTGACGATGCGGTCGAAAATCACTGGGGCCGGTGGTGGTCGAACGGCCTCGTCTCGTGGGACAATATGTCGGGCGACGGTTCGCTTAACAACGCCGCGATGAAGAATCTTTTCAATAATCCGCAGTCCGGCACCGACTATCATTTCAATGACCTGTCCTTCTGCGGCAAGGTCAACGGCTGGAAACCTTCGAGCTTCCCGGCGATTTGCTGAGGCGGAAGCGTCTGCCGGTATCGTGGCGATCGCGCGGTGGCGCGGTAGTCCGGTACCGGCAGCGCTTCGCGGCTTTTCGCGCGCTCCACCGGCGATGTGCCGGATACGCAAGCCAGGATCGAGGATCGAATGACACTATCGCGGACAGGAACAGGTGCTGCCTTGCTATTGGCGGTCGCGCTGGCGCTGTGGTTTTTCACCGGAACGGACGAGAAGAAGAACCGTGCGCCTCCCCTCGTGACCCTGCCTGAGCAAGACGTGCCGAAGGTCGCCTCGCCTGCGCCTGTCGTCAGGAAGAATGGCGGCGACGACTATATCGGTCGCTGGGAAGGGCTCGACGGCCGTTTCATGCTGATCGAAAAGAACGCCGAAACCGAGCGGGAGCCATATGCGGTCACGATGCGGTACGATCTCGATCAGGCCGAGCAGAAGTTTCCGGTGGAGATGGAAGGAACATCTATCTTCGTTCAGCGTAACGGGAGCCGCTATGAGTTCGCGCCAAGTGACGGCGGGGCCAGCAGCGACACGCGCCTGCACGAACGCAAAGACTGCCTATCGACCAGCAGGGGCGAAACCTATTGCCGCGGCTGAATATCGGCTGGGCTATACCCGCATCCCCCGAAGAGTTCGGGTACGGAGATATCCGCAACGATCTGACCGAAAGTTCGATTTCGAACCGCGACTTGTCCGACCGCGGGCTGACCGTTACCGACCTCACCCTGCGCGACGCCGAGAAAGCCGACGCGGTCGCTATTCGGACGGCAGCCATTGCGTTTCGTTTGCGCCGTCGGCGAACCACGGCGCGGGGAGTTTCCGTTCGACCGGCCAAAGTTCGTCGAGCGTATCGGCGTCGAACAATTGGCCCCCGCGCATGACCAGCTTCACCGATTTCGTGTTGCGAATGTCGGCCAGCGGATCGGCGTCGAACACGACAAGGTCGGCATATTTGCCCGGCTCGAGCGTCCCCATATCGCCCAGCCTGCCGATCGTCTCGGCCGCACCCGCCGTCGCGACATGGAGAACCGCCATCGGCTTCATCCCGCCCAGCATATGCGCTTCCATCTCGTAGTGATAGCCGATCCCCGGCTCATCGCCGTGCGAGCCCATGCCGACGAGCGCGCCGTTTTCGGCGAGCTTCGTCGCATCGGCAGCGAGTGCAGGCATCCTTGAAGCCTCGAGCGAGCCCCAATCGCGGTGCGCAAGCTTGTGCGCAATCGCGGGCGGCGACCAGAAACGCTTGACCTTCGGATCGAGCGCCGGGTCATATCTGGCAATATAATAGTGCCGTCCCGCCGGCCCGCTCGTATTGACGAGCAAAGTCGAGACATAGCTGGTGCGCATCAACTGATAGAGTTTCACCACATCTTTGCCGAAGGGTGCGATCGGCAGCGCATGTTCGTTGCCCGCATAACCGTCGAGGATCTGCGTGAGGATCAGCTTTGGATTGTGGCTGCCCTCGGTCGTCGGCAAGATGCCCTTTTCGCGCGCCGCCATCGCAATCCATTGCCGCACGATCCGGCTTTCGCCGCGATATTGCTTGATATTGCGAAGACCCCACGCATTGCGATAGCGGCCCAGCACGCCGCGCACCTGATCGAGCGAGGTGAAACGCTCCTTCGAAAAGAGCGCGGGCCCGGTCGAGCGCAGCCGCGGCCCGACGACAAGCCCCGCGTCGATCAGATCCTGATAGGCAATCTGGTCGATTCCGAGCGTCGAGGGGTCGAATGACGTCGTGACGCCAAAGGCGAGCCGCGCGCGCAGTCCCCATTCCTCATAGCCTATGACGTTACGGCGCACGCCGCCGATATGATCGTGATCGTCGATGAACCCCGGCGCGACGGTCTTGCCGCCCAATTCACGCTCCGGCGTGCCAGCGGGAACCGTAAAGCTGCCGCGTGGCCCGATGGCGGCGATGCGGTCGCCGGTGATCAATATATCGGCATCCGCGACGGCCCTGTCGCCGTCCGTCATTGTCAAGGCGCGGGCGCCGCGTAGCAGGATGCTTCCCGTCGGCCGCGCGCGAGGCAATTCGGCGATCAATTCGATATGCGTCACGGGCGCCGGCGCGGTCGCTTTGGGCAGCAGTTGCAGATAATTGCCGACCGACCAGATCAGGCTGCCGTCGGCGCGCCAGTCGAAGAAGTCGGCGCCCATGGCGGTGATCTTACGCGCCGGACCGTCGGATGTCGTGAGGTCGACCGCGACCTTCGGATGGGTCGGCGCGGGCAGCACGTAAAGCTGCTCGCTCGTCTGCGCGGCGAGCCATTGGCCGTCGGGGCTGATACGGATGTCGTCGGCGTCGGCGGGCTGATCGGTGAAATAATAGCCCTGCGCCTTGACGGAGGCGACCGCGCGCTGCGTGCCGCGGCCAAGATCGATGGCGACGAGCCCGTCGTCGCCGAGCAGATAGACCTCGCCGGGTTGGCCCTGCACGAAATGCGGGCGCTGCCCGAATGTGCCGCGTGTCACGACCCGCGCCGGTCCACCTGCCGCCGGGATCGCGACCAACTCGCCCCGACGTACGGTACCGAATTCGAAGCTTGATTGCTGTCGCGCCGCAGCGGGCGAGCGCATCGTGAGGATCGCCTTGCCATCGGGGGTGAAAGCAGGGTGCGAGTAGAAGGCGGCAAGATCGCTGACCTTCGCCGGCGCCCCCGAGCCATCGGCCGCGACCGTCCAGACGGCACCGCCCGCCCGCTCGCCCCACGTCACATAGGTGATGCGTGCCCCATCGGGGCTCCAGCCGGGCAGCGAGGGCGGATCGCCAAAGATCGGCAACCGGACGGCCGCTCCGCCATCGACGCGCTGGACATAGACGCTGCCGAGCGCAGCATAAGCGACGCGCTTGCCGTCGGGCGAAGCCGCGGTCCCTTGCAGCAATTTGGCACGCACCGGGCCGGTGTCTTCCCGGAAACCGATGCGCGTGCTCGCGCCGACCGCGAGTTGCAGCCGCGCCTTGAACGGGATCGGGGTCGCCGCAGACCCGTCGACGGGGCGGCGCTCGATCTTGCCTTGCCAGGCGATCAGGATCGCCTTGCTGTCGGGCGTGAAGCCATAGCGCGGAATGAGGTCGAGCCATGCCGCACCGTTCATCAGGTCGAGCGGCGCGGGGCCGAGGTCGCGATCGACACCGGTTGCAAGATCGCGGACGCGCAGCCGCGTTTCGGCCATGCGCCGCGTCGCATAGGCAAGCAGCCTGCCATCGGGCGAGATCGCGGGGCGGAAGAAGGTCTCGCTCCCAGACTCGCGTCCGCCCGAGCTGCCGACGACGGTTTCCTCGGCCCCGGTCGCAAGCACGCGGCGGACGATCGCCCAAGGAACGGGCTCGTCGAACGACAGGTCGCCGGTGCGCCGCGCATAATAAAGATATTTGCCGTCGCGCGATGCCGAGGCGCCGAGCGTGCTCTGCCACGCCGCGCGCGGCGCATCATCCTTGAGTTTCGACGGTGCCACCAGTTCGCCCGGCGCCCCGTCGACCGGATGGCGCCACAGTTCATACCGGTCGATGCGGATGCGATAGCGGCTGACATAGACCGATTTGCCGTCGGCGCTCCATTCGGGCGAGGTGCGCACTGCGCCATCGTCCTCGTCACTGATCCGCCGCGCGCCGCTGCCGTCGATGCGCGCGATCCAGACATTGTCGCCGCCCGAACGGTCGCTGACATAAGCGATCCATTTGCCGTCGGGCGAGAAGGTCGGCTGAACCTCGAACGCCATGCCGGTCGCGACCGGCACCGCGCGGCCGCCCTTCGCGGGCATGGCATAGATTTCGCCGAGCATATCGAAAAGGATCGTCTTGCCATCGGGCGAGACGGCAAGCGACATGAAGGTGCCGCTCGACACCTGATAGTCGAGCGTGCGCGCGGGCTTCATCGGCAATCCGGTCCCATCGTCCGCATGGGCTAGGGAAACCGCCAGCCCGATTGCCGACACCAATCCCAAAACCGCCCGAACCGCTCGCGTCATATCGCCCCCTTCGCCCTCAACTCTATCAATGAAGATGGCCGTGTGCGCGCGGTTCTTTCATTCGCAGCGCGACGACAAAGGCAACCGCGCAGATCGCCGAGACATACCAGGCAAATGCCTGCTCATGCCCCATCTGCTTGAGCAGCAGCGCGGCATATTCGGCCGTTCCGCCAAAGATCGCCGACGCGATCGCATGGCCGAGCCCGACGCCGAGCGCGCGCACGCTCGCGGGGAACAGTTCCGCTTTGAAGAGACCCGAAACCGACGTGTAGAAGCTCATGATCGCAAGTGCGGCGAATATGAGCAGGCCCGCGGTCCACACCGTCTGCACCTTGCCGATCGCGCCGAGCAACGGCACGGCGAACAAGGTCATCCCGCCGCTGAAAATCAAAAGATTGGTGCGCCGCCCGATCCGGTCCGACAGCATTCCGAGTACGGGCTGGAGCAGCAGGAAGGCGAAGGTGACGACCAGCATGATCCGGCTCGCCGTCGCGACGTCCATTCCCGCCGTGTTAACCAGATATTTCTGCATATAGGTGGTGAAGGTATAGAGGGTGACCGCCCCCGCGGCGCTCAGCGCCATCACGGTCAGCATCGCGCGCGGATGTTGTATCAACGTCTTCATCGACCCCGCCTCTTCACCCTTGCCCGCCGGCTCGGCGGTCTCGTGCATCGCATCGCGAAACAGAATGAACACGCCCGCCAGCACCGCGCCCAGAACGAAGGGGATGCGCCAGCCCCATTCGCGGATTGCCGCGTCGGTCATCGCGGTCTGGAGCAGGAAGATCGTCAGCAGCGCGAACAATTGACCGCCGATCAGCGTGACGAACTGGAAGGAGGCATAGAAGCCGCGCTTGCCCGGCTCGGCGATCTCGCTGAGATAGGTCGCCGCCGCGCCATATTGGCCGCCGGTCGAAAAGCCCTGCATCAACCGCGCCACGAGCAACAGCGCCGGGGCCGCAGCGCCGATCGTCGCATAGGTCGGCAGGATCGCGACGAGCAACGACCCCGCACCCATCAACAGCACCGACGCGATCATCGCCGCGCGACGACCGCGGCGGTCGGCAAAGCGGCCGAAATACCAGCCGCCGAGCGGGCGGATCAGGAAGCCCGCGGCATAGACGGCGGCGACGTTCAACAGCTGCGCGGTGCGATCACCCTCGGGAAAAAAGGCCGAAGCGAAGTAGAGCGCGGTGTAGGCATAGGCGTAGAAATCATACCATTCGATGAGGTTGCCCGCCGAACCCGCGATCGCGGCGCGGGCACGGGTCTTGCGGTCGAGTTCGAGCCGGATCGCCGGACGAGTGTCGAGGGGCGCGTCCCCGTCTGCGGGCACGCCGATCATTCCAGGAATCTGGGTCATTCTTCTCTCCGCGATGCCGGCGCTGGACGCCGATCTGTTGAGTCAATCGGTGCCGCGTCTCAGCGCGCATCCTTGTAGCGTTCGGCGAGCAGGTCCTGCCGCGACCGGTTCGACACCGGCCGCCCTTCGACGATTACGTTCATGGCGTTGGTCGAGGGTTCGAGCGGATCGCCGTCCCACACGACGAGGTCCGCATCGGCGCCGGGCGCCAGCGTACCGCCGCCGCGACCCCATATCGCGAGCGGGTTCACCGTCACCGCGCGCAGCGCCTCGACATATGGCAGCCCGTTCGCCACCGCGATGCCCGCGCCTTCGCGCAAGGCCATGCCCGCATTGTAATTCGCATGGATCGCGCCGCCCGCCTGCCCGATCGCGACCTGCACCCCCGCCCTGGTCAGGATCGCGGCATTGTCCTGCCGTGCGCCGAGCTGGTCGAAATTGAACGGCAGATTGACCTGCGGGTCGAGCACAACGGCGACCTTTGCCGCCGCGAGCGCATCCGCCGCGCGCCATGCCTCGGTGCCGCCGACGATAATCACCTTGATCCCGAGGTCCGACGCGAGTGCCGCGGCTTGGCGGATATCGGATTCGCGGTGCGTCTGGATCGCAAGCGGCAGCCTGCCCGCGACGACATCGCGGATCGTGTCGTCGGGACCACCAAGCGGGTCACCGGGGGGACCGCCGCCGCGCTTGTGCTTTTTCTTATTCGTCTCGGCCGGCGCAGCCATGCCGCGTTTCGTATCACCCAACAGCTTGCGCAGCGCAGTCCATTGCTGCGCGCGCGCGCCAAGCCGTTCCCACGCCCCGCCGCCGATCACCGCATAAAGGGCAACGCCGCCGCGATCGAGAATATCGACGCCGTCGCGAAGCCGCGCGAAGACCGGCTCGCCGCTCATCGGCGCGTGGCGCGACGGCGACGGATAGATCAGCGCGCGCGTGATGCCGTCGGCACGCGCGAGGCTGACCAGCGTCGAATTGCCGTTGAGCGCGCGGCTCGGATCATAGCCGGGTGCCCGTTCGTCGGTCGAGGCGTCGTCGCGCGTGTCGGGCGACCCCGACACTTCGACCAGTCCGATCTGCGTCGCACCATTGACCAGCCCCGGGGTTACCGGCTTGCCACCCGCATCGATCACCGTCGCGCCCGACGGAACGCCGCCTGCCGCGTCCACCGATACGATCCGGCCATTCTCTATGATAATCGTCGCATCCTTGACGGGCTCGGCGCCTTCCATCGTCCAGGCTTCGGCATGGGTCACCGCGAGCGTCTGCGCCGCCGCGGGCGTTGCGATCGCCAGCGCGATCAGGCTTGTCATCATCCTCATCGGTTGGCTCCCGCGCGGCCGATCTCGAAATCGGATACCGGCTCGGCCGGCGGCCGCGTCCGGTCGCGAACCACGGCGCCGCCGATCAGGACAAGGTCGGCCTTGCTGTAAACGCTGAACGGATTGCCAGACCACAGTACGACGTCGGCCTGATAGCCGGAGGCCAGCGTGCCGATCCGTTTGTCCATCCCCAACAGCTTGGCGGGATTGCTCGTCGTCCATTTGATCATGCGTTCGGGCGGGATGTCGATGCCGATCCGCCGGCCCGCTGCGGCGGCCTTCGCGGCGGCGATGTTCAGCCGCTGACCGTCGGCGGGCGAATCCGAATGCATCATCACGCACACCCCCGCCCGTTCGAGCAACGGCGCCTCGGCGCGAACCCCGTCCTGCGCCTCCATCTTGAAGCCCCACCAGTCGGCCCATACCGCGGCGCAGGTCCCTGCTTCGCGCAGCAGGCCGGGGATCTTGTACGCCTCGGTCGCGTGATGGACCGCGCCGATCCGGAAGCCGAACTCCCTGGCGATCGACAGCACCGCGGCAATATCGCCCGCGCGATAACAATGGAGGTTCACGCGGATATCGCCGGCGAGGACGCCCGCGAGCGCCTCCAGCTTCAGGTCGCGCGGCGGCATCGCACCCGTTCCCGCACGTCCCTGTTCGACCGCGCGTTTGTATCGCTGTGCATCGAGGAAAGCCTGGCGCATATAGGAGATCACGCCCTGCCGGCTGGTCGGGCCTTCATTGTCGTCGTCGGCCCCCCATGATTTGGGGTTCTCGCCGCACGCCATTTTGAAGCCCTGGACATTGCCCGCCGCCTTCATATCCCAGACGGTCGCGCCACGAACGGGCTTAACGACAACCGACCGGCCCGCGAAAATCGGAGTCGAGCCGGGCAGGATCTGGATCGTGGTGACGCCCGCCGACAGCGCGCGGTCGAAACCCATGTCTTGCGCATTGACCGCCGTTTCGACCCAGGTGTCGGCGACATTGGGCGCACTGGTTTCGGACACGTCGGAGGCTTCGCGATCGATCGCGGTCAGCGGCAGGACAAAGGTGCCGTCGTGGCTGTGAACGTCGATCACGCCGGGGGTGATCCAGCGGCCGCTCGCATCGACCTCGCGCACGCCGGGATTGGCAAGCCCCCGCCCCACCGCGACGATCTTGCCGCCGCGGATCAGGACATCGCCGCCATCGACGCGGCCGCCCGCGCCGTCGAGGATCGTCGCGCCTTTCAGCAGCATATCTTCGGCCGGGGGCGCTTGATAGCGGCTGGGGAACGGATCTTCCTGCCAAGGCAGCGGTGCCGCACGCTGCGCGCCCGCAGGACCGGCCAGTGCCAGCGCACCCGCCGCAATCGATCCGAACAGCATCGCCCTCGTCATGCCTGTCGCCCCTTCAGCGCCCCTGATTGAACCTGCGCATCCATGCCACTGTGTCGGCATCGGGCAAGCCATCAAGAATGTTGTGCAGTGTTTCGCCACTCTCGTCCTGCCCCAGCTTAAACTTGCCCGAAAGCGAGGTGACGATTGCGCGAAATCCGATGATGTGGCCGAGCATCGATCGATAGCGCGCGCCGAGTTCGTCGATGCTCCATGGCGCGGCGCGCCCGGCCTCCATCGCGTCGATCAATATCTGCAGCGACGCTTCGGTCAGCGCGTCGTCGAACCCGATCTCGGCGCGGATTTTCAGTTGCGCATAATTCCAGGTCGGCGCCCAGTCACGCCTTCCGGCGTGCTCCGGGCCGACATAGGCGCCGGGTCCGTTGAAAAGGATCGTGCCGTGCGGGTCCTGTTCGAGCGTAGCGTGCAGCGGGTTGGAGCGCATCATATGCCCGATCAGTTCGACCAGCCGCCCGTCCGCATCATAGACGCCAACCAGCGGAAGCAAGCTTGCGTCAAGCGTCGCGGCAGGACCTCCGCTAACCCACGCCAACGGAAATTCTTCGATCAACGCCTTGACGTCCGCCTTGTCGAACCGCTCGAACAGCGACACGCTACCCCCCGTCTGAAATTCTCGATCCGCCACGCGCACGCCCCTTAAGCCGACGCCGCATTGCACCAGCCTCCCCTGTCTTGTCCATCAGCCTTGGGACCGCGACAAGCGCCAAAACCGAAAAGTTCGGGGGTCCAGCACGCAGTTGCAGCAAGCAGATATCGACGCTAGGCTTGGCTCCCACGAGATTCGATTTTTTAGAAATGGGGGGTCCAATGCTGCGGCCATGGCAAGTCACTCTCGGCGAGCGGATCGATCCCGCACGCGACGTTCCCATCTATATGCAGATCATCCAGGCGCTGATCCGCGACATCGAGCGCGGCCGGCTGACCTCCGGCACCTATCTTCCGAGCAGCCGCGAACTGGCACAGATATTGGGGGTCAACCGCAAGACGGTGGTGCTCGCCTATGAAGATCTGATCGCGCAGGGATGGCTCGATTCGGCCGGAACGCGCGGAACGATGGTGGCCACCGCGCTGCCCGATCCCGTAAAACGCCACCAGAGCGAGGCCGAAGCGACGATGAGCAGCGCCGCGATCGATTATCGATTTGCGGTACCGCCAGCGCGGCCGATCGCCGTGCCGGCGGGTCCGGGGCTCAAGATCGACGAAGGGGCGCCCGATGGCCGTCTGTTCCCGGCGGAACTGCTCGCCCGCGCCTATCGCGTTGCCGCGCACCGCGCGTCGCGCGACAACGGCTTCCAATATCGCGACCCGCGCGGCTCGCCGGCGCTGCGCGAAGCGATTGCGACGATGCTCAAAAGCCAGCGCGGCCTGCCCGTCGCGGCGGAGAATATCTGCATCACCCGCGGCAGCCAGAATGGCATTTTCCTCGCGGCGCAGGTGCTGGTCAAACCCGGCGATTCGGTGATCGTCGAAGCGCTGACGTACGAACCCGCGGTGGCGGCCTTTCGGGCGCTCGGGGCCAATATCGTTCCCGTCGGCCTCGACGAGGACGGCATCGATATCGAAGCGGTCGAACATGCGTGCCGCCGCAATGCGGTGCGCGCTGTCTTCGTGACGCCGCATCACCAGTTCCCGACCACCGTCTCGTTGCGCCCCGAACGCCGCCTGCGCCTGCTCGAACTCGCACGCCAGTTCGGCTTTGCGATCATCGAAGACGATTACGACCATGAGTTCCATTTTGAATCGCAGCCGCTGCTGCCGATGGCGGGCTATGGCCCCGGGCTGGTTCTCTATGTCGGATCGATGTCGAAGCTGCTGCTGCCGGCCCTCCGCATCGGTTATGTCGCAGCGCCCCCCGCGGTAATCGACGCGATCGCGCACCGGGTCTCGCTGACCGACGGCATGGGCAACACGCTGACCGAGGATGCTGCCGCCGAACTGATCGACAATGGCGAGCTGCGCCGTCATGCGCGCAAGGTGCGCCAGATTTATGCTAAGCGCCGCCTCGATTTCGCCGCGGAAATCGACCGCGCTTTGGGCGATATCGTCGATTACCGAATGCCCGACGGCGGCCTCGCCTTTTGGCTGCGCGTCGATACCGATCTCGACCAGATGGAAGTGCGCGCCGCGGCGATGGGCCTGCGCTTTGCATCGTCGCGTTCGTTCATGACGCGTGACGATGCGCCGCGCGGACTACGCATCGGTTTCGCCAGCCTCAACGGGCACGAGGCGCGCACTGCGCTTGCTGCGCTACGCGCGGCGGCGGGGTGACATATTGGTCCCCACACACCGCAGGTTATTGGATGTTTTCCGATCCATGCCAAGAGCAGACCTTGGCGCTGTACGGGAGGGAAAATCATGAAATATTCTTTCGCATTGGTTCTGGCCGCCGCCGTCCTGCCACTTGGTTCCGCACCGGCGCAACAGGCTCCGGCCCCCACGCCAGCGGAGGTGGATGCGCCGTGGCCCGAAGCCTGGTTCGAGATCTTCAAGCTCGCCCCGGGCAAGCAGGAAGAATTCATCCGCCGTATTGGACAGGCCGATGAAGTCGCGGCCGCAGGCGGCTTTCCACCGATCCAGCTATTCTTCCACGAAAATGGTGCCGACTTCGACGTCATCCTGTTCAAACCCGTGACCGGGATAAAGCCGACCCCCGAACAGGAAGCGGCGATGAGCAGGAAGCGCAAGGAGCTTGGCCTGCCGAGCGGCCCCGCCTATTTCGTCAACATTCGCGAACTGGTCGCCAACCACACCGACAGCAAGACCTATGGCCCGCTCTCGGCGGCGACCTGGCTTGCCAAGCTCGACAAATGGCGCGCCGAAAATCCGCCGCGCAAGGCGGCGACGGGCAAATGATGTTCAGCCGCCGCACGCTCCTCGCCTTTGCCGGCGGAACCGCCGCGGCGGCCGTCTCGCGCAGCGCCTTTGCCAGTGCAAGCGATGATCTCGATACGGCTTATATCAACGCGCGGGTGTGGACCGGAGCCGGCGCCGATATCCGCACCGACGCGATCGGCGTAAAGGGCGACCGCATCGCCGCAATCGGCGCCGATGCGGTGCGCGCGCACACCGGCAAGCGCACGCAGGTCATCGACCTGCGGGGCGCCTTCGTCACCCCGGGCTTCATCGACCCTCACGTCCATTTCGTCAAAGCATCGCAGATGCTGTCGCAGCCTTCGCTGCGCGATGCGGCCGATCCCAAGGCGTTCGTCGCGCGCATCGCCGCGGCGGTCAAAACCCTGCCGAAGGGCCAGTGGCTCGAAGGCGGTAATTGGGACCAAGATCGCTGGGGCGGCGAAATGCCCAACAAATCGTGGATCGACGCGGTCACGCCCGACACGCCTGTCGCGGTGATCCGCTACGATCTTCATATGCTGCTGCTCAATTCGCTGGCGCTGAGGCTGGCGGGCATCGACCGCAACACGCCCGACGTACCCGGCGGCGTGATCGAACGCGACGCAAAGGGCGAGCCGACGGGGATCGTCAAGGACGCCGCGAAGGAACTTGTCCTGCGCGCGATCGGCGAGCCGACCTCCGACCAGATCGATACCGCGACACGCCAGGGCATCGCACTCGCGCTCAGCAAGGGGGTGACGCAGGTTCACCCGACCGAACTCGAAACGATCAGCTTCGATTCGACCCGCCGCTTACGCGCGAAGGGCGAAACCGACCTGCGCTTTCGCCATTTTCTGCCGCTCAAGGATTGGGAAAAACAGGTCGCGCTGGTCAAGGCCGAGGGTCGCGGCGACGACTGGGTGCAATGGGGCGCGTGCAAGGTCGTGTTCGACGGATCGCTGGGATCGCGTACCGCGCGTTTTTACGAACCCTATGCCGACGATCCGACAACCCGCGGCCTCGTGGTGACCGACCCCGCCGATCTGCGCCGCTGGATCGAGGGCGCCGACAAGGCGGGGCTGCAGGTTACCGCGCATGCGATCGGCGACGAGGCGAACGACATCGTCCTCGATACCATGGTGGCCGTCGCGGCAGCCAACGGCGCGCGCGACCGGCGTTTCCGGGTCGAGCATGTTCAGCATATGAAATCGCATGCCATCGCGCGCTTCAACGAACAGGGCATCATCGCATCGGTTCAACCCTATCACGCGATCGACGATGGCCGCTGGGCGGTACGCCGGATCGGCGAGGAGCGGTTGAAGACGAGTTTTGCGTTCGGTTCGCTCGTCCGGTCGGGGGCGCATGTGTGCATGGGATCCGACTGGCCCGTCGCGCCGATCGATCCGCTCACCGGGCTCGACGCCGCAGTCAATCGCGAGACGCTCGACGGGAAAAATCCGCAAGGCTGGCATCCAGAACAGCGTGTGACGCTGGCGCAGGCGATGCACAGCTATACCCAGGAAGGGGCCTATGCCGGTTTTAACGAAAAAAGGCTCGGCCTGATCGCTCCGGGCTTCCTTGCCGATTTCGCTGTGTGGGATGCGGACTTTTTTGCTATTGACTCGCATTCACTTGTTAACGCAAAGGCGCTTCGCACGATTGTCGGCGGTCGTCAGCGATACGGATAGGAACTTGCGGGCGGACGCAATATTGCGTCCTCTTGGTCCCCCGTGGCTGGCCAAACTGGATGTTTTAAGACCCCACCAAGACAATAATGTGAAAGTTCCAATACAGGCTTGGCCCGTCAGTCTTGCTGTATCGGTGGGGAATTTGACACCAATTGGGGGATAAAAGCATGGTTGCCTATCGCAACATCATCCGGGGAACCGGTCTGGCGGCTCTGGGCGCGGCACTTGTCGTCGCGACGCCAGTTTTGGCGCAGGAAAGCAGCGGAGACGAAAGCATCGTCGTGACCGCGCAGCGCAGCAATCAGACCCAGGTCGTTCGCGGCGGCTCGCTTGGCGCGCTAGGCGAAAAGGACGCGATGGAAGTGCCGTTCGCTGTCAAATCCTACAGCGAAACTTTGATCCTGAACCAGCAGCCGTTGACCCTCGGCGCGGTGCTCGAGAATGATCCGTCGGTCCGCACCTCATTGGGCTTTGGCAACGCCTCCGAACAATTTGTGGTCCGCGGCTTCCCGCTTCTTGGCGAAGATATTGCGATCGACGGGCTTTATGGCGTCACACCGCGCCAGCTCGTCTCGCCCGAACTGTACGATCAGGTCATGGTACTGAACGGCGCCAGCGCCTTCCTCTTCGGCGCGGCACCAGGCGGGAGCGCGCTCGGCGGCACCGTCAACCTTCAGCCCAAACGCGCGCGTGATAAGGATATCAACCGCGTCACAGCGAACTATCTGTCCGATGCCCATATCGGCGGCGCATTCGATTTCGGCCGCCGCCTCGGTGACGACGGGGCGTTCGGCATCCGTATCAACGGCGCCGGCCGTTGGGGCGATATCGCGATCGACGACGAATATCGCAGCTCGGTCGTCGTCGGCGCGGGGCTCGACTGGCGCAGCGATCGCGCCCGCCTGTCGCTCGACCTTGCGTTCCAGCGCGCCAAGGTCGAGCATATGCGGCCGATGGTCCAGTTGCAGCCCACGGTGACCGTCGTCCCCAAGGCGCCCAAGGCCGACGTCAACTATGGCCAAGACTGGCAGTATACGACGCTGCGCGACATCTTCGGCATCGTGAAGTTCGAATATGACATCAGCGACGATTTCATGTTCTACGCATCGGGTGGCGCGCGCGACGCAGCCGAGCGCGGCACGTACCAGAGCATCCGCCTGATCAACGCGACGACGGGCGCGGCGTTCGTGACGGGGTCGAACATCCCGCGCAACGATAATAATGAATCGACCCAGACGGGCATCCGCGGCAAATTCGCGACCGGACCGATCACGCACGAGATCAACATCGGCGCTTCGCACAGCCGCTACATCAACCGCAATGCGTTCGAATTCAGCGCCTCGGTGCCCAACGCGGCCAATGCCAACAATATCTATGATCCACGGCAAGTCGTCCTGCCGCCCCTCACCTCGCTGGTGTCAGGCAACCTTCAGGACCCGAACCCGGCCAACAGGACGCGGCTGACCAGCTTCTTCGCCTCCGACACGCTGGGCATTCTCGACGACAAGATCGAACTCACGCTCGGTCTTCGCCGCCAGTCGATCTTCTTCCGCGCTTACAACATCAACACCGGTGCGCGCACCAGCCGTTACAAGGAACATGCGACCACCCCTGTCATCGGCCTGGTCATTCGCCCGAGCGAGCGTTTCTCGATCTACGCGAACCGCATCGAGGGTCTTGCACAGGGCCCCGTGGCGCCCGCGGGCACGATCAACGTTGGCGAGATTTTCCCGCCCTTCAAGACGAAGCAATATGAAATCGGGGGCAAGGTTGCGCTCGGCAAATTCAACGCCTCGGTCGCGCTGTTCCAGACCGACCGGCCGCAGGCGCTCACCATTCTCAATGGTGCGGGCCAGAGCGAGTTCACCGTCAACGGCCAGCAACGCAACAAGGGTATCGAATTCAGCCTCGACGGCGAACCGGTCGATGGCCTCCGCGTGATCGCCGGCCTGTCGCTGACCGAAGCCAAGCAACGCCGCACGCAAGGCGGCACCACCGACGGCCGCGATGCGATCGGCGTCCCCGACTATACCGCGAACGTCAACGTCGAATGGGACCTCGGCTTCCTGCCCGGCGTCACGCTGACCGGTCGCCTGATCCAGACCGGCAAGCAGGCAGTGAACCTGACCAACACGCTCGAACTGCCCGAATGGACGCGCTTCGACCTTGGCGCGCGTTACGTCGTCGCGGCAGGCGACACGCCGATCACCTTCCGCTTCAACGTCGATAATGTCGCGAACGACAATTATTGGTCGTCGTCGCTCGGCGGCTATCTGGTTCAGGGCCTGCCGCGCACCTTCAAGACCTCGGTGACGGTCGAGTTCTGATCGAAACCAACGATAATGCACTCCCTGGGCCCGGCTGGCGACAGCCGGGCCTTTTCTTTGCCGCGCGGCCCGCTTGGACCCCATAAATAGTCGATTAGTGGATGTTTTAAGGACCGAGAAAAGCCCTCAGACAAACAGGATGACCGCCCCTGCCACACCCGCGCAGCCGTCGCCGCGCCGCCGCATCCTGACCCTTCACCGCTGGCTGAGCCTCGGCGCCGCGATCTTCTGGCTGCTCCAGGCGATCACGGGCATCCTGATCGTCTTCCACTGGGAAATCACCGACCGGTCGATTTCGGCGATCCACCGCCCGACCGACCTCGCCGCGATCGAACGGCGGATCGAGACGCTCGCGCCCCCCGAAAGCGGCGGCAAGGTCACGACGATCTGGACGACCGCGGGGCTCGCCGACCGCTACACCATCTATCTGGAGGACAAGGACGGCGAGAGCCGTAAGGTCCGCATCGCCGGCGACGGCACAATCATCGACACGCCGCGCGAGAACGACAGCGACATCATGGGATTTCTCGTCGGCTTCCACCACGACCTGCTCGGATCATGGGGCAGCTGGATCGTGTCGATCAGCGGTGTCCTCCTTTGCTCGAACCTCATGCTCGGGCTGGTTGCCGCTTGGCCACGGCCCGGCACCTGGCGGATCGCGATCAAGCCGGCGACGCGCGGCCCCGCCGCCGCGCGCCTCTATTCGTGGCACCGCGCCGTGGGTCTTTGGGCGGTCGTCCCCGCGCTCGTCATCGCCGCCACGGGTACGCTCATGAAATTCGAGGACGGCTTTGGCGAAATGATCGGCGCCGCCCCGGTATCACTGCCCGCCAATCCGGCGACGAACCCGCCAGTGGGCTTTGTCACGGCATCATCCGCCGCGCTGGCCGCGATCCCGGGCAGCAGCCTGACGCAAGTCGCCTGGCCCAAGGACGGCGATGCGACATATCGCATCCGCGTCCGCGCGCCCGGCGAGATCCGCCGCGCGTATGGCGGCAGCATCGTCCTGGTCGACGCCAACGACGGCAGCGTCCGCGGCACCTACCCGATCGCGGAAGCCGAACCCGCGCGGGCGTTCATGAGCGCGCTGTTCCCGATCCACACCGGCGAGGCCGGCGGCACGATGGGGCGTCTGTTGTCGATCGCGATCGGCCTGTGGCTGATCACGATGATCGTCGCGGGCGTGATGTTGTGGATCAAGCGACGTAAACCGCGTGCAAAGTCCGTGTCAGCCTCGCGTCAGTAATGGCCGATAGAATAGCGACCCGGAGGGGACCAATATAATGCGGATTGGTCGCACTCTTCTCGCCGCGACGGCGCTCAGCCTCGCTGCGCCGGCCTATGCGCAGGACGGCCGTATCGACGTGCTCGAACGCCAGCTCGCCGCACAGCAACAGCGGATCGACCAGCTCGAGGCGCTCGTCACGAATCAGACGGAGCTTCTCCAGCAGGTGACTGCGCCCGCCCCGACGCCCACCCCCACGCCCGCCACGTCAACGCTGTCGGCCCCGATTGCCGGGACCGCTCCGCCCGCCTTGCAGAAACTCCCCACCGCCATGCCCGCTGCCGAGGTCGCCTTCCGCCTCCCCGGCCTCGACGTCAGCGGCGACCTGCGCCTGCGGCAGGAATGGAATTTCGTCGATGGCCGCGACCGCTCGCGCATGGCGGTGCGCGCGCGCCTACGCGCAACATATGCGGTTAGCGACACATTCTCGGTCGGCACCCAAATCGCGACCGGCGACCCCGACGATCCCAATTCGACCGACGTTACGCTCGGCAATTTCGTCGACGATTTTGCGGTTTCGCTCGATCAGGCGTGGATCCGCTATCACAGCGGCGGCCTCACCGCTTTGGCCGGAAAGTTCCCGCAAATATTCCAGCGCACCGACATGTTGTGGGACGGCGACGTGTCGCCGCAAGGGGTCGCCGCGGCGTATAGCGCCGGGCTGGGCGGCGGCGCGAAGCTCGACGCGCGCGGTATCTATTTCGTCATCGGCGAAGCCGCGGTGGCGCGCGACAGCGACATGCTCGGCGGCCAACTTGCGCTGTCCGCGCCGCTTGGCTCCGATTTCAAGGCGGGGCTGACCGGCAGCTATTATCACTATCGCCTCGGCTCGGTCGCCGGCGCCGATACGGGGGATTTGCGCGGCAACCTCCTGTCGGCCGGCCGCTACCTGTCCGACTTTTATCTGATCGAAGCGATCGGCACGCTTGGTTGGGCGGGGCCATCGGACCGCTGGCCGATCGCCTTTACCGCCGACTATGTCCGTAACCTTGGCGCGGCTGTCTCTGGCGACGCCGCATTCAACCTCGAATTCGCGGCGGGCCGCACGGTCAAACCCGGCGACTTCCGCATCGCCTATAATTTCTCCGAGGTCGAAGTGGATTCGGTGCTCGCGGCGTTCAGCCACGACAATATCGACCTGTCGACCAACTACCGCCTCCACGGCCTCGGCCTTTCCTATGTCCCGGCGTCGCACCTGCAGCTCGACCTGCTCTGGTACCACTATCGCCCGCTCGACCCCCTCTATGCCGGATCGCTGCAGTCCTCGGATTGGCTCGACCGCGTCCGCCTTGCTTTCATGGTGAGTTTTTGATGTTTCTTTCTGCCCTGATACTCGCGGCAGCCGGCGAAGAGCTCAGCTTGCCGCCGCCGCACGGCCATTTGCCGCACGCCCATACCCACGCGCCGGGCGAGACCGACGAAACGCATGGTCCCGTGTTGTTGCAAGCCACCTACACGGCCGAATTGATCGGGAATGCGTCGGGCGGCGTGAAGCGCGGGACACGCTATCTCGACAATTTCGACCTCGTGTTCGAGGCCGATATGGAGGCGCTCGTCGGCTGGCACGGGGCGCAAGTCCATGTCTATGGCCTCTATAACAATGGTCGTTCGATCAGCGGCCTCGTCGGCGATACGCAGGCGGTCAGCAATATCGAAAGCGGCACCTCGGCGCTGCGGCTTTATGAGGCATGGGTCGACCAGAAGCTCGGCGAGCATGCCTCGCTGCGCGTCGGGCTGTACGACCTCAATTCCGAATTCGACGCGCTCGACGCAGCGGGCCTGTTCGTCAGCAGCCCGCACGGCATCGGCACCGATTTCGCGCAGAGCGGGCAGAACGGGCCCTCGATCTTTCCATCGACCTCGCTCGCTACGCGGCTCGCGGTATCTCCCGCCGAGGGCTGGACGGTTCGCGCCGCGGTTCTAGACGGGGTTCCCGGCAATCCGGCGTATCCCGGGCGGACGGCGGTCAAGCTCGGTCATGGCGACGGCGCATTGCTCGTCGGCGAGGTCGAGGCACCGCTTGGCGGCGGCAAGCTGCTGCTCGGTCACTGGCGCTATACCGCCTACTTCGAGCGCAACGACGGGACCGCGCCGGGTGACGGCAATGCCGGGACCTATGTTCGCGCCGAGGTCCCGCTCATCGAACGATCGGGCCGCAAGGTCGACGCATTCGCCCGGCTCGGCACCGCCAGCGGGCGGTATAATATGTTCGACCGTTTTGCGAGCGGCGGCCTCAAATTCAGCGGCTGGGTTCCCGGGCGCGAAGAGGACGAGTTCGGCATCGCATTCGCCGCGGCCTTCACGTCGGACTCCTGGCGCGCGGCGACGGGCGCGTCGTCGTCCGAGGTTGCGGTGGAGGCGACCTACCGCGCACAGGTCGCATCGTGGCTCGCCGTCCAACCGAACATCCATTATGTCCACCGCCCGTCGGCCGACCGCACCATTGCCGACGCGCTGGTCATCGGACTGCGCGCCGAGGCGAGTTTCAGCCTTTTCGGATTTTGAAGTCGGCTCGAAATCGCCGCCTACGGTCAACCGCCCTTCTTTTGCGCCCGCGCCGCCCTGACGCCGGCAAGAAACTGTGCTTCATCGACCTTCACCGCCAATCCCTTGGCCGACAGGAAAAATGCAGCGCGCGGCATGGTGATATTGCCTTCGCGCGTCGCCAGCACCGCGCCCTGGGGCGCCATCGCCGTGACCTTGCCAAGCACCGCGGCACCATCGGCGCTGCGGACCTCGGCCCCGGGCTTCAATGCGCCATCGACCGCTTCCGCATCAGCCTCGGCTTGCCTCAGGACCGCAAGGATCTTCGCCTTGGGCGCTTTCAACGCCGGTCCCTTGGCGCCTTTTACAAAGGCGTTTTTGGGAACCACCAGCCCATTGCCGTCGATCGACACCGCAACCCTGTCGCCCGACACTTTAGCGATCTGGCCAACTTCCTCGCCATTCTGGTCATACACCTTGGCCCCGGTGGCAAGCGAGGCGGCCGGCGCCGCTTCCTGGGCCTGCGCCAAAGGGGCGGCGAGCGACATCGCACCTGCAAGGCAAAGTGCGGAGATCGAGCCGAAGAATCTGGGCATGAAACGCTCCTGTCGAACAAATATTCCCGCCCTGCCGCATCGCCCGACCGCACGCCAAATGCGATGTTGCCCGGCCGTGCAACGGACGCGGCGAGCTGAAGTCGCGGCCTGATGGGCCCGGCGATCGGCGGATCGACTACGAAAAATTCTGTGTTTCGAGGAAGGGCAACCAATCCGGGTTTTTCAGATTTTCCATCCAGCGTGGAGTCGCGGGTGGCCGGTTGCGGTTAGCCGAGCATGGACAACGGGCACGAAATAGGCGCCTTGAGGCGTGCCGAATTAGTCCGGACCGCGCGAGAGCGCGGCCCGGTGGAAAGCGTTCAATCCTTTGTGTGTTGAAGCTCGGCGAGAATACTCACCGACCCGCGTCTCGGTTCCAGCGCTTGAATTTTAGCGTCGCTCCCGACCGAGCACCAGCCCGTCGGGATCGGAGCGACCCAAGATCAGGCCCGCCGATCCGCACATCCGTTGATGTTGCGGCCAATCGCGGCGTTCGGTGCCCCGGGCGCAACCGAGACCAGCGGGAGGCTCAGAGCGGATCGCGGCCCATCGACTATTTGGCGGGATAGGATGCAAGCGGAGGCCTTTCGGCTGGTCGCAGCGACCCGATAACTTCTGCGGGCCGAAGCTCACAACTAATGCTCTCGGCCGGCCCTCCACAATGTCTGCGTGAGCGGTTCGATCAGATAGCCGAGCGCGGTCCGCTCGCGCAGCGGCACCATCACCTCGGCGGGCATGCCCGCGCGCAAGCTGTTTTCGCCGCGCAAGGCCGCGATCTTTTTCATCTCCTTGGGCGGAACGACGACCTCGATCTCGAAATATTCCATTCCCGTGCGATTATCTTCGAAACTGTCCGCCGACACCTTGCTGATCTTGCCCTTCAGGATCGGCAGGCTGCGTTCCTGGATGCCCGAAAAGCGCACTTGCGTTTGCATGCCCGACGTCAGGTCGTCGGCGTCGTTCGGCGAGGCTTTCGCGAGCACCACCAGCGCCTTGTCCTGCGGAACGATTTCCATCAGCATTTCGCCCGGCGCGACGACACCGCCGACGGTGAAGACCTTCAGTCCGACGACGCGTCCGTTGGACGGGGCGCGGACAACCGACTGGGTCAGCCTTTCGCGGGTGGCGAACAGGCGCGGCTGCAGTTCGTCGAGCCGGACCTGGACCTCGCGGAGCTGCGTCGCGACCTCTTCGATCACCTGGCGGTCGAGCGACACCATCTGCAAGCGCGATTCACCGATCGCCTCTTCGAGCCGCGCAACGTCGGACCGCAGCGCACCGAAATCGCCGTCAAGCTGCGCGGAACTCCGCTCCACGGCGCGCAGCCGGTTGGTGGAAACGAACCCGCGCTCGGATAATGTGCGGAGGCCGGTCAGTTCCTCATTGATCAGCCGCTGCTGAATCCGGTTCGATTCCATCTGGGCGCCATATCCGCCGATCTGCTGATTATGCTGCGCGATCCGTTGGCCCAGCATGCCCCGTTCGGTGACACCCGAGCGTTTCCGCGCGTCGAAAAGCAGGCGCTGGCCGCGCATTGCCTCATCGGCAAGCGCCCGGTCGCCCGCGAGATAAGAAGAGAATTCGACTGGCCGGACGATGTGCCGCGCACCGTCGCGCTCGGCGGTCAGTCGCGCGCGCTGCGCCAGCAAGGCCACGACCTCGCCGGTCAGGCCGCGCTCGGCGGCAACGATATCGGAGGCCGAAATTTTGAGCAATATGTCGCCGCGGCGAACCTCGCTCCCCTCGGTCACCATTAGTGCGGTAACGATGCCGCCGTCCTTGTGCTGCACGGCTTGCCGATTGCCCGAGACAGAAACCGATCCCTGCGCCATCGCCCCCGCGTCGAGCGGCGTGAATGCAGCCCAACCAAGGAAGCCGACGAAAAATGCCGCGGCGACCCATATTCCCGTGCGAAGCTCGCGCTTGGGGGAATCGATGGTATCGACGGCAAGCGGTTCACCGTGCAGGTCGTCGCCAAAGCTCATCGCATTCATGGTTTCTTGTTCCTCGTCATCTTGATGACATTCGCCGCGGCCGCCGCGCTTTCGCGCAGCAATTCCAACACCTCGGCGCGCGGCCCCTGATATTCGATCACGCCATTTTTCAGCACCGCAAGGCGGTCCGCGTCGCGCAGCGCCGACTGGCGATGGGTGACGATCATGATCGCGGCCTGACGCAACTTCGCGGCAACGATGGCGTCGTTCAGCGCCTCCTCACCCTGGCTGTCGAGCGCAGCGTTGGGCTCATCGAGAATGAGAACCTTGGGATCGCCATAGAGCGCGCGGGCCAGCGCAATGCGCTGCGCCTGCCCGCCCGACAGGCGCAATCCCCCGTCGCCGATCTCAGCGTTATAACCACCCGGCAAATGCAGGATCAGGTCGTGGATGCCGGCGGCGATCGCGGCGCGCGTGACCTTATCGTCGATGTCAGCCGCATGCTCGCCGCGTGCCGCCGCAAAGCGCGAGATATTTTCGCCGATCGTGCCCGGCAACAATGTCGGTTCCTGTGGTAGATAGCCGATGTGCAATGCGAGGCGCTCGGCATCCCAGTCGCCATATTGCGCTTCGTCGATGCGAACTTCGCCGCCGTCGGGCGGGATCGCCCCCGCCGCGATGCGCGCCAGCGTGGTCTTGCCGGCGCCCGAGGGACCGATCACGCCGAGCACTTCGCCGGGGATCAGCCAGGTCGATACACCGCGCAGGATCAATGCGCTGTTATCGGGCGAACGCAGCGAGATATTGGAAAGTTCGACATAACCCTCGGGCTCCGGCAGTACGACGCGATCGCTGACGAGATTGTCGGTCGAACGGAACAGCGCCTCTATCGATGCCTTGGCTGCGCGCGCCTGCCCGATCGTCGGCCAGGCCTGGACCATCTGTTCGATCGGCTGGAGCGCGCGCGCCAGCAGCACCGACGCGGCAATGATCGCACCGACAGAGATTTCGGCGTTGATGGCAAGCCAGGCACCGACGCCGAGCGCCAGCGATTGCAGGAACATGCGCGCGAATTTGACCAGGCCCGTATAACGCGCGGCGGTCAATTGCGTGTTTGCGCTGGCTTCCAGCCCTGTCCGGCGATCGGCGATCTGCCGCGCGACCAGCGCGCGGCGCATCCCGAGCGCGCGGACGATCTCGGCCTTTTCGAACATCGACTCCTGCTTTGCATAAGCGGCCGCCATCGCCTGATGCCCCGTCGCGGCCGACCTTTTGGTCGCCCGCTCGTTGAGAAGCGCGAGGACAAGAAGCACGGCGCCGGCGCCGAAGATCAACAACCCGAGGACGGGATGAATGATGAAAGCGACGACGAAATAGAGCGGTGTCCATGGCAAATCGAACAAGGCGATCGCCGACGGGCTGGCGACCACGCTTCGGAACGCGTCGAAATCGCGCATCGCCTGCGCCGACGCGGGATCGGCATTGCCCTTTGCGCGGGCTAGGAGGCGGTCAAGGATCGGCGCCGCAAGCTGGCGGTTGAGCCGCAGCGAAGCGCGCAGCATCAGCCGGCTGCGTACCATGTCGAGCGCGCTGAGGCAGGCAATGGCGACCGCGACTATCACGGTGATCCAAAACAAGGTCAGCACGCCGCCCGTTGGAACGACCCGATCATACACCTGCATCATGTAGATCGTCGGAGCGAGATAGAGGATGTTGACGAGCGCGCTGAACGCGGCGGCGGCCACGAAATGCTGACGGCAGGCGGCAAAAGCCTGTCTGATTTGCGGCGGAACGGCGGAATCGGTTCGCATGACCCTGTTTCTTTCCTGTTCGGTCGAGTCCGGACCGGCGATCGCCGGTCCGGACCTCCCGGGGGCGCGGGAGCTTAGCAAAGATCCCAGTTGTGATTGCCCGTCTCGTGGCGGCCATTCGTATCGAACCGCGACTGCAGCCACCAATCCGCCCGGTCGAAGTCGAACCCGCCGCCCGAGCGATCATGGCCCGCCGCCGAAGGATCTGGCGCTGTGCCAGTTCCGCCCTGATCGACCGGCTGCGGCGAAGGATCGTTCGCCGTCGCCTCGCTCTCGGCTGCGGGGGTGTTATTTGTCGCCGTGTTCGAACCAGTCGAAGCGAAGGCAAAGGAGGCAGTCTGCAAATTGGCGGCGGAAACACCGTCGAGACGCAGTTCATTCCCGTCGATGCGGACAAGCGTGTCATTCCCCGACTGGCTGATCACGACGCGCGAGGCAAAGCTTTGTGCCGTGACGCCAAGCCCGCTGAGGTCGATGCTGTCTTCACCAAGCTGGAAGTCGGTGACGCGGTCGTCGCCTTCGCCGAAGACGAAGACATCGTCACCGCTGCCGCCGGTCATGACGTCATCGCCGTCGCCGCCGTCGAGCCGGTCGTCGCCAGATCCGCCGCCGAGGACGTCGTCGCCGTCGCCGCCGGCCAGCAGATCGTCGCCCGACCCGCCGCCGAGGGCATCGTCGCCCTCGCCACCGGCCAGCGTATCGTCGCCCGATCCGCCGGTCAGCGCATCGTCGCCGCCGAGGCCGCCGATGACGTCTTCACCCGATCCGCCCTTCAGCGTATCGTTCCCGGCGGTTCCGGTCAGCGTATCGATCTGCACGGGCGGCGGTGCCGACGCATCATCGTCGTCATCATGGTCATCGTAATCATGGTCATCGTCATCGTCATTCGAGGTGCCGGCATTCTGCGCGTTGGCGGTGGTGCCGAAGAAGGTCACGCTGTGCCCTTCGCTCGCCAGAGTGGTGCTGCCGTCGTCATTGTCGGTCGCGGTATAATCGGCGATCGTCTTGCCCTCGGCGAGTTCGAAGCGATCCTGTGCCCGCATCTGGCCGATGATCACATCGTCACCGCCGCCCGAGCGGAACACGACGCGGTGCGCCGACTGCAACGCGCTGATGTCGACCGTGTCGTTCGCCGCGCTGCCCTCGATCGTGATCGTGCTGTAGTTCAGACTGGTGGCGGCAAAATTGCCGAACACCTGGATCAGATCGCCGCTGTTGCCACCCTGGTTCAAACCGCCGCCGTCGTTCGCCGTGACGTTCAGCGTGTTGATCACGATCTCTTCGATATTGTCGAGTTCCGCGATAACCAGCCCGTTGCGGGTCAGCACGATCTCAGTCGCCGCAGCCAAGCCGGTAAAGCCCGCTGTGACGGCCGCTGCACGGGTATAGATGCCGAAGGTTTCGGCGGTGGCGTCACCGGTCACGCGAACAGTGTCGGTGCCTGCGGCACCGTCGATCATGTCGCGACCGCCACCGGCGTTCCACAGGATCGTGTCGTTGCCGGCGCCGCCGTTTACGCTATCGTTGCCCGCGCCGCCATTGATCGTGTCGGTGCCCCCGGCGCCGTTCAATATGTCGTTGCCGCCATTGCCATTGAGCGTGTCGTTGGCGCCGGCACCGAACAGCCCGTTGGTCCCATCGGCGATGTCGTCGCCTTCCGTGCCGTTGAACGTATTCGCGAGGAACGGGATCGCGTCCCAATTGTCGCCGACGACCCCGGTCGGCGCCGAAAACAGCGTCTCGGCATTCCCGTCACCATCGGTGAAACTCACCGCCACACGGATGAGGCCGCCGACCTGTCCGCCGATGCCCAAGATACCATCGGTGGGCGTGAAGCTCGAACCTGTGGCATTGGCCAGAATGTTGTTCCAGGTCGTTCCACCGTCGCTCGACACCTGCCAGCGGTAGCTGAGCGCACCCAGACCTTCGGCGTCGGCGATGCCCGAAACATCAACCGTCAGCGCCTGTCCCTCGGTGGGCGTCAGGTCGCTGATGACCGGGGCGCCGGTGGCCGGCGTGTTGGCGAACGGAAGATCGTCGATCGCGATCTCGACCGTGCCGCCATTGCCGTCCGAAAAGCGCAGCACCTCGATATTGAACAGTCGGTCGGTGCCATCGGACAGCGGCCGGTTCTGAACCTCTTCCGGCAGATCATCGTCACCGCCATCGTCATCGAAGCCCGTGTGGTCGACCGTGATGCTGCCGTCGGCATTGCGGGTGAAGGTGTAGTTTTCCACCACGTCTGTGTAGACCGCAATGTCGGTGTTCGTGTTTGCCGCATCGCCGTCGATGATCTCGCGGACGATCGACAACTGGCCGGGGTTGATCTCGCCGGCGACCATGCGCGGGGCGATTTCGGTCATGCTGTCGACGCTGAATGCCTCCCAAGTGTCGGTCGGCCGGGGCGTGACGAGGATACGGACGTTGAGCCAGCGGTCGCCGTCGATGATGTCGTTGCCCGCGAGGCCCTTGATTATGTCGTTGCCGCCGCCGCCGAGCAGAATGTCGCCAGCTTGCGAAGTGCTGAAGATGATGCGTTCCTGCACGCCATTCTCGTCGAGCACGGGGATCGTCTGTCCATCGACCACCTTGGTCACCGGGATACCCGCGCCAAGATGGGCGACCAGCACGTCCAGCCCGTCGATCAGATCGACATTCTTTGCCAGCAGATCGTTCGAGTAGGAGTCGAGTGGCGAGTCGGGGCCCGGGATCGCCGCGGTATTCTGCAACTCGCCGCGGGCGTTGGTGCTGCGGCTGCGTCCGGTCAGCGTGTCGTCGAGATTCCAGCCCGACAGCCCTTCGACCAGGTCGAAGCGATCGCGCAGGATGAAGGCTTCCTGCGTTTCGAAAATCGGGATGCCAAGGTCAGAATTGGCGGCCGTGACATCGCCCTTGTGGATGCCCCAGTCGAAACCGGCCTGCCCGTTCGAGCGCTGGATGCCGTCATTGTTCTGGAACATGATGTCGTCGCCGGACTCGGCGTCATAATCGGTATCGCCGCTGCCGCCGTTCAGCACATCATGGCCGATGATCGACGAGTTGAAGAACAGCTCCGAATTCTCACCGGCCAGCGTGTCGAAGCGTTGACCGCCTTCCAGCCAGTCATCGCCTTCGTTCCCGAGCAGGAAGTCCATGCCCGTGCCGCCAAGGACGAAGTCATTGCCGGTGCCGGCAAAGGCTTCCTTGCCGTCGGGGCCGGTGATGATGAAATCGCTGCCCTGGTTGCCGAACAGCAGCGACAGGCCCGACCCGCCGTGGATGACGTCATTGCCTTCGTTGCCGTGGAGGAAATCCGCCTCGCCGATGTCGGTGCCGGCGTTGGTGATGATATCGTCACCCTCGCCGCCGAACACCTTGTCGACGCCATAGCCCGCCTCGATCCGGTCGTTGCCGCCCTTGCCCCAGATGGCGTCATCGCCGCCGCCTGCAACGATATGATCGGCGTTTTCGGTGCCGCCAACGACGAAATGCTCGTTGCTGTTGATGCGGAGATATTCGGCGACGCCATCATTGTCGGCATCGACGCGCTCGACCAAACTGGTGAAGTTGCCGATGAAGGGGTCGTCGGTCTCCGGATCGGCGCCCAACTGTTTGCTGATGTCCATTTCCAACTGCGGCATCTCGAACGCGGAGAAGAGATTGCCCGGCAGCGCGGTCGAATGATCGTCGCCCAGATCGGTGTTGCGCATCACCAGTTCGGCGAAGCTGTTGTTTTCCAGCTCGTTGAGCAGGTTGAGCCCCTGTGTACGCGACAGATAATAGAAACGGTCGGCGTCCTGCAGATTTTCCATCGTCATCTGGAACACGAAGCTGAAGGTCGACCCGAGCATGCCGCCGAACGCCATCTTCTTTTCGGCAAGCCCGCCAATCCAGAAATCGATATCGTTGAGGCCGCCAAGTTTGGCGTCATTGGCATAAGCGCCTTCGGCATTGAGGAAATCGAGCCGGTCGGCCGGTGCGCCCGCACCGCCAAGGACCAGCAAAGTCGCCGCTTCGCGCAACTCTTCGACGGTCTTTGGGTTGTCAGGCGTGTCGAGCACCGATTCATGCGTGCCATAGGCGGCGATGAAATTGATGACCGACGCCGGATTTTTGAGATTGAGCGCGAAATCGGCCCAGCTTTCATAGGGCTTCAGCAGCGTGTCGCCGGTCGCCTCGAAGAAGCGTTCGCGGGCCGTCTGGAGCGATGGCATGCCCACGTCGCGGCCGCGAGCGAGGTTGATCGTCGCCAGATCGAGCGGGATACCGAGCAATTGGTTGCGCAGCACGTCGGTGACGAATTCGTCGATCTCGCTGCCGGTCTGACGGCTCATGCCGCGAATGATCGCGCCCGAAGCCTCCTCGGCCGAGCCGAGCGAGTCATACATCACGGGATTGAGGAAGCCGTCGAACAGCGAAATGTCGTTCTGAACGGGGTTGCCGTCCTCATCCATTTCGATGACCGCGATATCCTGCCGCAGCATCGAGTGACCGAAACGATAGACGACGTGCGCGAACTCGGCGGCGATGCTGGGATTGATGTCGGCCGATGGCTCGAACAGGAAAATGTCGATGTCCGGCTGCATCATGCGGCCGAATTCCTCGAACACCAGATGCTGATATTCCATCTCGTTGGTGAAGCGGCCGACCTGGAACAGGCGTTCGCCGTCCCACACCAGCGAGTCCGACAGCGTGGCGATCGCAGCCGGGTTGCCGTTCGTCAGCGTCGCGAATTGCGCATCGGTCAGGTCGGTCAGCAGCCATTCGTTGATGAAGGCGCGGTCCATCGACGCCAGCGTCACCTCCTTGGTGTGCTCGACGATCCGGTTGTGCTCCGAATGGAAAACCTGGTGGACCGCGGTCAGCGCGATATTCTCGTTCGCGCGGCCATCGCCGGCGACAAAGTGCCGGTCGAGCAGTTCGTCGTCATAGGCCGAGGGCCCACGCATTCCCTGCGGACCGGGCGAGCCGTCTGCGTTCGCATAACCGAGCGCCGAGTCGCCGTCGGGATTGAGCGCTGGGCGCATTTGCGGATTGCCATCCGAACCAAGCACAGGGTTTCCAGCATCGTCGAGCACCGGAACGGAAATAGTGACCGGCACGGCAGCGTGCGCAATATCATCGAGGAAGGCATGGCCGGTGAGCACGACGCCTTGCGCGCTGACCGGCGCGGCCGGATTGCCTTCGCGCAGAACATCGTCGGCTGTACCCAGCTGGCCGTCGGGGCCCATGCCTTCGACCAACTGCGGATAGCCGTTCGCGCCGGGGATGAAATTGCCATAGGGATCGGTCGCGATCAGCGGGATGTTGCCCACATTCAGGTCGGTGAGTTCAATCCCCAGCACGTCGCGCGCCTGCGCCTTGATATCGGCCCAGGTCGCAAGACCGCCGTTGCTGCCCTCGAGCAACAGGCCGCTCGCAACGGGTTTTCCGTCCGGCCCCGGGATATATTCGCGCATGAAGACCTGCTTCGATGCCGAGGAGGCATAGGTCTGGTTCTGGTCGACCCAGGGGGTAGTCAGATTCTTCGGCCCCGGCCCGTCGTCGGCGGTACCGAGGATGCCGTCGGCACCAGCATCCACCGTCACGCGGGTCAGCGGAATATAGTTCTGGCCGCCCGGAACATAGAGCGGATCGTCAGGCGACAACGGCACATAGACCGTACCGTTGCCGCCCTTCGCGACCAGATCGAGGCCATGATCGAAGAATTGTCCAAAGATCGTCATCCAGCCGTTGAATGGCGAGGACAGTCCTTCGTCGGGCGATACGTTGGGCAGATAAACGGTGTTGCCGTCCATCTCCACACCATGTTCGGCGAGGGCGGCGTCGAGCGCGGCGTTTGCGTCGGCGACGACGACATCGACCGCCTGCGCTTCCGCGAGCGCGGTTTCGGCGTCGGTGAGCGCGGCCTGCGCCGCCAGAAGAGCAGCGGCGGCAGCGGCAGCAGCCGCGGCAGAGGCGGTCGAGGTGGCTTCCGCCGCCTCGGCATTGTCCTGCGCCAGCTGGTAGGCGGCTTCAGCCGCGCCATAGGCTTCCAGCGCAGCGGCGATCTCGACAGCCTGCTCGCCGTTATCCGTCGTGTCGGCAAGGAGCGCCACATAGGCGGCGAGGCTCACGTCGCGCGCGCCCATCGCCGGCGCGACTTCGGCATCGGCAGCTTCGAAGGCGGCGAGGTCGGTCGCGGCCTGCGCCGCAGCTAACCCATCGGCCGCCTGCGCGTCGGCGAGAGCGAGTTGGGCAGCAGCAACATCGGCATTGAGCCCATCGATCGTCCCCTCGGCCGCCGCGGCCGCAGCAACGGCGGCTTCGAGCGCGTCGCGTGCTGCGACGATCTGGGTCAGCGCGGTCATCAGGGCCGAACCCGACATGCCGGCATGCGTCAGCGCGGCGGCAATGGCGGCTGGGTTCTTCAGCGTCTGATCGACGATAAGATTAGAGATGATGCGCGGATCGGCGTCGATCACGGTGCCGCTGCCCGGGCCAGGCGACGAACCCGATCCAGGGCCGGCGTTGGCGTAATTATTGTTGGTGTACCAGGTCTCCATATTCGGCATCGGATTGAAGTCATATTGGTCGCCGTCGGCGTCGTTCATATATTCCGGCGTGAAGATGCCGGGGAATGACTGGTCCGCCGCGCCCCAATTCTCGCGGCCCGGCAACAGATTATTGTAGCTGCCGTCGACGGTCCTGAGGCCGTAAGGCAGTAGATGCGCCTGTGCGAACCCGTCATTGCCATTATAACCGGCGACCAGCTCCGCAAGGTCGCCACCGGCAGCATGTGCCTCTGCGATCTTGATCTGGGCGAGGATGAAGTTGAGGTCGTGTTTTGTAAGCTGTACCATGTCGCGTCTCCGGTTCGGCCGCATGCGACGACGCGCACGGCCTCATCCGCAAAATCGTGCGGACGAAAGGTTGAACAGAAGCTGGTGCGGCCCCCCGCCAGCAAGACCGAACGTCGCGAATCAAATCGACTCACCCGACGGCTTAAAGAGAGGTTAAGAAAAATCGGGGGCAGGAGTCGATTGGACTTTACGTACTAGCCCGATATGGGACTCCATGAGTCTTCTTCACTATCGGCATGGCAATATTATCTAGTACTTTTGGCCAATAAGAAGACACAGATCTTTTTACTCGCCTGAGCGAGCGCGAATAATTCTGTTTCCGATGATATTATCCGAAAGCGCGCGTCCGGAAATCGGCATTCGCGCGGCGGGCGAGAAATTGGTCGCGGAGATGCGCCGACGCGTCTCCGCGGCTCTGCAGCGCAGCAACCGCCCCAACGCGGTTATGCACGCCGAGCAGGCGGAATGCCGCGGCCACATGGACCTTTACCGTGCTTTCGGAGATGCGCAGCGAGCGGGCGATTTCCTTGTTGGATTTGCCCATCGACATATGCGTCAGCACTTCGCGCTGGCGTTCGGTGAGGCTGGATATCGAGGCTTGGTGCGAACCAGAAGAGCCTTTGGCCAGCGTTTCCGCGTCGACATCGCTGACGATCGGCGGAACATAGACCTGACCAGCCATCACCTGCCGGAAGGCCTGGAGCATTTCATCCTGCTCCATGTCCTTCGGAACAAAACCATGCGCGCCGTCGGAAATGGCGCGGAGCACCGCGTCCCGATCGCGCCGCCAATCGACGATCACCAGCGAAAGCTGCGGAAAGCGGCGACGCAATCCGCGAATACCGTCGGGGACCACAAACTTCAGGTCGATCCCCCCGTCGAGAACCAGCATGCCGTGCGCGCCGGTTGCGGCCAGCCAGTCGAGAGCCTGTTCGGCATCACCGGCGGTTGCAACGTCGCAATGACTGAACTCGCGCCGGATAATGGAAGCGAGACCGCTTCGGCAAAGCAACTGCCGTTCCCAAACCAACGCCCTTGATACAGCGGACAAAATATTTCCCCCAAAGTTCATCAACGGTTGCGACCCGCTGTGAAACCAGGATAGCTGCTCCCCTCTTTTTGTCTTGAGCTAGTCCGTCGGAAAGATCCGCCCTACCGAATCCTTCTCTTAGCAACCTAGCGGTTTTTGCTTACAGGAAGCTGACGGGGGCGAAATCTGTATCAAGTCGCTACAATAGTGTCGAAATCCAGTTCGATCGATGGCTGGTCCGGATGGCTTCGCATCGCTCCGCCATGCACTTCCATGATTCGCGCGACGATCGACAGGCCCAGCCCGGCGCCGCCGTAACTCGCATGCTCGCCGCGCCGGAAACGGTCCGACAAGGCAAGCAGCCGGGCGGGATCGATCCCGGGTCCGCCATCGACGACGCGAATATGGGCCCCCGGCCCGCGCATGATTACGACCTCTTTGCCCGCAGCGGTCACCCGGACGGCATTTTCGACCAGATTGCGCAGCGCCGCGGTCACCGCCTCGATCCGGCCCATAACCATCGGCCCACCCTCGTCTCGATACGCGAGCGCGACCCCCTTGTGTGCCGCATCGACCGCGCAGAGCTTGATCGCCTCCAATGCCGCGTCCGCCAGATTGATCGGTCGAAACGGCTGCGGCGCGGCCGCGTAAGCATCGAGCTGGGCGAGCACCAGCAATTGCTCGACCAACCGGTTCATCCCCCCAAGACCGGCGATCACGCGGTCCGCATCGGTGGTCTTGAGCCTCTCCAGCTCGAGCATGGCGACCGCGAGCGGCGTCTTGATCTCGTGCGCGACGTCGGCGGCGAACCCCTCTTGTCGCCGGGCCGCATCGTCGAGACGCGACAGCAGTGCATTAACGGCTTCGGCAAAAGGCAAGGCTTCGATGGGAAAATCGGCGAGCGTCACGCGAAAACCGCGTTCGCGGCCGGTTGCCTGGTGAATGAACTCCGCCGCGTCATGCAGCGGCTTCAGCGCCCGGGCGATCAACCATCGCGTCGCGATCGCCAAGGGTGCGAGCAGGACGATGATCGGGAAAATGACATGATCGATCACCTCATGAACAATGCCGATATGACCGTAGCTTTCGCGGATATCCCTCCGGACCAGTTCGAAATCGACCACCAGAAATGCGGCAAGCACGATGCTGCCCGTGAGGGCCATCCAGGCAAAACCCGTTCGCAGTTCGTCGATGATCGAGCGACCCTGCTGCATCAGTCGACGGGCTCCAGCATCAGATAGCCGACGCCGCGAAGCGTCACCAACTGATCGTGTACACCCAAGCCGGCGAGCTTCTTCCTGACCCGCGATACCAGCACTTCGATGGCATTGGGCGTCACGGGTTCGTCGAAGGAATAGAGCGATGCCTCGATCTGGTCGCGGCTGACGACGCTGCCCGCCTTGACCATCATCAATTCGAGCAGGGCGGCTTCGCGCAGACTGAGGCGGAGGGGTTCGCCGCGGCAGCTACCGACGCGCGCTATCGTATCGAAGAGGATCGCGCCGACAGAAAGGATCGGGGTCGAGCGAGCACCCGGCCGGCGAAGGAGCGCGCGCACGCGTGCCGCAAGCTCTTCGACCGCGAACGGCTTGACGAGATAATCGTCGGCCCCCGCGTCGAGGCCATCGATGCGGTCGCCCAGTGCCGATCGCGCGGTGAGCATGATCACCGGCGTGACCAGCCCATGGGCGCGCTCGACCATCAGCCATGCACGCCCGTCGCCATCGGGCATCCCGAGGTCGAGTACGATGATGTCGTAGCTGGTCGCGGCAAGAAGCTCCGAAGCTTCGGAAAGCGTCGGTGCGACGTCGCAGCAAAATCCCATCGCCGAAAGCCCTTCGGCAGTCAAAACACCAATCCTGGCATTGTCCTCGACGATGAGTATGCGCACGCTATCCCCCGGCGGGAGTGCAGCACCCTCGCCCCCCATTGGTCAAGCCCAACAATCTAACCCATAAGGCTTAATCCAATAGGTCGATGGACGGCCGGGCGTGATCGCGCTTGAATTGTTACAATTGAGGTTGCAGTGGCCCATTGGACGGAGGACGAGAAACAATGCGGAAAGAAGGCTGGTTTCTTGGTATTCTTGCGGGGCTGTCGCTACTTTGGCTGGTGCTGCACGTCTTCAACATCCTCTAGATGCACGTACCGCCGTTCACTGCCGTAGATCGACGAGAGCGGAAGATGGGACTGCGGTGCTGCCCCATGTCGAGATAGTCGTTCGAGCACCAGACGGGGATCGGCCGAGCTTCGCTGGACTCGTCGAAGCAGCGCGCGCCAGGATAGGCATCGCGGGCACGCAGGATATCGAGGAATATACGGTAGCGCCCCTCTTCGTGCAGGCGCGCGATCGCATCGCTGAAAATCTGGTTGTAGCGTATAGGCCTGCGCCCAAAGGTCGAAATAGCCGGGATAAAGTAGCTTCTATCCGTCGGACGCGCTCGCCTTCCCATCAGGATTAACACGTACTGGAAGGCCGGGCATTTTTGCCGGGACGCGGACGGACCGATTGCTGCCCCGATCGGCAAACGAGCCTAACCGGATTCCGGCCGGGGTGCGTGTCTAGATCGAGGCCATTTGCGCAACATCTTCTTGCTTGATCGCGCCGCGGGACCGGTCGAATTGCGCCGAAACTAGCCGCGCATAGGGCAAGCCATCGTCTTCGACGACGAGCCGGTCATCGTCCCAGCGAAGGATTTTCAGACGCTCATAATCGGCGAGCGCAGTCTGCGCGGGGCGCAGCCATCCGGATTCAAGACAGGCGCTGCCCTGGCAGAGAAGTTCCTTGATGATCCGTCCGCGCTCGCGGTTCTCGGCGTCGATCGATGCGCCGCGAACGGCGGTCAACTGACCGGCTGCGATGAGATCGCGGTAGACGCCTGCGCGCTTTTCATTCTGGACGAGGAGATCGGGAAAGCGGCTGATTGCGCTTGCTCCGATGCCGACGAGTATCGGGCTGTCATCCTCGGTAAAGCCCTGGAAATTCCGGTTCACCCGATCTTCGCGCGCGGCGATGGCAAGCGGATCGGCGGGCAGCGCGAAATGATCGAACCCGATGGCAACATAGCCGGCATCGGTGAGCCGCTCATAACCGCGCCATGCCTGCTCGAAGCGCAGCTTGTGATCGGGCAGGTTGCTGGCGTCGATCTGGCGCTGACGCGGGATCATGTGCGGGAGATGCGCATAGCCGAAAAGCGATATTCGGCTCGGTGCAAGGCGGATCGTTTCGTCGAGAGTTTCGTCGAGATCGGCAAGCGTCTGGCCCGGCAGCCCGTACATCAGATCGAAGTTGATGGCGTCGATATCGCGGAGGCGCAGCCCGGCAACGACGCGCTCGATGTGCGATAGCGGCTGGATGCGGCCGATCGCCTGCTGGATGTGCGGCGCGAAGGTCTGGACGCCGAGGCTGACGCGCGTGACATGCGCGGCGGCGAGAACGAGCGCCCATTCCGCCGAGAAGCCGCGCGGATCGAGTTCGATCGAAATGTCGGGCCGGTGGGCATCGAAGACAGTGAGGATGCGGTCGAGCAACCGCACGAACTCGACCGGAGCGATCGCGTTGGGACTGCCGCCGCCGAAGGCGATGCGCTGGATGCGCCCGCGCCCGCCGAGCCGCTTCGCCACCATGGCAATCTCGGCGCGGAGCGCGGTCAGATAGTCGGCGAGCCGCTGCTTGCGCCCGGAAGCGCCGGTATTGCACCCGCAATACCAGCAAATGCTTTCGCAAAAGGGGATGTGCACATAGAGCGAGACCGGCGTCGCGGCCTCGACCGCATCGAGCGCGCGGCCGTAATCGGCTGCGCCGACCGCCTCGTCGAATTCCATCGCGGTCGGATAGCTGGTGTATCGCGGGACCGGTTTGGCAAGCAGATCGGGATGATAGGTCCACATAAGAAAGGCCTAGCGGGCCAATGCGCCGCCCGCATTGACCGAGATCAACGCTGGCGGACGGATTAGCAGCATGACTTTCGTCCGGTCGGCGATTTCGCCCTGCGATCGGTCATGGCATGGCAGGCCTTGGCGCAGCCGCCTCCCCGCTCGGGAGGCGAGGCAGGATCGTGCGGGAGCACCATAAGATGCGACGCGCCGCTACAGCTGGGGACCATCAATATGGTGGCGGCGCTCGCGAGCGGTGCAAGAGCGAGGCCCAAACTCGCCAGCAACGTGCCGAGGAAGCGCGCGATCATGGGGCCAGATCCTCTTCATCTTCGACAAAGATGCGGAGCGCAGCGCCGTCGAGATCGTCGAACTGTCCCTGGCGCAGCGACCAGAAGAAGGAGGCGAGGCCCAGAAGGCCAAGCCCCAATGCGATCGGGATCAGGAGGAGGACGCCGTTCACCGGAGCGCCCTTTTGAGCCGCAGCGCGTTCCCGACAACGATCAGCGACGAGCCCGACATGGCGATGGCGGCGATCAGCGGCGTCACGAGTCCGAGAAAGGCGAGCGGGACGGCAATCGCGTTGTAGCCGATGGCGAGCGCGAAGTTCTGGCGCACGATGGCCTGCGTGCTCCGCGCCATCCGTATCGTGTCGACCACCGGCATCATGCGGTCGCCCAGGAAGATGCAGTCGGCGGCGTTTTTGCCGACATCGCTCGCCGAGCCCGGGGCCATCGAGGCATGACCCGCGGCGAGCGCCGGGCCATCGTTGAGGCCGTCGCCGATCATCAGCACCTTGTGACCTCCGCTGCCAAACCGCGCGATCGCCGCAAGCTTGTCTTGCGGGCTCATGCTCGTCTGCGCGGTCATCGCGAGTTCGCGCGCGACGGGAGCCACGGCTTCGGCCCGGTCGCCCGACAATATCGTCGCGCCGAGACCCTGCGCCCGCAGCGCGTCGATGGCACTGCGGGCATCGGGACGAAGTTGGTCGGCGAAGTGGACCGTCGCCACCGCTTCTCCATCGATCGAAAGCTGCGTGGCAAGCGCACTATCGTTCAGATTCTGACGTGGTCGGCCGACCGACACCGCGAGCCCCTTCCACATTGCGGTCACGCCGAATCCAGGCATTTCGCGGACAGACTCAACCGGTTCCGGCTGGACCCCGCGCGCCGTCAGATCGCGGCGGAGCGCTTCGCTCAGAGGGTGACGGCTGGCCTGAGCCAACGCAAGGAGCAGCCCCTCGGCATGAAACCCGAGCGCGTCGAGGTCGAGAGCGACCGGGCGCCCTAGGGTCAGCGTGCCGGTCTTGTCGATCAGCGCCAGATCGACTTCGGCCAAGCGCTCGAGCGCCGATCCATCCTTGATCAAGACGCCGCGGCGCATGAGTTCGCCCGCCGCGACGATCTGCGCCGCAGGCACGGCGAGTCCGAGTGCGCAAGGACAGGTGATGATCAGGACCGCCGCTGAGATCAGGAGGCTTTGGTGCCAGCCAGCCCCCGCGATCATCCAGCTGGTGAAGGCGGCCAGCGCCAGGCAATGTACGGCAGGGGCATAGAGGCGGGCCGCCCGGTCGGCGATGCGGACATAGCGCGATTTACCCTGCGCCGCCTCGCCCATCAGCCTTGCGATATCCGCGATTGCAGTGTCGCCGCCTGCCGCGGTGACGCGAACACGAACCGGCGCATCGAGATTGAGCGTTCCGGCGTGGACTTGGTCATCGACATGCGCTGCGACCGGGGCACTTTCTCCGGTAAGCAGCGACAGATCAAACCGGCTCTCACCTCTGAGGACAACTCCATCGGCAGCGAGCCGCTCGCCCGCAGCGACAAGCATGACCATTCCCGGTTCGAGCGCGGTCGCATCGACCCAGCGCCCCGAACCCTCGCCGCGCAATACCAGAGCGCCCGTTCCCATATTGCGGAGCAGAGCGGCAACGCCGCCACGCGCGCGGTCGCGCATCACGCTGTCGAACCAGCGCCCGCAGAGAAGGAAAAAGAGGAGCATGACCGCCCCGTCGAAATAGGCGTGAGCGCCATGCGTCAGGGTCTCGTAAAGGCTGATCGCGCTGACGAGCAGGACCCCGATGCTGATCGGCACATCCATATTGGTATGGCGGTGGCTGAGCGCGCGCCAGGCCGAACGGAAGAAGGGGCGGCCCGCATAGGCGATGGTCGGTAGCGCGATCATCGCCGAGAGCCAATGGAAGAGGTCGCGGGTCACGCCGGTCGCGCCCGACCAGACCGAGACCGACAGCAGCATGATGTTCATCATCGCGAAACCCGAAACCGCGACGGCGCTTAGGAGCGCCCGGCTGCTCGCGGCCTCGGCATCGGCTTCGTCGGGACCTTTTCCAAGGAGATGCGCTTCGAATCCGAGGAGGGAGAAGGCGCCGATCAGGTCGGGCACGTCGGCATCGGGGACGCAGCTCAGATGCACGCGCTTTTCCGTGAAATTCACGCGTGCCGCGGCAATACGGCGGTCGCGCACGAGGCCCTGTTCGAGCTTTGCGATGCAGCCCGCGCAGCGAATGTCGGGAACGGCAAAGTCGCGTTCCACAAGAGCGGCCGCGCCGCTCATTGGACATTGACCCGATAATGCGCATCCTCGTCGCCATGGCGCACCGCGAGGTCGAGCCACCAGCGACCCGCAGGGACGGCCTGTGTCGAGCGCAAGATCCCGCCGCCGACGGGCTCGAAGACCATGACACGCGCCGGCATGCGGCCGAGTGGATGGCTGAGGGTCGCTTGCACTGCAAGTTGCGTGAGGGGCTGATCGTCCTTGCGGACCGCGACGCGGATATGGCGCGCAGCATCGAGGTCGAGTTGTTCCTGCCAGCCGAGGCGATCCTGATCGGCGGCCCGCCGCAGCCATTCGTTATAATTCTGGCTCGCAACATAGCTGTTGTCCACGACCGTTCCGCCAAAGCTCGACGACGCGAGCGTCGCCATGGTGAAATTGACCACCATCACGACGCCGAAGAAAGCGACGAGAATTCCGGTCATATGCCAGCCGGTGAAGGCCTTGCGCCTCGATTGCTCGGTCATTGTCCCGCCTCCGGCCGGTCGAACTGGATGATGTCGCTGTCGCCGCGCGGGTCGCCGTCGAGGCCGCGCACCGCGATGGCGAAGTCCTGGCGCTCGGGTCCGGCGCTGGGCGCCGCGACGAAAAGTTTCACGCGGGTTACGCTATCGGGCGCCAGCGCGATTTCGAGATGCTGGCTGGCGCGTTCGCGCGTGCCGGCCTCGGTCCAAAGGCGCGCATCGGGCAAACCATCGACCGCAATTGCGACGCGCCGCGGCCGCGTCTCCATGTTGCGGACTTTCAGCGTGTAATTGTTGCGGATATGGCCGTCGGACAGCTGCACATAGAGCGGACTGCGTTCGTGCTGGACCGCGAGGTCGAGCCGCGTGCGCTGACCGAGTGAGAAAATCATCGCGGCGCCGATGGCTGTCCAAATGCCTAGGTAGATCAGCGTGCGCGGGCGCGAGAGCGTCTTGCGGACAGTCTGAGCGATACCGCCGGACTTTTCGATCGCGGCGTCGTCGAGGGTGCAATAGTCGATCAGCCCTCGCGGTCGGCCGACCTGCTTCATCACGCCGTCGCAGGCATCGATACAGAGCGCGCAGGTGATACAGCCGATCTGCGGCCCTTCGCGAATATCGATCCCGGTAGGGCACACCGCGACGCATTGGTTGCAGTCGATGCAATCGCCGAAGGCGCCGGGATGCGTCTGCGCCTTCTTGGTGCTGCCGCGCGGTTCGCCGCGCCAGTCCTTGTAGGTCACCAGAAGCGATTTTTCGTCCATCATCGCGGTCTGGATACGCGGCCAGGGGCACATATAGATGCAGACCTGTTCGCGCATGAAGCCGCCGAAGACGAAGGTCGTCGCGGTGAGGACGGCGACGGTACCATAAGCGACGGGCGCAGCCTGACCGGTCCAGAAATCGGCGGTCAGCGTCGGCGCATCGGCGAAATACATGATCCAAGCGCCACCGGTCCAGAAGGCGACCGCCAGATAAATACCATATTTGATCGTGCGCTTGACCAGCTTCTCGAAGGTCCAGGGACCGTTCGCCAGCCGGATCTGGGCGTTGCGGTCGCCGTCGACCAGCCGGTCGACATGCTGGAACAGGTCGGTCCACACCGTTTGCGGACAGGCATAGCCGCACCAGGCGCGCCCGACGGCGCTAGTGACGAGAAACAGCCCGATGCCCGCCATGATGAGCAGGCCCGCGACATAGTAAAATTCATGCGGCCAGATCTCGATCTGGAACATGAAGAAACGGCGATGCGCCAGATCGACCAGCACCGCCTGGTCGGGCGCATAGGGGCCGCGGTCCCAGCGAATCCACGGCGTTCCATAATAGATCGCCAGGGTGACGAACATCACCGACCATTTAAAGCGGCGGAATGGCCCGTCGACCTTCTTGGGATAGACGCCTTTCCGCGCCGCATAGAGCGGCCCGTTCTCGCCGGTGAGGTCCTCAGGGCTGGCCATCGGCTCCCTGCCCTTCGGTGGCCGCTATCGCAGGCTGGGCTTTCTCACCGCCGCCCAGCGAATAGACATAGGCGGAGAGCATCTTGATCGTCGCGGGATCGAGACGGCTGTTCCAGCGCGGCATGACGCCGTTGCGCGGCTGGTTGATCGTCGCCGTCAGGCTGTCGCGATCGCCGCCGTAGAGCCAGATGGCGTCGGTGAGCTTCGGCGCTCCGACGATGCGCCCGCCCTGCCCGCCCGACCCATGACAGACCGCACAATTGGCCTCGAAGATCGCAGCGCCGCGCGTCGCGGCGGCGCCGGCCTTGTCCTGCCCGCTGATGGTCCGGACATAGCTCACGACATCGTCGATTTGGGGCGCGTCGAGAATGTCGTCGCGGCCGAACGCCGGCATCTGGCTGGCGCGCGTCGCTTCATGGTCGGGGTTCCGGATACCGTGGGTAATCGTATATTGGATCGAGGCGAGGTCGCCTCCCCACAGCCAGTCGTCATCGGTCAGGCTGGGATAGAGTTTCTTGAGTCCCGCCCCGCCGGCGCCATGGCACTGGATGCAATGGACGCGAAAGGCTGCACCGCCGCCCTGGACCGCGGCCTGCATGAGCTGGGGCTTGGCAGGAAGGTCGGTCAACGCCGTCGTGGCTATCGCATTGACGACAGGCGCGCGACGTTTCGCATCAGCCCTCATCTCCTGCGCGAGCTGGCCGCGCGACGACCAGCCGAGAGTCCCCTTGGTTGCACTGTGGAGCATCGGCCATGCCGGATAGAGCGCCGCATAAACGACCGCCCAGGCTATGCAGATATAGAAGGTCCAGAGCCACCAGCGCGGGAGCGGCGTATTGAGCTCTTCGATACCGTCCCATTCGTGACCGACCGTGCGCGTGCCCGTCGCCTCGTCGACGCGGTGCCCTTCGGCGGAGGCCGGGAGATTTTCGGGATCAGCCATGCTCGTCTTCCTTGAAGATCATGTTTGCAGCGTCGTCGTGGTGGCGCCGCGCGCCTTTGCGAAACGGCCAGACCACCAGCCCGAGGAACAGGATCGCCATCGCCAGGAGGCCCCAGCTGTCGGCGAAATGGCGAAGTGCGTCGTAGGTCATGGCGCCTTGGCCTTCGGGGTCTCGGCGGCATGCGCCTGCTCCTGCGGGCCTGCCTTATCGACGTCGACCAGCGTACCGAGCATCTGGAGATAGGCGACGAGCGCATCCATTTCAGTGAGGCGATCGGGGTCGCCATCGAAATCGCGCACCTGCGCCTTGGGATAGCGCTTCTGAAGGTCGATTCCGGCCCCCGGATCGACCTGTGCCTTCAAATCCTCGTTCGCTGCCGCGATCGCTTCCTCGGTGTATGGCACACCGACCCGCGATAAAGCGCGCAGGTCGCTTCGCATATCGCCGGTGTAGAGGTCCTTCTCGGCGAGGAAGGCGTAGGGCGGCATGATCGATTCGGGGACGACGCTACGCGGATCGATCAGATGCGCGCGGTGCCATTCGTCCGAATAGCGGCCGCCGACGCGCGCAAGGTCGGGCCCGGTGCGCTTCGAACCCCATTGGAAAGGGTGGTCGTACATGCTCTCGGCGGCGAGACTGTAATGGCCATAGCGCTCGACCTCGTCGCGGAACGGGCGGATCATCTGGCTGTGGCAGGTGTAGCAGCCCTCGCGCATGTAGATGTTGCGGCCAGCGAGTTCGAGCGGCGTGTAGGGCCGCATGCCGTCAACCTTTTCGATCGTGTTGTCGATCCAGAAGAGCGGCGCGATCTCGACGATGCCGCCGATCGTCACCGCGACGAGCGCCAGCAGGCCAAGAAAGCTGACATTGCGCTCGAGCTTCTTGTGGCTGAAGCGTTTTTCGGCGGGTTGGGCGGCCATCTTCGGCTCCTTATTCGGCGGGCACGGCGACGAGCGGACGATCCGCTGCGGGATTGTGCGGGGTTTCGGTCATCGGCCTTTCGGCGCGGACCTTGCCCGCGAGCGTCGCCCAGACATTGACGATCATGATCAGGAAGCCGGCGAGGTAAAGCAGCCCGCCCGTCGCGCGGATGATGTACATCGGATGCATCGCCGCGACGCTTTCGGCAAAGCTGTAGACCAGATAGCCGTCAGCCCCATATTCGCGCCACATCAGGCCCTGCATGATGCCGGCAACCCACATCGACGCGGCGTAGAAAACGATGCCGACGGTCGCGAGCCAGAAGTGCCAGTTCACCATGCGCAGGCTGTAGAGGCGCGGGCGGTTCCACAATCGCGGCACGAGATAATAGACGCAGGCGAAGGTGATCATGCCGTTCCAGCCGAGCGCGCCGCTGTGCACATGACCGATCGTCCAGTCGGTGTAATGCGACATCGAGTTGACCCATTTGATCGACATCATCGGGCCTTCGAAGGTGCTCATGCCGTAGAAGGCGAGCGCCATGACCATCATGCGAATGATCGGGTCAGTGCGGATCTTGTCCCACGCGCCGTTGAGCGTCATCAGCCCGTTGATCATCCCGCCCCAGCTCGGCATCCACAGCATGATCGAGAAGACCATGCCGAGCGTCTGCGCCCAGTCGGGCAGCGCGGTGTAGTGGAGGTGGTGCGGTCCCGCCCAGATGTAGAGGAAGATCAGCGACCAGAAGTGGATGATGGAAAGGCGGTAGGAATAGACGGGGCGCTCGGCCTGCTTCGGCACGAAATAATACATCATCGCGAGGAAGCCGGCGGTCAGGAAAAAGCCGACCGCGTTATGCCCGTACCACCATTGGGTCAGCGCATCCTGGACGCCGGCGAAGGCGGCATAGCTCTTCGATCCGAAGATGCTCGCGGGCATCGACAGATTGTTGACGAGATGCAGCATCGCAATCGTGATGATGAAGCTGAGGTAGAACCAGTTCGCGACATAGATATGGGGCTCGCGGCGGCGGACGATCGTGCCGACGAAGACCGCGAGATAGGAGAGCCAGACGACGGTGAGCCATAGATCGACATACCATTCGGGTTCGGCATATTCCTTCGCCTCGGTAACCCCCATCAGATAGCCGGTGGCGGCGAGAACGATGAAGAGCTGGTAGCCCCAGAAGACAAAGCGCGCGAGCGTCGGGAAAGCGAGCCGCGCGCGGCACGTACGTTGAACGACATAATAGCTGGTTGCGATCAGCGCGTTGCCACCGAAGGCGAAGATCACCGCCGAGGTGTGCAGCGGACGCAGCCGTCCGAAGGTCGTATATTCGAAGCCGAGGTTGAGGACTGGGAAAGCGAGCTGGAGCGCGATGAACAGCCCCGCCGCCATGCCCGCGATGCCCCAGAAGAGCGTCGCGATGACGCCCCAGCGGATCGGGTCGTCGTCATAGACGCCCTGATCGGCCGGCATTTTTAGGATGCCGCGGGCGATCGCGCCATAGTCGGCGCGCGAAATCGTAACCCAAAGCACGGTCATGCAGGCGATCGACACGATCATCATATGCACCGCGAAGGGCGCATCGACCGCGAGCGCCGCCATCACCAGCGCGAACAGGGCCAGCCCCAGCCATCCGCCCGCTTTCATTACCAGACCGTCCATATCGAATCCCCGCTTCGCGCAGCCTTTGGCCGCGGCTCGGGACGGTCATGGGTGTCGGCAGACCCAAACTCATTGATCAGGATCAACGAATCGATTGCGCGCTATCAATGATGCGGCGCGGCACCGGGTCCAGAGAGCCTCTCATCAACGCAAGGAGCCAAGACCCATGAAGACGAAGACTCTCTCCCTCGCCGCACTGGCGGTTGCGCTGGCGATCCCGGGGCAGGCCGCCGCCAAGGGCGGCGACATCCAGGTCAAGCTGGTGGGCACCTATGTCGCGCCCGACGGCAAGATCAAGGATGTGAAGCTCGACCTGATCGGGCTTCCGGCTGGGACGCAAACCAAGGCCGATGACAATGTCGTGCCGACGGTTGCGATCGAATATTTCGTCGCCGACAATATCTCGCTCGAGACGATCGCCGGGGTGACGCAGCATGATGTCGTCGGGCGCGGCGGGCTCGCCGGAGCGGGGTTGGTGTCCAACGCGAATATCGTTCCCGCGACGCTGACGGTCAAATATCATTTCGGGAAGGACGGCGGGATCCAGCCCTATGTCGGCGCCGGTCCGAGTTACTTCATCTTCATCGATGAGAAGCCCGGCGCGACCGCAGTTGCGTTGGGCGCGACGCGCCAGAAGATGAGCGATTCGCTGGGATTCGCGCTGCAGGCAGGGGTCGATATCCCGGTCAATCAGAACGGGCTGGCCGTGACCGTCGATGCAAAGCGCTATTTCATCCGCTCGACCGCGCACTGGTTTGCCGGAACGACCGAGGTGCTGCGCACGAAGCACCAGCTCGATCCGTGGGTGATCAGCGCCGGCGTAGCCTTCCGCTTCTGATGGCCGGTCAACCGGCCATCGCCTCCATTGCCGCGCGGTCGTTGATCACGACCTCGCGGCGGGACGGGAGATCGAGAACGCCGTCCGACCGCATTCGCGTGAGCTGGCGGCAGGTGGTCTCGATCGTAAGCCCGAGAATGTCAGCAATCTGCTGGCGGCCAAAGGGGAGCTCGAAACGCCCATGACGCTCCGGCGCGCAGCCATAACCCGAGAGACGTTCGGAGATTTCAAGCAAAAAGGATGCGACTTTTTCGGACGCGGTCTTGCGGCCAAGGAGCATCATCCGGTGCCGCGCGCGATCGAGTTCGTCGAGAGTCCGGCGGAGCAATTTCTGCTGGAGGTCGAGATGCGTGCCGGCGAAGGCGTCGAAGCTGTTGCGATTGAAAATGCAGACATCGGCGTCGGTCATCGCGGTAACGCTATAAGGACTTTCCTTGCCAAAGGGCCGGCCGATGAAATCGGACGGGAAGACGATCCCGACAATCTGCTCGCGGCCGTCGGCCGTCGACACCGCGAGCTTGAGAACGCCCGCGAGAACATTGGCGACAACGGGCGCGTCATCACCTTCCCATAGAAGCGTTTGCCCGGCTTTTACCCGCTGGCGCCGCCCCATCTTGCCGAGGATAGCAAGCTCCTCGGCGTTGAGGCTCGCGCAGATCGCGCGGTTGCGCACGATGCAGGTCGAACAATCGCTCATTTGCAGGCCCTTGCGTCTGACGGTCGCCGTCCAGGTCCAGAGGTTTGGAGTGGATCGAGGGCCGGTTCAAGATGCTCCCACTAGAGCGATCACAGCACATGCGGAGTCGGGAATAGTACGTATGTCCTGCAGCAGGCGCGCTCCGCGACGCTGCTTACGGTCATTTGCGTAACGACAAGCGCCGCGATCGCACGCACAGATTCTGGTCTCGAGCCCCTCTTGTGGGGACAGCAGGACGCAACCGCTGGCGAAGAAACGCCACAAGAAAGGATGAAAAAATGAGCGAAACGGGTCATGATCTCCACTCCCTCTTTCCCGGCCAAGGTCCGGCACTCCACGCGTTGAAGCTTCAGGACGCGCATTTTCGCACGCTGGCCGAACAGCATCACGACGTCACGCTCGAGATACAGCGCATCGAGGACGGCCTCGTCGCTGCATCTGACCAAAGGGTCGAGGCGCTAAAAAAGCAGCGGCTGCAGCTGCTCGACGAGGTTGCCGCGCTGGTAGCGGCGCACGAAGCGGCATGACACGAAACCTTCAGGCCATACGCGCTCGCCTCGCGGCGCGGTTCGTCGCCTTAGCCCACCAAGTCGAGCGCCTTGAAGTCAGCCGGCGCGAGCCGGTCGCTGCCGATTTCGCCGAACAGGCCGTCGAACGCGAAGATGATGAAGCCCGAGACTCGCTCGAAAAAGTTACGGTTGCCGAGATGGCACGTATCCGTCTCGCGATCGCGCGGATCGACGCGGGCGGCTACGGCATCTGCACCGCGTGTGGCGAGGATATCGAGGAGGCAAGGCTGGTTGCCGTGCCCGAAGCCGCGCGCTGCATCGCTTGTAGCGATCATATCGCTGGCCACGCCTGACCGTATCGTTCGTCCCGAGGCGGGCGCAACTCAGCGCGGCAGGCGCAGCAGGCTTTCGAGCATGGTCCGCTGTGGCAAGACTGCGGCGAGCAGCGCCGCCAGCGTCGGCGCTCCGAGCTTGCGCATCAAGCGGGCACGATGGACCTCCACAGTCCGGTGGCTGATCGCCAGCTCGATGCCGATCTGCTTGTTCGTAAGGCCTCGCACCAGCGCTTCGAGCACTTCGCATTCCCGATAGGTAAGATGGTCAATGGAACCAGCGACCGGCCCGACCTTGCGCTCGGCGCTCGGCGCGACCGCGGCGCGCAGCGATCCACCTGCGTCAAGCGCCTTGCCTCCGCGCCCGTGCTCGCCCGTCTTCGCCATGGCTTTCCATCCCTTCGCCTCCATGACTTAGGCAGCGGGAACGCCGCGGTCGCTACGTAATATCCCGATAGGTCAGGCACCAAGCCCCGCGGCGAAGGCAAGGCGCAAGGCGTCGGAGAGACTGCGGACGTCGAGCTTCGCCATGAGATTGGCACGGTGGACCTCGACGGTGCGCGGCGAGATGCCGAGGTCGTAGGCGATGGTCTTGTTCGGCAGGCCCTGCGCGAGACCGTCGAGCACCTCGCGCTCGCGCGGGGTCAACACCGCCAGGATGACCTCCGCTTCGACGGCGCGCGCCACCGCGCCGTCGGCGGCGGCCATGCGCCCGAAAGCCGTTTCGATCGCGGCAATCAGGACGGCCTTCTCGAAGGGTTTCTCGAGAAAGTCGACCGCGCCAGCCTTCATCGCGCGCACCGCAATCGACACATCGGCATGCCCGGTGAGGACAATCACCGGCATCGTCACGCCGCGATCAAGTAGCGCCTGCTGCACCTCGAGCCCGTCCATTTCGGGCATGCGCACATCGAGCAGGATGCACCCCTCGGCGGCGTGCCGGACTTCGCGCAGAAAGGCCGCACCCGTTGACCAGGTTTCGACGGCGTAGCCCGATGTCTTGAGCATGAAGCTCGCCGAACGACGGATCGCTTCCTCGTCGTCGACAATATGGACCAATTTTCTATCCGTCATCGCGTTCCTCCGCGTTGGCGCTCATCAGCGTGAAATGAAATTCGGCGCCGCCGGCCGCACCCGGCTCCATCCAGATGCGGCCGCCATTGGCCTCGATGATCGTCCGGCAGATCGAGAGGCCGAGCCCCATGCCCTCCGCCTTTGTGCTGACGAACGCGGTGAAGAGCTGCTCGGCGATAAGCGGATCGACCCCCGGTCCGGTGTCGGCGACAATCACGCGGATGAACCCCGGCGGGTCAAGCCGGCTGATGACGCTGAGCTTGCGGACCGGGCTGTCGGCCATCGCCTCGACGGCGTTGCGAATGAGATTGATTAGAACTTGCTGGATCTGGACCTTGTCGACAAGGGCCGGCGAGGCATAGGGGTCGAGATCGAAAAAGGGCTCGACGCCCTTTTCGCGCGCGCCCATCAAGCCCAGAACTGCCGCTTCGTTGATCAGCAGAGGCAATTTTTCGATCGTCTTGTCGACATCGCCGCGCGCGACGAAGTCGCGCAGGCGCCGCACGATATGGCCAGCGCGCAGTGCTTCTTTCGCGGTGTCGTCGAGCGCCTCGCGGATCATCGTCAGATCCTCGGGGTCGGGCACGGCCAGCAAGTCGCGGATCGCCTCGACATAATTGGTGACGGCGGTGATCGGCTGGTTGAGTTCATGCGCGAGCGTCGACGCCATCGTGCCCATCGCACTGACGCGCGATACATGGATGAGCTCGGACTCCAGCGATTCCAGGCGTTGCTCGGTCTTCTGGCGCTCGGTCAGATCGCGGATGAAGCCGGTGAAGAGCCGCTGCCCCTCGCCCGCCGCTTCGCCGATCGAGAGCTCCATGGGGAAGGTCGATCCGTCCTTACGCTCGGCAAACACCACCCGCCCGATACCGATGATACGCTTCTCACCGGTTGCGAGATAGCGGCCGATATAGGTGTCGTGCCGCCCTCGGTCGGGCTGCGGCATCAAGCGGCTGACATTGGACCCGAGCAACTCGGCTTCGGCGTAGCCGAAGAGCCTCTCGGCGGCCGCGCTGAACGACACGATCAAGCCCTGGTCGTCGATCACGACCATTGCATCGGGGACGGTCGAGAGGATCGACCGCAAATGGCTTTCGCGCGCGCGGAGCGACTCTTCCGTCGCGCGGCGCGCGGTAATGTCGGAGACGATTTTGGCAAAGGCGCGCAAGCTGCCATCCGGCTGGCGCAGAGCTGTGATCGACACGTCGGCCAGAAATTCCGAACCGTCCTTGCGAACGCGCCAGTCCTCGGCCTCGAAGCGGCCGTCGCGCGCGGCGTGCAACAGGTCCTGAGCGGGCCTCCCGCTCGCGATCGCATCGGCGGGATAAAAAATCGCCGCGTTGCGTCCGATGACTTCGGCCTCGGTCCAGCCCTTGAGGCGTTCGGCGCCCTTGTTCCAGATCGTCACCACGCCTTCGGGATCGAGCAGGTAGATGGCGTGGCCCTGCGCGCCGTCTATCAACAGGTTCAGTTCCTCGGACAATCGGTCGGCCTCGGCCGCGCGGCGCGCCGCCTGCCCTTCGCTCAGTCGCATGCGGCCGCGCATGCGGTCCACTCCTTCCGCAAGCACGACGATCCCCGCTGCGGTCAAGACAAAGGTCGTTGCCTCGACCATGACAAAACCTCGATCGTCCGCAAAATAGATGCCGAAGAGCAAGGAGGGCAGGATCGCGATGGCCGCAGCAAGCGATCCGGCCATGACCGAAGCGGCGACGACCGCAAGGGTGAAGACGAGGAAAGGAGAATTGCTGCCAAGCCAGGGATCGAGAATTGCGCGCAGCGAAGCCGCCGCTGCGACGATCGCCAAAGCGATCGACAGACGCGTCGCAAAAGATCCCTGCTCTTTCGCCATCAGTCCCGCGGCCTCCGTTCGCGCGAGGATCGGCCCCGCGCTGCCGCGTGCCTGCCCCCCGCTTGACTCATAAGCGCATTTCACCCGCCGCGATACGACCAGCTTCGTCGTCGATCGCCCGCGCGCCCACTATGGCGTCCTCGTGTCGCGCTGCCGATGCGGGGTATTACGGATAGGCGCGCGCTGCCGCCAAGAACATGGTGCGTGGGTCAACGCCGGTCGAGACCGCTTCATTATGGAACCGGGCGCTGACACAGGAGCCACTATGCCGAACAAATGACCGCCAAATTGAACTCGATCCGGGCCGATCTTGGTGAATGCGCCCGACTACTAAAGGAAATGTTGTGACCGAGATCCCGAGCGCCGCAGCGCCGCGGCGCCTACCCGAATGCCCGGATTGCGAGCCCGCGGAGCGCCCCGACAAGAGTTTTCCCGAGCAGCCGGCGCCGGCCCCCGACAATCAGCCGATGCGCTCGCCGAGCGAAGCCCCCGTCATGCCGGACAGCCACCCCGAGGCCGTGCCGCCCGAATGTCCGGATTGACCGCATACTGGCTGCTCTTGGCGATTAACATGGCGGGAGCTTCGGCGCGAAGCCTTAGGAGCGGCCCTGCAAAACGCGGCTTTTCTCGCCGAGGAGGCTTGATATGGCCGCAAGGAGCCGGTGTGCGCGGAGCGGCTTGTCAAAAATCTGCGCGAACCCTGCAGCCCCGGCGCGCTGTGCCAGATCCGCCGATCCAAAAGCCGAGATCAGGATCGCAGGGGCCGAGCAGCCTGCGAAGCGAAGGGCCGAAATCAGCCCAATGCCATTGCCGCTGCCGAGCTGATAATCGATGACAAGGCAGTCCGGATTAAATGCGCCCGCGTCGGCGAGTGCTGCGTCCGCAGTCGAATGCGCCTTCGCATAATAGCCGCGCCCCTGGAACAGGAGCAGCAGCGAGCGGCGTACCCCGGGGTCATCTTCGACAATCAGGATCCGCGGCACCGCGTTCGGCTCGAGGTTATGGATCGACGACATCAGTGACAGAGGACAAGCGGACATTTGCTTTCGGCCAGCAAATGCTGCGTGACCCCGCCAAAGGTTTCGCGGAGCCGCCCGTGGCCATATGCGCCCATGACGACATAGTCGGCGCGCCATGCCGAGCTTTCCTCGGCAATTAGTCGATCGGCTGGCGCGCCCGCCTTGTCGACGATCCGCACCGTCGCATGGACGCCATGCCGAGAGAGATAGGCGGCCGCCTGCTCGGGATCGAGACCGGAATCAGCTTCGCGGGCTACGAAGATCTGGACCTCTTCGGCAAGCGCCAGCAAAGGCACCGTTGCGCGAAGCGCGGCCGCTGCCGCCGGCCTCCCGTCCCAGGCGATCAGCGCGCGAGCGATGTCGAAGCGTTGAAGGGTCTGCGGCACTGCAAGGATGGGAATATGCGCGCGCATGACGAGGCGGCCGACTATCCCGCGCATGTCGGGCAAGGGAAAGTCGTCAAGAGCCCGGTTGAGAATGATCAGATCGGCGAGATCGGCGACGTCGAGGAGCGCGCTCGCCATGTCACCCATCGTGTCGGTCAGGCTCCAGCTCACATCTTCGCGTGCCAGCCGGTCGGACAAGAAGGCGCGATTCCTCGCTTCGGATTCGGTTTCGTCGCGCACCACGACCGCCTCCGCGCTGCCGAAATGCGTGTCGGCGGCCATGAGCGGATAGGGGGTGACATCGAGGCAGGCGAGATGTCCGCCCAGCGCGCGCGTGAGATCGAGCGCGGCTTGCAGGCGCGCTTCCTGTCCACGATCCTGGTGAACCAGCAAAAGGATGTTCTTCATGGCCAACTCCATTGCGACCGGGTGAGGCTAAGATCGCGCGCGCATCGCCGATATGCGCAAAGATACGGATAAAAGAACGACCGCCAGACATACCGGGCGGCCGCAGCGGAAGGTGGTAAATCGCTATGCGAGGGCGCCAACCGCAAGGAGGCGCACCGTCTGACGGCCCGTTTTCCTACTGTCTCGCGCGGCGCCGGTCTCTAAGCAGATGTCCGTAAGGGCTCGTTGCTGGGAGCGCCGTGATTCAGCGCAAAAAAGCGGCCGCCCAAGGGGATCCATGGCGGCCGCTTCCCCGAAGGGCAGTTTAGTGGACAGGGGAATGATAGCGGCGAGGCAGTCCCCAACCTGCCTCGCCGGGGACGGCGCGCCCGGCGCACCGGTGGCCATCCCTATCGCCCGTCTAGGGTCGCGACCGCCAACAGGCTCTACGCAATAGTCCGTACAGGCGGCGCCTCAGTGCGCGAGCAGCAGCGGCGTATGCGCAGCGTCGAGCAGATATCGGGTGACGCCCCCAAAGAAGGTCTCACGGAGGCGGCTGTGACCGAAAGCACCCATGACGATCAGCCCGGCTCCAAGGTCGCGCGCGGTGCGTTCGAGCGCCTCCTCGACGGTCACACCGCGCCGCTCCTCGGCCCGCAAGATGGCGTGGATGCCGTGGCGCGACAGGTAGCGCAGCGCGTCTTCGGCATCGATGCGCCCCTCGTCGGCTCCGACCGTGACAAGGACGACACTGCTGGAATCGCGAAGCAGCGGCACCGCCTGCCTGAGGGCGTTCGCCGCCTCGAGGCTTCCGTTCCACGCGACCATCGCCGGGGTATCGAGGTCGACTACGTCCTGCGTTTCGGGCAGCGCCAGCACGGGCGCCGGGACCATCATGGCCAGATCGCCCGCCATCATTTGGGAGGCACCCGTGCGCTTCCCACCGGAGGCGCCGAGCGAGACAATCACGAGATCAGCCAAGGTCGCCGCGATCGCGAGCGTGCCGACAAGTTCGCCATCGCCCACCGATATATCCCATGGAACATCTTCCCCGCGCATCTGTTCGCTCAGCCGTTCGACAAGCTCGGTTGCAGCCAGCTGGGACTTGGCGAGTGCCTCGCGCGCCAGATACATGCCGCCAAAGGGGTCGCTCGCAACAAATTGCTGGAAGGGTGAGCTCACAAGCAAGGTGATATGCGAGCGATGCCGCCGGCCAATCGCCAGAGCGCTCTCGAGCCGCGCCGCCATCGCAGGGCTGTCATCGGCATGAACGAGCAGGTTTCGCATGATTGTCTCCTCTTCGGACTATCCCGAGAAGAGGCGCACGGCGCGGCGAAGTCATTGATGCAGATCAAGCTAAGGGCCAGCCCGGAATTGAGGGATATTGCCAGCGCCGATATCGACACCGTGATGGACCGCCTCGAAGCCATGATGGTCGCGGTTTCATTTCTGGCGGCCGATTGGCTTGCGAACGCTTGTTCCACACGCTGCGTTCAAAGGTGCCTACGCCGCTAAAATCCGGTCGGCTATTGCGAATGATCGCTTTCGAAATGACGCTCGAGAAGCTTCATGCGATCGACAATCGAGAAGAAAAAGGCGGTGGACCAGCCGATCAGGATGATCCCGCTCGCGCCTTCGATCGCTCCCAGGATCCGCATCCCGGGTGGAAGCACGACATCACCATAGCCGATTGTTACATATGTCGAGGTCGAGAAGTAAAGCGCATGCTCAAAATCGGCGAAGGCCCCCAACCATTCGTAGATTCCGGCCCAGATCCAGATTTCGATGGAGTGAAGAGCAAAGAGGCCAAAAGCAGCGACAAGAATGGCGGCGCTGTTGAGCAGGACCATCATCAACCGGCCGGATGCCCGGCGATAGCGGCGTAGAACCGCCAGCAGAAGCGCCAGACCGGTCAGATGGACGATAACGGTGGCCGCAACGAGGAGCGTTGCGAGCACGAGCTGCGAAAAAAGGGTCATGATCTTGCTTCGGCGCGCAGGAAGAATGAGCTCATGGGGCGGACGTGCCGCGACTGGCGATGATGAGCGGCGCCGATCAATGGCTCATGAGCAGCGGGAGCTTGCTGTCACCCAGCATCCGTTTCGTGACCCCGCCAAAGGTCTCGCATAGGCGGCCCCGGCCATAGGCTCCCATGACGATATAATCGGCACCCCATGCCTCACATTCTCCGGCGATCAGCAAATCGGCACGGGTGCCCGAGCCGTCGATGACCCGTGAGACAGCCTCGACGCCGTGCCGCGCCAGATACGACACCGCAAGCGACGCCTCGAGCCCCGCCTCGTCTTCGCGGGCGTGGAAAATCTCGACATCCTGCGCCAGCGCAAGCAGCGGGACGGCGGCCCGCAACGCCGCCGCGGCCGAAGCGCCGCCGTCCCATGCCACTAGCGCGCGGTCGAACTCGAACCGTTCGGCGCTTTCAGGGACCGCCAGAACAGGCGCATGCGTGTGCGCGACAACGCGACTGGCAACGCCGCGCATATCGCTCAGCGGATAGTCTTCAAGCGCGCGATTGAGGATGATGAGGTCCGCAAAGTTGGCTGCGGCGAGGACGGCCTCCGCGATGTCGCCATCGACGTCGGTCCAGCTCCAGCTCACATCGTCACGCGAGAGACGATCGGTGATCACGCCCTTGTTGGTCGCCTCGCTATCGTACTGGTTGAGCAGCTCGACCGTGTCGTTCAATGTGAAGAAGCGGTTGTTTACCAGGAAGGGATTGGGAGTCACGTCGAGGCAGGAAAGATGTCCATCCAGCGCGCGCACGATGTCGAGCGCCGTTTCGAGCCGGGCCTCCTGGCCCGGATCGTCGTGGACGAGCAGAAGTATGTTCTTCATCACCAACTCCTTCCCTGCTTTCCGGCGGATCAGTGGGCGAGGAGAAGCGGCAGCGGGCTCGCGGCAAGCATGCGCCTTGTCACGCCGCCAAAAGTCTCGCGCAGGCGGCCGTGGCCATAGGCGCCCATCACGATATAGTCGGCACGCCACGCGGCGCCTTCTCGCTCGATCAGTTCGTCGGCACGGCGATGCGCCTTGTCGAGCGACCGGATCTGCGCATGGATGCCGTGGCGCGACAGATAGGCGGCGGCCTGCTCGGACGCCGTGCCGGCCTCGTCTTCGACGGCGGTGAAGAGCTTCACCTCGCTGGCCAGCGCGAGCAGCGGCACGGCCGCGCGGAGCGCCGCGGCCGCCGAGCGGCTGCCGTCCCAGGCGACGAGCGCGCGGTCGAGTGCGAAGCGTTTGCAGGTCTCGGGCACCGCGAGGACCGGCGCATTGGTACGCGCCACAATGCGAGAGACGATGTCGTGCATGTTCGGCAGCGGATAGCCATCGAGGGCGCGGTTGAGAATTATGAGATCGGCAAGATCGGCGGCTTCAAGTATCGTGTCCGCCATGTCGCCCATGGCATCGGCCCAGCTCCAGCTGACATCCTCGCGCGATAGACGGTCGGCGAGCACCATCTTGTTTTTGGCCTCGCTGTCGCGCTCGTCGAGCAAGACCACGGTTTCGCCAAAGCCCATGACCGCGTCGCCCGCAACGACCGGAAAAGGCGTGACATCGATGCAGGAGAGATGGCCGTCGATCGCGCGCACGATATCGAGTGCGGCCTGAAGCCGGGCTTCCTGGCCCTCGTCGTCATGGACCAGCAAGAGAATATTCTTCATCGACCGTCTCCTTCGTTCGCCGGCGAAGCTATGGCTCCTCGGACGTCGTCGATATGCGCAATGTTACGGATAAAGAGCGGCCGCCCCGTTGCCGGAGCGGCCAATTGAGCCCATGCGGGCGGAGGTTCGCTTCAATTGACGGTGATATGGTCCTCGACACGAACGACGCCGGGCGCCGACCAGGCCGCGCGCTCGGCGATGCCGCGTTCGTTCCAGGCCTTGACCGTGCCGACGAGCGTCACGGTCCCGCCGTCGGTCTTGACGGTGACCGACCCGGCGTCGAGATTGGCTTGTCGCCGGAAGGCTGAAATGATGCGGTCCTTGATGTCCCATGGCGCGGGGTGCTGCTCGACCTCGATACGGTTGGTGACGCCCATCACGCCCGAGACGTGGCTCGCGGCGCGCACGGCCTCCTGACTCTGGAAATGCCAGTCAACCTTTCCGGTCAGCGTGACCCAGCCTTGTTCGACCTTCACGGTCATCTTGTCGTCGGGAATCGAGACGGTCCAGGCGATCGTGTCGAGGATCCGTTTGGCGATTTCATGATCGGCGGTCTTGGGATCCCACCTTGATCTCCTCGGCAATCGCCCGGACTCCGGCGACGCGGAGGGTCGCCTTCTCGGCGGCGGCCTTCTCGGGGCAGCTTTTGACATAACCCGATAGGGTGACCACGCCATCGGTTACCGCCACGCCGATGTCGGCGTGATCGACAGCAGGTTCCCATTCGAGTTCGGCCATAACGTCATGCTGAAGTTGGCTGTCGGTCTTTTTCATCGTTGGTCTCCTGTGGTTCGGGGGCAGGTTCGGCAGTCGTAATCGGCGCTGCGGGGCTCCGGGTCGCAATCGCTGCCCCGCAGCGCCGTGTCCCCGATCGGCGGACCCCGATTCCTCTCCAATCGAGCCCGGCCGCATGGGCGGACGGCTTGGCGGCAGGGGCGAAGGCGAGACGATCGCTCGACATCCGCCGCGTTCCCGAGCGGCGCTAACCGGTGCGGGTTCCAGCCTTGCCGATGCTCCGGCCATCGCGACCCCTGAACCAAGTGGCCGCAGTCTGGACCTTTAGGCGATCGGTTCTATTCGCATTTGTCCGTAAGGGTTCGCAGGCTCTGCGAACGGCTCACTGCCCGCCGCTCCCAAATAGCTTTCCCGATTCCCCTGCCTGTCTTGCGCTTTTAGAAGCGGCGCGACCTCGGGTGCCCAGAGATATTCGCCGGTTTGAGGGACCGCGCCGCGCCAAGAACCGGTTCGCCCGTAGCGAGCGTCTGTGTCTCGGTCGCCGCCGCGGACAAGATCAGTGCACCGAGCAAGAGCGTCGCTCGTAAGCAAGTCGCACGCACCGCGCTGCGGTTTCGGATGCCGCCCATTCTCGATTGTCCAGTCATGGCGCCCCTTAGGATGGGCGCCCGGCGCCGGGAGTCAGGAACAGTACGTATTCCGGCGCGAGAGGCGCGGGTCCATCCTCGGTCGGCGGCAGACCTCAGCTGCCCGCCGCCCCGCAATCCCTGGGCCCAGAAGCGAGACGCACGATGAGCAACGATCTTTCGATCACATTCCATGGCGCCGCAGGGACGGTCACCGGTTCGTGCATGGAGTTTTGCCACGAAGGCAAAAGGCTGCTGGTCGATTGCGGGCTGTTCCAGGGCTCACGAACGCTCGAGACGCTGAACCGCAGCCCCTTCGCCTTTGCGGCCGGAGATGTCGACGCGGTCATTCTGACACATGCGCATATCGATCACAGCGGCCTGCTGCCGCGACTTGTCGCAGAAGGCTATGGCGGCGATATCTGGTGTACGCCTCCTACCTCAGATCTCCTGGAATTCATGCTCGCCGATGCCGGCCGGATCCAGGAGAGCGACACGGCGCGGCGCAACCGGCGGCGCGATCGCGCGGACCAGCCTGCGTTCGACCCGCTCTACACAGAGGAAGATGGTTTTGCGGCCTGGCGGCAGAGCAAGACAATCGATCTCAAGCAATGGTTCGAGCCTGTCCCGGACGTCCGCGCACGTCTCTGGAATGCCGGACATATCCTCGGTTCCGCCTCGGTCGAACTCGAGATCGGCGGCGTCCATATATTATGCTCGGGCGATCTGGGGCCCGAGCATAAGGCCTTTCATCCCGACCCGGAAAGCCCGGCGGGCTTCGATCATGTCGTCTGCGAGTCGACCTATGGCGACCGGACACGCGATCATCTGACGATCGAGGAGCGGCGGCGACTTCTCGAAGTCGAAGCAACCGGAGCGCTCGCTCGCGGCGGCAATCTGGTTATTCCGGTTTTCGCGCTCGAACGGACACAGGAGCTTCTGCTCGACCTGGCCGCGCTTATCAACGCCGGGAAGATTCCGTCGGTTCCGGTGTTCATCGATTCGCCGCTCGCCAATCGCGCGACCACGGTATTTTCCAAATATTCCGAGGCGCTCGAAGATATCGATGGCCACGTCTTCGACCATCCTGCGTTTCATTATGTCGAGGATGTAAATGAATCGATCCGCCTCAACAGCCTCACGGGCGCGATCATTCTCGCGGCGTCGGGGATGTGCGAAGGGGGCCGCATCCGGCACCATCTCAAGCATAATCTGGCGCGGCGCGAGTCGACGGTGCTATTCGTCGGCTATCAGGCCGAAGGGTCGCTGGGGCGCACGCTGCTCGATGGCGCAACGCGCGTCCGAATTTCGGGCGAGGATGTCGCAGTGCGGGCGCAGATCAGGCGAATCGACAGCTATTCTGCGCATGCCGACCAGAACGATTTGCTGGTGTGGCTCGAGGCGCGACAACCGATCGCGGGGAGCCTGTTCCTGACCCATGGCGAAGGCCCCGCGATCGAGACGCTGCGCCGGCTGTCGCAGGCGCGCAGCTTCGCGCAGACCATAGCCGCGCCAGCGATGGGCGAGACCTACCAGCTGGGCAGCCGGACCGCCGCCAAGCGGATCAAGACGGGCGATCCGGCGCTCCAGGCCGTAGTCGGACGCGACTGGCAGAATAGTTACGCCGATTTTGCAACCCATCTCAAAGCCGAGCTCGCGCAAATCGCGGATGCCGACGCGCGGATGAAGGCGATCACAGCGATGCGCGAAGTCCTGGCCAGCTATCGCGAAGCGCGTTCGGCGCATAGCCGCCCCGCGGCAGGCCATTGACGGTCGCCGCGCGAGTCAAGATTGTCGGCCACGAGCCAATCCGCGCCGCCCGGCCGAATGAGAACCCGCAACTGGCATTGCCCGGAAAGGAGCGCGTGATCCGATGACGAGCCAGCCGCTCCTTGCCCACTGGCCGCTCTTGTCAGGACTGGGTATTTCGCTCGGCCTCGGCCTTCTCATGGGCGTGCAACGTGGATGGACGCTCAGGCGCGCGGCCGCCGGAAGTCGATTTGCCGGAGTCCGAACCTTCGCGCTGCTCGGGCTCATCGGCGGGACCGCCGGCGCACTCCTGCGCATCGATCGCCTCGCTACCGGCGTCCTGCTCGCAAGCGCTGCGCTGCTCGTCGTGCTTGGCTTTGCGCACACCGTGCGCGAGACCGGCAAGATCAGCGGGACTAACGCGCTCGCCGGTCTCGTCACGCTGGCTTGCGGCTTTCTCGCCGTTGCCGGATCGCCGCAGGTCGCGGCGATCATTGCGGTCAGCGCGGCCTTTTTACTGACGTTCCGTCCGCAGCTCCATCGCTGGGTCAAGGGAATGACCGAGGCCGAGGTCAGCGCTGTGATACGATTTGCCTTGATCGCACTCGTCGTCGTGCCTCTTCTGCCGGATCTTAGGGTCGGCCCTTATGATGCCTGGAATCCCCGGCAACTGGGGATGGTGGTCGCCTTTGTGTCAGGCTTCTCGTTTGCCGGCTATCTTGCGTGCCGCCGCTTCGGCGCGACGCGCGGCACGCTCATGATGGCCGCGACCGGCGCGATGGTGTCGTCGACCGCCGTAACGGCGACGCTTGCGACCCGGCTTCGCGATGACCTGGAGAATGCTTCCGTGCTCGTGGCGGGAATTGCAGCGGCCTCGGCCGTTATGCTCATCCGGGTCATCATTCTCGTCGCGCTTCTTGCCCCAATTGCGCTCCCTGCTCTTTCGCTGCTGCTCGCGCCCGCCGCGCTTGTTAGCCTCGGCGCCACGCTTTGGGGCGTGCTGGCGGGCCGCCATTCTGGTACCGTGGAACCCAGCCCCGTTGTGCTGCGCAATCCCCTGAACCTTGTGACTGCACTGATCCTGACGGCGCTTGTCATGGCGATGGCTGTTGCCGCGCGCTGGCTGATCGAACGCGTCGGCGAGGCGGGCCTTGCCGCCGTCCTCGCGCTATCGGGCATCGCCGATGTCGATGCCGCGGTCATAACCATCGGTGGACTGCCTGCGGGTATACTCGACAGCCGGACCGCAGGACTCGTTGTCGCGGCACCCGTCATGGCGAACACATTGTTCAAGGCGGTGATCACGGTCGCGATCGTCCGGACCCGCCGCGGCTGGCTTGCCGCGCTCCCGCTCGTTGCCAGCGTTTTTGCAGGCGGCGTGATGGTCGCATTCCTGTGATGAGGCAGGCGCCAAACCGGGTACCGCTGCTCCGGCTTATGGGATGTAGCGTATTCGTCCACTGGGATTAGCAGACGCGATTAAGGGAGCGGTCGGCTGCCCGCATCGATCGCGCGCTTTGCGCCGGCTGGGTCGCGAAGGCCGTCGCGAAAGCTCTCGAGCCGAGCCCGATAGCCTTCGGCGTCGCCAAATTCGAGGAACTCATAATATCGCTTGTGCGGGTCGCTGATCCGCACCGCATGTTTGATCGGGCACCAATATTGCTCGGTGCGGCTCGATATCTCGCGCACATAGGCAATTACGCCATTGCCATAGCCGCAATAGGCGCAGTTGAGCGCCTCGATCCAGTTGAGATAGGCGAGGTGACCGCGATCGAGCGCGATATAATCCGAGCGCTTGATCCGCGGGATTTTGTAGGCGCGAAAACATATCGCCTGAAAGATGCTCGCCCAGAGGTCGAGAAGTGCGAGCGGCACGATCATCGAATAGATGACCGGCGCCGACAGGATGGTGGCCGGAGACGCCTGCTTCAACAACCCGGTCACGCTGATCCGCAACTGGCGCTGCTGCGCGACGATGCCTTCCTCGAACCGGATGATGCGACGCTTGATCGACCAGCCGAGCGCGCGTCGGCGCTGCTCGATCTCGCGGTCAAGCTCGGCCTGGAGGCGGACGATTTCGCCGGCGAGTTCCTTCATGCGCGCCGTCATGGAGTGATGATGACCTTGAGCGCCCCGGTCTCGGACGCGCGGGCAAAGACGTCATAGGCGGCCATCGCTTCGGCGAGGGCAAAGCGATGGGTGATGAGCTGCGCGGGATCGAGCTTCTTCGCGGCGACCGTCTTGAGCAGCATCGGCGTGCTCACCGTGTCTACGAGGCGCGTGGTGATCGCGATGTTGCGCGACCAGAGCCTCTCGAGGTGCAGGTCGGCCTTGGCGCCATGAACGCCGATATTGGCGATGATCCCCCCGACCGCGACCAGCTCTTGGCACAATTCGAAGGTCGCGGGCACGCCGACAGCCTCGATGACAGTATCGACACCGCGCCCTTCGGTCAGCGCCATGACAGTCGCGGTGGCATCGCTTTCGCCGCTGTCGACCAGGTGGGTCGCACCAAAGCGACCCGCCACGGCAAGGCGGTTGGTGTCGAGGTCGATCATGAAGATCGCGGCCGGTGAATAGAATTGGGCCGTGAGCAGGCTGGCGAGCCCGATCGGGCCAGCGCCGACGATCGCAACCGTGCTCCCCGGCGCGACCTTGCCGTTGAGCACGCCGCATTCGAAGCCCGTGGGAAGGATGTCGCTCAGCATCACGAGCGCTTCCTCGTCCGATCCCGCGGGTATCGGGTAAAGGCTGGTGTCGGCGTGCGGGATGCGGACATAGCCTGCCTGCGTGCCGTCGATGCTGTTACCGAGGATCCAGCCGCCGGTTTCGCAGTGGGAGTAAAGCCCGCGCCGGCAATATTCGCAGCGCCCGCAGGCGGTGATGCAAGAAATCAGCACATGATCGCCGGGTTTGAAGGCCGACACGGCGGCTCCGACCTCCTCGACGACGCCCACCCCTTCGTGCCCGAGGATGCGGCCGGGCGTACAGGTCGGCACATCGCCCTTGAGGATATGAAGGTCGGTCCCGCAGATCGTCGTGTGGATAATCCGGACAAGGGCATCGCCGGGATCGGCGATCGAGGGTCTGGAGACCTCGTCGAGCGATTTCGAACCGGGGCCGTGATAGACGAGCGCTTTCATATCGCCTCCCTCAAATGGAGCCCGCTGAGCGGCCTCGATGCCCAATCATAGTCGCGTCGGCCGCAGCCCCGGCATTCGTAGAATCCCCAACATCGGCGGCGCTACGCCCAGCCTATGATCGGGCGGCGATATTTAAGGGAAGGACAAGGACATGTTTGCAGCGCAAGGCCGGGACAGCGTCGGCGGCTATGCCAATTTATGGTGGCCGCTCGCGCTTGGCGCCGGCGCTGCGGCCGTGCTCCTGTTCCTCCAGTTCACGCCGCGCCCCTTTCTCATGACGGTGACTGCCATTTTGTGGCTGGTCGCGCTGATGGCGGCGGCGGCGTGGGTTCAGGCCCGCGAGGCGCGGCTGACCGCGCGCCGCAGCGAACGCCTCGCCTGGCGTACGGCGGGCGGCGCCTATCTGCTGGCCGCTGCAGCCCTCGTGGCCGATCCGCTGCTCGGGAAGCCGGGCCTTGCGATGACGCTCGCCGGGGCGCTCGCGATGTCGGGCGTGGCGCGCCTTTCGGTCGGACTGGGGCGCGCCGGCGACGGCCGGGCCTGGCTCTATCTATCGGGAAGCTTCTCACTTGCGGTTGCCATGATGATCGGTTTTGGCTGGCCCTTTCCGGTCGTGATCCCGGCGATCAAGGCGCTGGCGCTCGACTTGCTCGGTCTGGGTGCGATGCTGATCCTCGCGCAAACGCGGCGCAGGGGCACAAAGCCCGCCGAGCCACCTCGGACTCGATAGCCGCACGCGCGGCGCCATCGCCGCGCAGCTTCCGTATATTTACGGAATGCGCATTCGGCGGTGGTGCCTAGACTCGGAGGCCTAAGGAGTTCGCCATGGCCGCGTCGGCAGTCTTCGCCACCCTCGCCCGCCGCCGACCACTAGGCGAGCCGGCAATTTCGGAGCAGCTGTCTTCACGCTCTGCCGTGCGCCAGAACGAACAACAGGGGCTTGGCGGAACCCTTCCGCTGCGGCCGCGCCCCTCCCACAATCAAGGATTTCCGACATGACCGACCAGATATTGGACAGGACGCTCGCCGAACCCGGCGAGATCAGAATCGCCACCCGCGATAATGTGGAGCTTTTGCTGCGTCCGGTCAGCGCCGCTGACAGCGACCGGGTAAACCGCCTTTACGATGGCCTGGCCCCTGACGATATGCAGTATCGCTTCCTGAGCGCCCAGCCCCATCTTTCGCCGTCGCAGCTCGCTGCGATGATCGCGGTCGATCATCGCCACCGCGAGCATCTTCTTGCCTTCGACCAAGCTGATGGCGCGCTTGTCGCCAGCCTCTTCATCGCTGCCGATCAGGGGTTCGAGCTGGCCGAGGTCGCGATCGCGGTCGCACCGACGCACAAGGGACGCGGCGTCGGATGGAGCTTGCTGCACCATGCCGTCGACCTGGCGCGCGAGCGGGGAATTCATCGGCTGCGGTCCATCGAAAGCCGCGCCAACCGGGAAGCGATCGAGGTCGAGCATATGGTCGGTTTCCGGTCGAGCGATTATGAAGGCGACGCGACACTGGCGCTGCTGGAAATCGACCTTCGGGAAGCCGCCGCGTGAGATGAGATTCTTGCTGCACCCCTCGCCCGCGCTTGGGCGACAGTCGTGCCGGCGCCTTCTCCCTCTAGAAGTTCGATGAAGCTATGCGCAAGAAAATGATTGTCGTGCAGCTCGACGCGCCGGGCGAGCCGCTGCGGCGGGTGGAGCGACCGATACCGGAGCCCGCTCCCGGTGAAATCCGCCTCGCCGTCACGGCGTGCTGTGTGTACCGCACCGATCTTGATATTGCCGACTGGAGGCGGCGAATGCGGCGCTCGACCTCCTGCGTTCGGGCGGTGGAAGGCGCGCTGGTTCTGGTACCCCCATCTCCTCGCGCCAACGCATCGGAGTTTTCCGATACGTCTTGACGTTATTTTATATATCGGCTAATCCCGATGAATGAATAGCAACATCGCTCTATCCACGCTCGCGGCGCTGGCACATCCAACCCGGCTCGATGCTTTCCGCTTGCTGGTCCAGCATGAGCCCGAAGGGCTGTCGACCGGCGAGCTCGTCAAGGCCTCGGGGCTGACGCAAAGCACATTCTCGACGCATCTGGCAGTGCTGGCCAAAGCTGGGCTCGTAAAATCCGAGAAACGCGGCCGCCAGTTCATCCAGCGCGCCGAGATCGATGCTCTCAAAGGCCTGATGCTGTTTCTCGCCAAAGACTGTTGCCAGGGCCGGGCGGAGCTTTGCGAGCCGCTGCTCGCCGAACTCGCCTGCTGCTGACGGAACCCCGATCATGACCGACATTATCATCTATCATAATCCCGACTGCGGAACGTCGCGCAACGCGCTGGCAATGGTCCGCAATGCAGGCATCGAACCCCATGTCGTCGAATATCTGAAAACACCACCGACACGGGAGTTGCTCGTCCAGCTGATCGAACGGGCCGGCATCACGCCGCGCGACCTGCTCCGCGAAAAGGGCACGCCGTTCGCCGAGCTCGGTCTCGATCGCCCCGAACTGAACGACGACCAACTGATCGACGCGATGATGGCGCACCCGATCCTGATCAACCGTCCGATCGTCGTGTCGCGGCTCGGGGTGAAGCTCTGCCGCCCTTCGGAGGTCGTGCTCGATCTTCTTCCCACGCCCCAGCGCGGGGCCTTCGCCAAGGAAGATGGTGAGCAGGTCGTCGACGCCGCCGGCCATCGGACGCAAAGCTGAAGGAAACATCGATGCCGACCCCGGAACGGGAACGCCTGTCGTTCCTCGATCGCTACCTCACGCTTTGGATATTTCTCGCGATGGCGCTCGGCGTCGCGCTCGGGTCGATGTTCGAAGGCCTGCCCCAAGCGATAGACGCCATGTCGGTCGGCTCGACCAACATCCCGATCGCGATCGGGCTTATCCTGATGATGTATCCGCCGCTGGCCCGCGTGCGCTATGACGAACTGCCGCGCGTCTTCGACGATCGGCGTGTGCTCGCCATTTCTCTGGTCCAGAATTGGATCATCGGCCCGGTGCTGATGTTCGCGCTCGCGGCGATCTTTCTCTCGGACAAACCCGAATATATGACCGGGCTAATCCTGATCGGCCTCGCGCGCTGTATCGCGATGGTGATCGTCTGGAACCAGCTCGCGAAGGGCGACAATCAATATGTCGCGGCGCTTGTCGCGTTCAACTCGATCTTCCAGATCCTGTTCTTCAGCGTCTACGCCTGGTTCTTCCTCACCGTCCTCCCACCCCTGTTCGGGCTCGAGGGCAGCGTCATCGACGTCAGCTTCTGGACCGTTGCCGAGGCTGTGCTGATCTATCTCGGCCTCCCCTTTCTAGCGGGCTTTCTCACCCGCAAGCTGCTTGCAAGTGCCAAGGGCAACGCGTGGTACGAGACGCGCTTCCTGCCAAAGATTGCGCCAGTAACGCTGGTCGCACTGCTCTTCACGATCGTCGCGATGTTCAGCCTCAAGGGCGAAGAGATCGTGACCATCCCCGGCGACGCGGTGCGGATCGCGATCCCGTTGACCATCTATTTCATTGTCCAGTTCATCATCAGCTTTTGGATGGGCAAGCTGATCGAGGCAGATTATCCGCGCACCACGGCGGTAGCCTTCACGGCGGCCGGCAATAATTTCGAGCTTGCGATCGCGGTTGCGATCGCGGCCTTCGGCCTCGCCTCACCAATCGCCTTCGCGGCTGTCATCGGCCCGCTCGTCGAAGTGCCCGTCCTCATCCTGCTCGTCCATCTTGCCTTCTGGTTCGGGCGGCGCTGGTTCCCCGAAAGCACGCCGTCGAAAGCATGATTATGGCCTCCCCTAACTTCCAGCGCCTCCGCGCTCTTGCCGATCCCGATCACCTTCCGGCGCTCCGCCCCGAGTTCGCGCGCACGCGGCCGGGACTCGGCTTCGGCCCGCTCGATCCGGCTCCCCGCATCCTGCTGCTCTACGGGTCGCTACGCGAACGCTCCTATTCCCGGCTCGTCGTCGAGGAGACCGCGCGGCTGCTCCAATTTTTCGGCTGCGAAACGCGCATCTTCGACCCCTCCGACCTGCCGCTTCCCGACCAGGTCGCCGACGACGATCATCCTGCCGTCGAGGAACTGCGCCAGCACTCGCTCTGGTCCGAAGGGCAAGTCTGGTGCAGCCCCGAGCGTCACGGCCAGATCACCGGACTCATGAAAGCCCAGGTCGATCACCTCCCGCTCGCCTACAAGGGGCTACGTCCGACACAGGGGAGGACGCTTGCGGTGATGCAGGTGTCGGCGGGCTCGCAATCGTTCAACAGTGTCAATACGCTGCGCATCCTCGGCCGCTGGATGCGGATGATCACGATCCCCAACCAGTCGAGCGTCGCCAAGGCCTATCAGGAGTTCGACGAAGCGGGCCGCATGCTCCCGTCGAGCTACTACGACAGGATCGTTGATGTTGCCGAGGAATTGGTGCGGTTCACCGTCCTGACGCGCGGCCACGCCGACCAACTCGTCGACCGATACTCGGAACGCAAAGATCAGAATCAGCCTGCAGTTATACCGGCGCAATCAGCGGGGCTGCCCGGCAACCGATAATCGGGCTCTGACCAGTAATGGTCGTTTGCCAGACAACAGACGAATGACGGCTTTCTGGCATTGATCGATTAGGACAGGAACGGCCGACATGAGGCGCAAGCTGCCCTTTTTCGTGTGGGGGGCAAATGATACCCGCAAAACTCCAGCATTGAATCGCAGATTTCGGCCAAAGCCCAAATTCACTCTCATGATTTCAAGGGGTTAGAGCTTATTGGGCTATTGGCGCAGCAGCCGAGATCACCAAAAATGTCTAATTATTTCAATAGCCTAGATATATTGGTAGCGGAGGAGGGACTCGAACCCCCGACACGCGGATTATGATTCCGCTGCTCTAACCAGCTGAGCTACTCCGCCCCGAAAGGCCGCCGCGATGGGCGAGCAGCGCCTATAGGCAGGGCATTGGCGCTGGTCAATATCATGTACGCACTCCACGAAAATTGTGTGCGAACGCGGGTTGCCAGGGTCCGCCGAGATAGTGATGCGCGGCCAAACCGGCGATTTTCAGAGCGCGGGGCTGGAAGTCGACGGCGAGTTCGGCGAGCAGCGCGCGGGCCTCGCCGGACGTCACCTTGTTCTGAACCGTGATATGGAGCCGCGGCGTGCCCTGATCCTGGAGCGTCAGCATTCCGGTGAAATGATCGGCAATGCGCGCGCGGACTGCGAGCAACGCCTCGCTGTCGATACGATAGGCGACACCGCCGCCGAGCGAATAGATTTCGCGCAAGCTGGCAGCGGGCGGCGGCGTATCGGCGGCGATGCGGCGAATCAGCCGGTCGAGCTCGTCGAGACACGACGGCGGCAGCTGGTGGAACAGCGTGATGTGCGCCGAAATATGATTGCGCTCGGGCGGAAAATGCGCCGCGCGCAAATTGTTGAAAGTAAGCTGGTCCGCCGCACCCATCGTCGCGGTCACGATGATGGGTACGGCGCCAGCGGCCCGGACGGGAGGGGGGGATGCCGGGCCGCTTATCGGATCAGGCCGCCTGCGACAGCTTGCCCTGATACGGGTTCGCCTTCACCCACTCGAGCGCCTTTTCTGGGGTCGATTCGACATAGGGGTCGCTGTCGGTGCCGACGTCGTTGATGCCGGGTTCGACGAACATCTGGACCACGACGCCGTCGTCGACGATCGCGGTGTAGCGCCAGCTGCGCATGCCGAAGCCCAAGTGATCCTTGTTGATCAGCATGCCCATGCGGCGCGTGAACGCACCCGAGCCGTCGGGAACCATCTTCACATTCTGGACGCCGAGGCTCTTGCCCCAGTTATACATCACAAAAGCGTCGTTGACGCTGACGCAATGGATGTCGGCGACACCGGCGGCGGCGAAGTCGGCGTGCAGACGCTCGAAGCCCGGGCACTGTTCGTTCGAGCAGGTCGGGGTGTAGGCGCCCGGCAGGCCGAACAGGATATGACGACCTTCGGCGAACAATTCGGCGGTGTCGACATCCTGCCAGCGGAACGGGTTCGGGCCGTCGACGGCTTCGTCGCGGACGCGCGTCTTGAGCGTGACGGCGGGAACGGGTTGATTGATCATGGGAGAGAATCCTTTCTGGTGGATTTTGTGCGGCGCACCAAGAGCAGACCAGCGCGCGCGGGTCAAATCGAGTTGGCCGGTCATGTTGATCGAATTAGGCGATCAAAGCCCCGCCCAAAAACGACGGAGCGCCTCCGCGACCTCTGCGGGCCGTTCGGCGATCGCCCAATGCCCCGCCCCGTCGATGACGGAGAGCGGCGTGCCGGTATTCGCGGCGTAACGCTGCGCCACCGACAGTTCGACATATGGGTCGTTCGCGCCCCAAATCAACGCCCCCTGCGCCGGAAGCTTGTCGATATCGCGTGCCCAGTCGTGCTCGAAACTGAGCCCCTTGGCCGAACGATAAAGTTTCAGGATCGCGCGGCGCTTATCCTTGTTCGCCCATTGCGCCGCCTCTTCGTGCGCGATGTCGGCCGGCATGCCCTGCGCCGCGAGCCCTTCCGCAAGCTTGCCGGGCTTGCTGAGCGCCATGAAGATTTCGCCGAGTAGCGGCGTGTTCCAGATGCGGGCGATCCGGTGTCCGCGATATTCAGGCTCGATCACCGCATTCGAAATCGCCCAGCTGCGGATCAGGTCGGGGCGCAGCATCGCGACCCGCTGCGCGATCAGCGCGCCCCAGTCGTGGCCAACGATGTCGATCGGGCCGTGCGCCGCAACCAGCGCTTCCGCCTGCCCTACCGCCCAGGCGGCATAGGCTTCTTTCGTCGCGGGAAAGCCCGCGGGGAGCGATGCGGTGAAGCCGGGGAGCGCGGGCACGGCGACCGGCGTTTCGCCCAGGTCCAGCGCGGCGAGCAGCGGGCGCCAGATCGCGGGGCTGTCGGGGACGCCGTGGATGAAGAGTTTCGCGGTGGTCATATACCCTCCCCTATTCGTCGCTCCCCCAAGGCCGGGGCCGCTATCGATGTCGCGTAAGGATGACTGCGGCCCCTGCCTTCGCAGAGGCGACGTGTATCCGTTACTCCATCTCCCCGCGATCACGCCGAAGCTGATACCATTTCTGCACATTGGCATTGTGATCGGCGAGCGTGCGCGCGAAGACATGGCCGCCGTCGCCCTTTGCGACAAAGAAGAGATAGTCGTTGGCTTCGGGATCGAGGACCGCCGCAATCGACGCCTTTCCCGGATTTGCGATCGGGCCCTGCGGCAGGCCGATCATGCTGTAGGTGTTATAGCCGTTCACCGCCTGGATTTCGGAGCGCAATATGCGGCGGCCGAGCGGCTTGCCCCTGGTGATCGGATAGATGATCGTCGGGTCGGCCTGCAGCCGCATGCCGACGCCGAGGCGGTTGGTATAGACGCCAGCGACGGTGCGGCGCTCGGCGGCGACGCCGGTTTCCTTCTCGACGATCGACGCCAGCGTCATCGCCTGGTTGCGATCCTTGACCGCGGTGCGCGGCGTGCGTTTGGCCCAGAGTTCGTTGAACGCCTTGTCCATCGCCGCCTGCATCCGCTTCACAACCGCAGCGCGGCTTTCGCCGGTGGTGAAGGCGTAGCTGTCGGGCAGGATGCTGCCCTCGGCCGGCACGGGGATTTCGCCCTTCAGCCGCGGCTCGGCCATCAGCCGTTCCCACACCATGATCGAGGGCATGCCCTCGGGGATCATCACGAGGCGCTGGATCGTCTTGCCCGACTGGAACAATTCGAGGATGTCGCCCGCGTCCATCCCCTTCTCGATCTTATATTCGCCGGGCTTGATCGGATCGTCCGAGCCGAAGAAGCGCGCTTCGTTGCGGAAGCTCGACGCCGAGACGAGGCCGGCCTCTTCGAGTATCTGTCCCGCCTTCGCGATGCTGGCGCCCGGCGGGACGACGATCTCGGCATCCTTGGGCGCGCCGCCCGAACAAGCGGTGAGAAGCAGGGCAAAGATCGCGATCGTTAGCCAGCGGAACGGATGCACCAGTTTCTCCCAATCTTGCCTTAAAGCGACAAAAGATACGCACATACGCGTCCGAAATGTCTCCTTTGTCGCTTTACGCGAAGCGCGGCGACGGGGTGATAGAGCATGACGTTGAAATGTAGGAAAGAGGGTTTGCGGTCCCCAACATCGTCATTCCCGCGAAAGCGGGAACCCAGCGGGCAAGCGTTGCGACTGGGTTCCCGCTTTCGCGGGAATGACGAAATTTGAACGGTGGCTTAGTCGATCGCCTTGACAATGACGCTGGCGTTGGTGCCGCCGAAGCCGAAGCTGTTGTTGAGCGCGGCCTTCACCTTGCGCTTCTTCGCCTTGTGCGGGACCAGGTCGACGCCCTCGGTGCCCTCGTCGGGATTGTCTAGGTTGAGCGTCGGGGGGACGATCTGGTCGCGGATCGCGAGGATGCAGAAAATCGTCTCGACCGCGCCCGCGCCGCCGAGCAGGTGGCCGATCGCCGACTTGGTCGAACTCATCGACACATTGGCGATTTCGTTGCCGAACAGCCGCTTCACCGCGCCGAGTTCGATCGTGTCGGCCATCGTCGAGGTGCCGTGCGCGTTGATATAATCGATGTCGGCGGGGGTCATGCCTGCCTTTTTCAGCGCCATTTCCATCGAACGATACGCGCCCGAGCCATCGGGATGCGGCGCCGTGACGTGATAAGCGTCGCCCGAGAGGCCATAACCGACGACTTCGGCGTAGATCTTCGCGCCGCGCGCCTTGGCATGTTCATATTCCTCGAGCACGACGACGCCCGCGCCTTCGCCCATGACGAAACCGTCGCGGTCCTTGTCATAGGGGCGGCTCGCCTGTTCGGGGCGGTCGTTATAGCTCGCGTTGAGCGCGCGCGCCTGTGCGAAACCTGCGATGCCGATTGGGCAGATCGTCGCCTCGGCGCCGCCCGCGAGCATGATGTCGGCGTCGTCGTCGCGGATCATCCGCGCCGCGTCGCCGATCGAATGCGCGCCGGTCGAACAGGCGGTGACGACGGCGTGGTTGGGGCCTTGCAGGCCATATTTGATGCTGACCTGGCCCGAGATCAGGTTGATCAACCGACCGTGGACGAAGTGCGGACTGACGCGGCCGGGGCCCTTTTCGGCGAGCAGCAGGCTCTCACTTTCGATGCCCGGCAGGCCGCCGATGCCCGAACCGATCGAGCAGCCCGCGCGCAGCTTCATCTCGTCGGACATATCCTCGAGGCCCGCGTCCTCGATCGCCTGCCCCGCGGCGTCGATGCCATAGATGATGAAGGGATCGACCTGGCGCTGGACCTTGTGATCGACGCGCTTGCCGGGGTCGAAACCATATTCGTGGGTTGGGCCCTTGACCTCACATGCGATCGTGCACTTCTGGTCCGAGGCGTCGAAGTGGGTGATCGTGCCCGCGCCCGATTTGCTAGCCAGCAGATTGGCCCATGTGGTTTCCACGTCGGCGCCCAGCGGCGTCACCAAACCCAAACCCGTCACCACAACCCGGCGCATAGTCATTCCTTTCTTCGGCCCCTGCCCCCGCAGGGCGCCGCGTCACTTTTGAAGACGCGTATCCATAAAAAAAGCTTCCCGGCCACTCAGCGCGAACGCTCGGGACCGGGAAGCCGGAAACGCGTGGGCGGCGTCGCCGCCGCGTCCGGCTATGCCGGACAGGGCCAAATCAGCCCTTGTTCGCTTCGATATAGTCGATCGCGTCCTTGACGGTGGCGATCTTTTCCGCCGCATCGTCGGGGATTTCGACGCCGAATTCTTCTTCGAACGCCATCACCAGTTCGACGATGTCGAGGCTGTCGGCGCCCAGATCGTCGATGAAGCTTGCTTCCTCGGTCACCTTGTCGGCTTCGACGCCCAGATGTTCGACGACGATCTTTTTAACCTTTTCGGCCGAATCGCTCATGCACAGTTCCTTTTTTCTGACTATGTCGTGAATGTTGAAAATTGCCCTAGTGCCCGTGGGCGGGACTGGCAAGAGGGCTGGCATCCGCCTGCCCTTCTTCCGCAGTTATATCGGCTGAACGCGTCCCCTTCTGCCCCTCCGGCACCTGGGCGAAGAGATAGGCAATGCGGTCGCCCCGTTCAAGGTCGAACCGTCCGGTTCTTGGCGCCTCGACGCCTTCAGCGGCTGGTTCCGGCCGGAACGACCCCCGACTCGCGCAGCGCCGCCGACGCGCGCTGGATGACGACCGGGGTGATGATGAACCGCCCGAGCACCCTTTCGGGCGTCGCGTCGGCCGGCTGGCGCGTATAGGCGAGCAGGCGTTGCCACTGGGCGCGCCCCCCGGCCACCTCGCCCTGACGCGCGAGCACGATCGCGCGCACCATCATATATTGCGGCTCCATGTTGCTGGGCGACGGCATGGTGTCGAGGATTCCCCGCGCCTCGTCCTGTTCGCCGCGCTGCGACAGGGTGAATGCCAGCGTGACCGCCGGGACGCCGGGATAGGAGGAATCGAGTTGCAGCGACCGGCGGAGCAAGGCCTCGCCCGCGGGTCCGTGTCCGCACGTCAGCTTGAAGAGGCCGAGAAAGCCCGCCATGTCGGGGTCATAGGGATTGAGCGCGACCGCTCGATCGCCCATCGCATTGCCCCCCGCACAATTGCCCGCATAGAAATTGGCGCGCGCCATCGCGAACAGGCCGGCGGAGGAGTTCGGGCTGTTTTCATAGGACCGCTGCGCCAATTCCCGCGCCTCGGCCAGGGCTTCGCGGCCCGCCGGGGTCATGCGCTGCGGCTGCCAGTCGCCATAGCGCACGAGCGACAGCGCGGTGAGTGCGACCGGGTCGCGCGGATTGGCCTTGATCGTCGCGCGCAGACAGGTGTCGACCTGTTTCGCGTTCGCCACATTGCGCATCTGGCGCATCCGGTTGAATTGCGCGAGGCACGGGTAACCCGGCGAAAAATTGTCGGGCTGGCGCTGAACCTGATCGCGCACGATCACGCCATAGTCCCCGGCAAGCTGCGCGACTATCGGCTCGACAGCGGCGAATTCGGGCGTTTCATCCTGTGTCAGGCGCAATTGTTGCGACCAGATCGCGCGCTGGTCGGCAACGCGGTTGAGGACGAGCGTCACATCGGTGTTGCCCTCGACCGTGCGGACGAGCGACGTGTCGAGGCGATAGTCGCTGGCCCCGACAACCGTGCTGCCGGGCGCTTTCGAACTAAGCAGGTCGATAAGATCGAAGCGCCGGAGGCCGTCGCGGAGCTTTCCGTCCAATGCCCTTGCGAGCGCGCGCGATTCGGGCAGATTCCCCGCAACCGGCGCGCTGACTTCGATCAAAGGCACCGGCACCGGATCGCCGACGAACAAGCGGTCCGAACCGCCGCGCAGCGCCCAGAGCGTGAAAAGCGCCAGCGCAAGAAGGACGAGAGCGACCAACCAGCGGCCAAAGCGGGCACCGCGATCGCGCGGCCGTCCCGCGCCGGCGGAGCCCATGACGCGGACCGCTGGCGCGGAGGCGGTTGCGGTCTTGACGTCACCATCGTCGGCCGGCTCATCGCCCGCTCGCGAGGCAGGCGGCGCCGAGCGGTACTGAACGACGACTTCATAGCTTCCCTGCGGAACGCGCAGGCGATGGACCCACGGCGTATCGGCATAATAGCGGTCGAGAAGGCTGCGCAGCCGTCCCACCATGACGCGAGGATAGCTGTCGACCGCCGGATCGAAATCTTCGCTGCGGCCCAGCGCCTCGGTCGCGATCGCATAGGCCTTGGGCGAACTGCGTCCGCCGCGAAGACGGTGCTCGACCAGGAATTGCAGCAGCCGCGACAGCACCGGCGAGCGGGTAAACATCGGGGAATCGAGCAGGCGCTCGAGCTCCTCGGCGATGATCCGGTCGACCTCGCCGGGATCCTGCGTCTCGTTCGTTTTCGCCTGGTCCATGCTACCCTCAAATGCCCCTGGCGGGCGGTGCGGGTGATACGCCAATCCGCCGGCGCAGCCACCCTTTGTTACTTTGACGTAACGGTAACAAGGAAACCTTACGCCCCATAAGAAGAAACACCTCGCGCCAATCTGCGAGGAAAAGGGCGAAAGCCGGTTAAGGATTGGTTATCAAACGGCAACATCGTCGAATGTGACCCCTTGTAACTGCCACGCATTCGAAACTGTGGCATTCTTTGGCGTATCGCGACATTCCTACGATGACGCGGTGTGAGACCAAAAGGCGAAAAGTGCGAGCTGGTCCCTGGCACTCTTCGATCCCCCTCAGGTCTCATTTCAAGACTTCGCCGGGCGGCCAAACAGCCCCACCTGTTCTGTCGCCCGGCAAGTCGACGCCGCTTCTCCAGCGCCACGAACAGGAACGGAGAGAGCCACCATTAAGTTATCGCGGCGCCAAGGCGAAAGGTGCAGAGCCTGATGCCACCAAGGCCGCGAAAAACGCGCGCGCATGGCGGATTGCCGATTTTCGTCGTCAAATAAACAGGCATGGTGCGACCCCTCCCATTCTCTGCATATATGAAAAGAGCGCCGGTTTCCACCGACGCCCCATCATTTTTCGTCAAAATTGTATGGCTTAGGTCGTGGTCGGCGTCTTGCACGGACCGGTGTGGACGCTGGTCATCTGCATGACCATCTCCATGTCGCCGCCCGTCGGGACCTTGCCCTTGGTCGTGATGGTCACGTCGTTCTTCTTGGCTTCCATCGTGCCGGTCATCGCCATGTCGACCGTCTGGCCGTTGGCGGTGCAGGTGCCGGCGACGTCGATCTTGCCGCCATCGACATTCTTCTTCGACCATTTGCATTCGCCGCCGTTGCCCGGACCCTTGGCGAGTTCGGCCGCGATGTCTTCCTTTTCGACCTGCTCCTTCGTGAAGCACTGGTCCATGCCGCTGGCGCCTTCCATCATCTTCGTCATCTGGTCCTTTGCCTCGGCCGGCATGCCGGGGACTTCGAATTTCACCAGCTTGACGTCGGTCTTCCAGTTGCCCGCCTCGCGCTTCACGGGGCCGCTGGCCGCCGCATTTTCGCTCTTGCCGCAACCCGACACCGTAATGAGGGCGCCGATGGCGGCGACCGTCAGAAATTTCTTCATACCCTGTCTCCTGTGACTATCCATTTGGGGGCTTTGATTTGATTCATTGCGATTGTGGACCCGCCCCATCGATACCATATTGGCAGCAATGGCAATTCAGATTCGTACATCGCTCGATGAAATCGACACTGCGGAGGGATATGTCCCGCACCGCCCGGCGCGCCCCGACAAGGTCGAGGGCGGCAAGCGATTTGAACTGGTTAGCGACTATGAGCCCGCGGGTGATCAGCCGACCGCGATCAAAGAACTCGTCTCGACCGCGCTCGACGGTGAGCGCGATCAGGTGCTGCTCGGCGTCACCGGATCGGGCAAGACCTTCACGATGGCAAAGGTCATCGACGAATTGCAGCGCCCCGCGCTGATCCTCGCCCCGAACAAGATCCTCGCGGCGCAGCTCTATGGCGAGTTCAAGAGCTTCTTTCCGAACAATGCGGTCGAATATTTCGTCAGCTATTACGACTATTACCAGCCCGAAGCCTATGTGCCGCGCAGCGACACCTATATCGAGAAGGAAAGCTCGGTAAACGAGGCGATCGACCGGATGCGCCACTCGGCGACGCGCGCGCTGCTCGAACGCGACGACGTCATCATCGTCGCATCGGTGTCGTGCCTTTACGGCATCGGCTCGGTCGAAACCTATTCTGCGATGATCTTCGACCTCAAGAAGGGCCAGGTCGCCGACAGCCGCGAAATCATCCGCAAGCTCGTCGCGCTCCAGTACAAGCGCAACGATCAGGCGTTCGCGCGCGGCAATTTCCGCGTGCGTGGGGATTCGCTGGAAATCTTCCCGTCGCACTATGAGGATATGGCGTGGCGGATCAGCTTCTTCGGCGACGAGATCGAGGAGATCACCGAGTTCGATCCGCTGACCGGCAAGAAGATCGCGAGCCTCAATTATGTCCGCGTCTTTGCGAACAGCCACTATGTCACCCCCGGCCCGACACTCAAGCAGGCGAGCGAGGCAATCCGCCACGAACTCGCCGAACGGCTGAAGGAGCTGGAGGCCGAGGGCCGCCTGCTCGAGGCCCAGCGGCTCGAACAGCGCACCAATTTCGACCTCGAAATGATCGCCGCGACGGGAAGCTGCGCGGGGATCGAGAATTACAGCCGCTTCCTCACCGGCCGCCTCCCCGGCGAGCCGCCGCCGACACTGTTCGAATATTTACCCGACAATGCGCTGCTCTTCGTCGACGAAAGCCACCAGACGATCCCGCAGATCGGCGCGATGTCGAAGGGCGATCATCGCCGCAAGATCACGCTCGCGGAATATGGATTCCGCCTGCCGTCGTGCATCGACAACCGGCCGCTGCGCTTTGCCGAATGGGACATGATGCGCCCGCAGACGGTCAGCGTCTCGGCGACCCCAGGAACGTGGGAGATGGACCGCACGCAGGGCGTCTTCGCCGAACAGGTGATCCGCCCCACCGGCCTCATCGACCCGCCGGTCGAGATCAAGCCGGTCGAGGAGCAGGTCGACGACCTGATCGTCGAGGCGAAAAAGACCGCGGCGGCGGGGTATCGCACGCTGGTGACGACGCTGACCAAGCGGATGGCCGAGGATCTGACCGAGTTCCTCCACGAAGCGGGGCTGAAGGTCCGCTATATGCACAGCGACGTCGAGACGCTGGAGCGTATCGAGATCATCCGCGACCTCAGGCTCGGCGTGTTCGACGTGCTCATCGGGATCAACCTGCTCCGCGAAGGGCTCGACATTCCCGAATGCGGGCTGGTCGCGATCCTCGACGCCGACAAGGAAGGCTTCCTGCGCAGCGAAACCAGCCTCGTCCAGACGATCGGCCGCGCGGCACGCAACGTCGACGGCCGCGTCATCCTCTACGCCGACCGCATCACCGGCAGCATGGAACGCGCGATGCGCGAAACCGACCGCCGCCGCGAAAAGCAGGAGGCGTATAACGCCGAACATGGCATCACGCCGACGACGATCAAGCGCAACATCGGCGACATCATCGCGCATGTCGCGTCAAAGGACGGCGTGACGATCGACATCGGCGAGGACAAGCCCGCGCACATGGTCGGCCACAATTTGCGCGCCTATATCCAGGATCTCGAAAAGAAAATGCGCGATGCCGCGGCAGACCTGGAGTTCGAAGAAGCGGGACGGTTGCGCGACGAGATCCGCAAGCTGGAGGCCGACGAGCTTGGCCTGCCGCCCGACCAACAGGTAGCGCCGCGCGTGGGGCGCAGCAACGAAGGAAAGCCGGGGACGCGCAAGGGGCGGTTCGGGAAGCAGAGCAAGACCAAGTGGGGGCGTTGATCCGTTAATCGCAACTATATGCGTACATATAACGCTCACCTATATTCCACTACATTTGGAAATTGAGTTCTTGCAACCGATTCAAAATGTGCTGATTAGAATGCTGCTTTCGCAAATTTGAGGCAGCCATGATCCGCTCGTTCACCGATCCCGAAACCGAAAAGATCTGGAACGGCGAACGGAGCCGGAAGCTGCCTTCGGACATCCAGAATCGTGCCCTGGACAAGCTCAAACTGCTCAATCGCGCCCGGACGCTTGATGATCTGCGCAATCCGCCGTCGAACCGCCTTCACGCACTGGAGCGCGATCGGGCCGGGCAACATTCGATTTCCATTAACATGAAATGGCGTATATGCTTCGTCTGGAAAGACGAACATGCAGAACAAGTCGAAATCACAGACTACCACTAATCCCGACTGGCTGCACAACAGCCACGCCGGCGAATTGCTGCTGTCCGAATTCATGGAACCGCTTGGCATGGACGCGGCGGCGCTTGCCAAGGCGCTCGGGGTCTCTGCACGGCAGATCCAGGCCGTGATCGATGGCGATGCCGATATGGATGCGGATCTTGATCTGCGCCTCGCCCGATATTTCCGTATGTCCGAAGGATTTTTCCTTGGCTTGCAACTCGACTATGAGTTGCTCGAAGCCAAGCGTGTTCTCAACGGCGAGCTTGATCGCATCGTCCCGCGCGCCGCCTGACCCCTTCGACCAAAACCCCACTGCAACCGACCAGCACCCTTGCCCCCACCCCTCGCGCGGCTTAGCGTCCGCGCTTCAAACGGGGAGACAAGTTTATGAAATCGGGTCTGTCGCTGATCGCGCTGGCGCTTGCCGTCGCGGTTCCTGCCATCGTCCACGCCGAGGACAAGGATGACAAGACGAAGGCCGAAAAGCCTGCCGCCGATTACGAACCGCAAATCCGTACCACCAAGCTCAGCGGCACCTTCGGCGGACAGCGGATCAATTACGCCGCGACGATCGGCGAGACGATCATCAAGAACAAGGATGGCGTTCCCGAGGTTGCGGTCGTCACCACCTCCTATGTCAAGGAACCGCGCGACCCCGGCCGCCCGGTGACCTTCCTGTTCAACGGCGGCCCCGGGTCGGGCACCGTCTGGTTGATGATGGGCGCGTTCGGGCCGAAGCGTGTCGCGATTCCCGGCACCGGCGTCGACGACGGCGCGCCGCCCTATCCGATCGTCGACAATCCCGATGCGTTGCTCGACGTCACCGATGTCGTCTTCATCGACCCGCCGGGCACGGGCTTTTCGCACCTGATCGGCAAGGCGGACCCCAAGGATTATTACGGGGTGACGCAGGACGCGAAGCTGGTCGCCGAGGTGATCCGCCGCTGGCTGAACGACAATGGCCGCTGGAACAGCCCTAAATATCTGGGCGGCGAAAGCTATGGCACGACGCGCTCGGCCGCGGTCGCGAACCAGTTGATGAACGAGACGTACAACGACGTCGCGCTCAACGGCATCATCCTGATCTCGACCGTGCTCGATTTCGCGGCGGGCGCCGACACGCCGGGCAACGAGCTGTCGCCGATCACCAACCTGCCCTCGATGGCCGCAACCGCGCTTTATCACGGCAAGGCGACCGCGCCGTCGGTCGAAGGGTTCGTCGAGGAAGCGCGGCAATGGGCGATCGGGCCCTATGCTTCGGCCCTGCTCAAGGGGCAAAAGTTGCAGGGCGAGGAGCGCGCCGCGATCCGCCGCGAGCTGTCGCGCTTCACCGGCCTTTCGGAAACATATCTGGAAAACGCCGACCTGCGCGTCACGCCGAACCGTTTCTACAAGGAGCTGCTCCGCGACCGCGGCCTCACCGTCGGGCGCCTCGACAGCCGTTACACGGGCAAGGATTATGACAGCGCCGGCGAAGGCCCAGACAATGATCCCAGCTTCTATGGTATCGACGCCAGCTATACCGCCGCGATCAACAGCTGGAGCCGTGACGGGCTGGGATTCAAGACCGACCGCGAATATCAGTCGATCGGTGGCATCGGCGGCCAATGGGACTGGCGCATCGGCGGCCGCGACACCAACTCTTATCTGAACGTCGCGCCCTATATCGGACAGGCGCTGCGCGAAAATTCAGGGCTGAAAGTCCTTGTCGCACAGGGCTATTATGATTTCGCGACGCCGTTCTTCGCCGCCGAATACGCGCTGTCGCGCACCGGCATCCCGCAGGATCGCATCAGCTATACCTATTATGGCGCGGGCCACATGATGTATATCCGCGACGAGGATCGCCACAAATTGTCGGCCGACATTCGCGCCTTTATCCGGGGGCGGTAGGAACGTCAGTTAGCGACCATTAGCGGACATAAGATCCTCCCTGTGGCGAAGCCATGGGGAGGGGGACCGACGCCGCAGGCGTTGGTGGAGGGGCGGCAACGGCAGCGCCATTGCCCCTCCGTCAGCGCTCCGCGCTGCCACCTCCCCATGGCTTCGCCACAGGGAGGATATTTGCATCATCGTCATCCCGGACTTGATCCGGGATCCGCTGCGGCGCTGAAGTCATGGATCCCGGATCAAGTCCGGGATGACGAAGAGGGGGGAGCGAACGGCAGCTCACCACCCCAAAGCGGGCATATTCAGCGCAGCACGCCCTTTGCCGCCATCGCGCGGGCATAGAAAAACAGCGCGATGGCGATGACCCAGATCAGGCCGAGAAACATCAGCACGCCCTCGCCGAATAGCGCCTGATATTCTTTCGCCTGCATGCCCACCTGATAGGCGCTCATGATCGCGAGCCCGATCAGCGAAATGAGAAAGGCCGAAGCAGCGTGACGGCTGCGAACCAGCAACAGCAGCGACCCGGCCATCGCGCCCCAGACGCCCAGCGCCCAGCCCACGTCCGCCCAAACAGGATAGGCGTCGACCCACGCGATCTGTGCGGGTTTCAAATCGGCTCCTGCGATATACCACGCCGCCTTTGTCTTGAAACCGATATAGTCGGAGACCGGTATGCAGTGCCATAGGAACGACAGGACGCCGACCACCCACAGGTGCCACGGCGTTTTTCCAACTTCGGTCATATTCATCTCCCCCTCCAGAAAGATCAGGCGAAGCTATCATCCTTTGCCGTCGCCATCAATGATGTGATATAGTCCCGCAATACAGCAATGTTGCGGTCGAAATAGCCGATGTCGCGATAGGTGCGCGCCTGCATCACCGCGCCCTCCATCACCGTCAGCACGAATTCGCCGAGCGCCTTGCGGTCGGCGTCTTTTGGCAGCCGATCGGCCGCCGCGTCGAAGCAGCCCGCGATTGCCGCCGACCAGTTGGTGAAGTTCGCCGCCATCAGGTCGCGCACCACCGGGTCGGGTTCGTGGATTTCGAGCGCGAGGCTGCCGATCGGGCAGCCATAGGTGCAATCGGTGACGATCAGGTGGGTGCGATAGCCGCCAAGCAGCGCGAAGACGCGCTCGATCGGATCGTCCACGCCTTCCCAATTGGGCGCGAGCAGCATCTCGTCGATCCCGTCGCGATAGAGTTCGAGCACGCCGACGAGCACATCCTGCTTGCCGGGGAAGAAATGATAGAGGCTGCCCGAATGGACCTGGCTGCGCGAGAGGATGTCGGAGACCGAGGTCGAGAGATAGCCTTTCTCCCAGAACAGCTCCATCGCGGTCATCAATATGCGGCCCCGCGTATCGGCAGCATTCATGGCGTTACCCGGCGCGATCATAGGCGGCGCGGAGCCAGCCCGCCACGTCGGCGCCCGCCTCTTCGTCGGCGGCGAGGCGGACGCGGTGCGAGACCATTGCATTCCAACTGCCCGCGAGTTCGAGCTTGCCCGTGGGCTCCTCGCCTTTCAGCGCAAGGCCAATATCGAAGCGGTCCTTGGTCGAGGGCTGGAACAGCGCGAACTGCTTTTTGCGGCGGAGGCTGACATAGCCTTTCTTCGGTGCCAACTCGACGTCGTTGCCAAAGCCCTGCACCAGCAGGGTCAGCCGGTCATAGAGCGGTCGCCAATGCACCCTGGCCCCATCGAACGCCGCCGCAACCAGCGCGTCGTCGTCCTGGGACAACGAAGACGACCCGTTGGCGGCATGCACGATCATATTGGCATAGCCGTGGCCCAGCCCATGTTCGGATTTGAGGTGGCTCACCAGCGCCATATGGCCGGCAATTCCCGTCGCGCGCGCCGCGGCGACCCATTCGTTCAGCCCCTTGCCGGTCTTGGCACGAAGGCTTTCGCCCATCTTCTCGAATTCGTCGGCCATTGGCTTCCTCCCTCGCTCAGATGAGTTGATTGAACATTCAACCAAGCCATCTGTCAAGAGGCTTGGCAAGTGTACGCCGACACCCGATATGCACTGGCATGTGCGTCGTCGCCCTCGCTCACCAAGCCCATCCCGACTGGCCCCTCCTCCTCATCGGCAATCGCGACGAGTTCCACGAGCGCCCCGCTGCGCCGCTCAGCGAATGGGACAATGGTAGCGGGATCGCCGCGGGCCGCGATCTTCAAGCGAGCGGGACATGGCTCGGCGTGCATCGCCCCAGCGGCCGCGCCGTCGTGGTGACCAATGTCCGCGGCGCAATGCCCGACCCTACGAAAGAATCGCGCGGCGCGCTCGTCGTTGACATGCTGCGCGGCGAAGGCCGTTTCGCCGATCCGGCCGCGGCCGATCTCGACCGCTTCAACGCGTTCAACCTGCTTGCGGTCGGCGGGGACGGAGCGCGATTGCTCACCAATCGGCCAGAGCCGCTGATCGCATCGCTCTCGCCGGGAGTTCATGCGCTCGCGAACGAGCCCGTCGACAAGCCCTGTCCGCGCGCCGAGCGGCTGCGGACGGCGCTGGAGGCGGTCGTTGATGCGCAAAGCGATCCCGAAGGCCTGCTCGACACGCTGACCGCCGAGGGCGATCCAGCGCTGTTCCTGCGCGGCGACATTTACGGCACGCGCGCCTCGACGCTGGTTGCGATGTCGGCGGCAGGTGACGTCAAGATGATCGAGCGCCGATACGAAAAGGGCGGACGTCCCGCTGGAACGACCGCCCTCGAATTTCGTATCGGCTGAGTCGGCGCGCTTATTTGGGCGCGATTACCATCAGCATCTGGCGGCCTTCGGTACGCGGGTGCGCCTCGACCTTCGCGATTTCGGACGTCAGTTCGGCGACGCGTTGCAGCACGTTCAGGCCAAGCTGGGTGTGGCTCATCTCGCGGCCGCGGAAACGCATGGTCATCTTGACCTTGTCGCCTTCCTCGAGGAAGTCGAACACCTTGCGCATCTTCACGTCGAAATCATGATCGTCGATATTCGGACGCATCTTGATCTCTTTGATTTCCTGCGTCTTCTGGCTCTTGCGTGCGAGGTTCGCCTTTTTCTGCGCCTCGTACTTGAACTTGCCGACGTCGAGGAACTTGCACACCGGCGGATCGGCGTTCGGGGATACTTCAACCAGGTCCAGCCCGACGGAAGCCGCCTGCTCAATCGCTTCGGCCGTCAGCATCACGCCCAGATTTTCGCCTTCCTCGTCGATCACGCGGACTTTGGGGGAGGCGATAAATTCGTTGTAACGCGGGCCGTTCTTCGGCGGCATCGGTGCCATTGGGCGACGGGTCATGGGCGGTGGTATAGCTGTATCTCCTGTATCGTTTATACAAAGGCGTTCGTTTAAAAAGGGCGTGCAGCATCGACGCAAAAACACGCGTGGTGGTCATATAGTGATCAAAGTGCCGCCGTAAAGGGCGCCGCGCTCACCTCATAACGCTTTTCGGGCCGACTGTGGCCGCGCTGCCACTACCATTTGGTCGGCGCGGGATCGACGACGCGGAAGCCCCCCGCGCCGATCTCGCTGACCTCGAGCGCGCGCTCGGCGATGCCGCGATTGCTGAAGCGGAAGATCCCGTCGATGCCGCCGAAACCGTCGGTGGCGAGCAGGCGGTTCGCGGGGAAGTTCGTCCCCGGCTTCCAGTCGCGCGCGATGCGTACCGTCAGCAGCACCGAGTCGTAGCCGAGGCTGGCAAGCCGGTACGGCGCCTTGCCGAAACGGGCGCGGTATTTGGTCGCGAGCTGACCATAAAGCCCGTCCGAGACGCTGGCGAACCACGCCCCGCGCATCACCGCATTGCTGCCGAGCGCCGCGTCGGTGTTCCACAGTTCGGTGCCGAGGATCTGCTTGTTGCCCGCGCCCTTGATCACGGGCACCGCGCGAATGGCGTTCCCGCCGCTGTCGGCGATCAGCACCGCATCCATCGCACCGGCGTTCGCAATCCGCCGTGCCGCGCCGGTCAGCGCGGTCGCGCTGCGGTCATAGCTTTCGACCGCGACGAGCGTGCCGCCCGCTTTGGCCACCGCAGCGCGGAACGCCGCCGCCGAGCGGTCGCCATAGACATTCCTGGGCACGAGCGCGCCGAAGCGCAGATGACCCTTGGCGCGCGAGAAGGCGACGACGCGCTCGACCGACTGGCCGGGAACGAAGCCCATGATGAAGACGCCATTGCCCGCAACACCGCTGTCGTTCGAGAAGCTCAATACCGGCACCTTCGCCTCGCGCGCGATCGGCGCGACCGCGGTGACGTCTTCGCTGAGCAGCGGGCCAAGGATCAGCTTGTTGCCGTCGGCAACCGCCTGCCGCGCTGCTGCGGCGGCGCCGATCGCGGTGTCATAGGTGGTAATGCGAACGCGCTCGGTGCGCGAATCGAGCAGCGCCAGCGTCGTCGCATTGGCGATCGCGGTGCCGACGTCGGCGTTCGCGCCGGTCTGCGGCACCAGCAGCGCGACGCGGTGGCGATCAGTGTCGGTCGGCAGGCCGGGGCCGACATTGTTATCGGGATTGGTGGGCGGCGGCGGGGTCGCCGGGCCATTGGTTTTCGGGACAACCTGACACGCCGCAAGCAGCCCCGCCATCGCCATCGCACCCAGCCCGCGCAACATTTGGCGGCGCGCCGGTGCATATCTTTGGCGCTGGCCGACAGTTTCTGCCATTTTCAGCGTCATGCCAGATTCGAACATCTCAGATTCTCCCTTGCCCGGTCTCTATATCGTTGCGACGCCCATCGGCAACCTTGGCGACATCAGCGCGCGCGCGGCGACGACGCTCGCCTCCGCCGGCGTGATCGCCGCAGAGGATACGCGTGTCACCGCGAAATTGCTGTCGCATCTGGGTTTGCGTGTGCCGATGACCCCCTATCATGATCATAGCGACGAACGCACCCGCGCCGCCCTGGTTGCGCGGATGAGCCATGAAGTTGTCGTTTTGGTGTCGGACGCGGGCACCCCGCTGATTTCGGACCCCGGCTACAAGCTCGTGCGCGACGCGCGCGCTGCGGGGCGGCACGTCACCACCCTGCCCGGCCCCTGCGCGGCGATCGCCGCGATCACGCTGTCCGGTCTGCCGAGCGACCGTTTCCTGTTCGCGGGCTTCCTGCCGAACAAGGCGAAGGCACGCGCCGATACGCTCGCCGAGTTTGCCGGACTGCGTGCGACCTTGGTGTTTTACGAAAGCGGACCGCGACTCTCGGCGTCGCTCGCGGCGATGGCCGAAGGGCTCGGTAATCGCGAGGCTGCGGTTGCGCGCGAGATCAGCAAGATGTTCGAGGAATGCGTCACCGGCACGCTGACCGAACTTTCCGCGCGCTATGCCGATGCGCCACCGAAGGGCGAGATCGTCGTCATCGTCGGTCCACCCGGCGAAGCGCTGGCCGAAGAGGCCGACGACGACACGCTCGATGCGGCGCTGCGCGAGGCGATGGCCGACAAACCCGTGGCACAGGCCGCGAAGGCGGTCGCCAAACGCTTCGGCCTCGACCGTCATGACGTCTATGCGCGCGCACTCACGCTGAAAGAGCAGGCTTGAACCGCGCCGCCGCCGAAGCCCGCGGACGCCGGGCCGAGCGCCGCGCGGCCTGGTGGCTGCGCCTCCACGGCTGGCGCATCCTCGGCGAACGACTCCGCGTTCCGGTGGGAGAAGTCGACCTCGTCGCGCGGCGCGGCCGAACGATCGCCTTTATCGAGGTCAAATGGCGCGACCGTGCCGCCGATCTGGACCTTGCGATCGACCCATATCGCCTGCGCCGCGTGGCCGCAGCGGCCGAAATGCTCAGCCCGCGCTTCGCCAGTCCGCGCGATGACATACGGATCGACGTGATGCTCCTTGCGCCGCGGCGCCTGCCACGCCATCTGGTCCACGTCTGGCAACCCTGAGGAAGATCGAATGACCCTGCGCGCCGCGGTACAAATGGACCCGATGGATGGCATCAATATCGGGGGCGACAGCAGTTTCCACCTGATATTGAAGGCGCTCGAGCGCGGATACGACCTCTATCACTACGATGTGCGCGGGCTGACGTGGGAGGCCGGGCGGCTGACGACGAAGGCGAACCGCATCCTCGACGCGCAGCGCGAGGCGGGCGCGCATTACAAGTTCGGCGATGAAATACTGCTCGATCTCGGCCGCGACATCGATGTCGTGCTGATGCGGCAGGACCCGCCCTTCGACCTCGGTTACCTGACTGGCACCTGGCTGCTCGAACGTCTCGCGGGCGAGACGCTCGTCGTCAACGATCCGGTATCGGTGCGCAACGCGCCCGAAAAAGTCTTCGTGCTCGATTTCCCCGAATATATGCCGCCGACGATGGTCACGCGCGACCTCGACGCGGTGAAGGATTTCCAGGCACGCCACGGCGCGGTCGTGATCAAGCCGCTCCACGGCAATGGCGGCAAGGCGGTGTTCAAGATCGATGCCGACGGCGGCAACCTCGGCGCGCTCGTCGAGCTGTTCGGACAGGTGTGGCCCGAACCCTTCATGGTCCAGCAATTCCTGCCGAGCGTCAGCAAAGGCGACAAGCGCATCGTCCTCGTCGACGGCGAGGTCGCGGGCGCGATCAACCGCAAGCCCGGCGAAGGCGAATTCCGATCGAACCTCGCGGTCGGCGGCTATGCCGAGGCCGCCGAACTCACGCCGCGCGAAAAGGAAATTTGCGACGTCCTCGGCCCGCAACTGCGCGAACGCGGGCTGGTCTTCGTCGGCATCGACGTGATCGGCGGCGAGTGGCTGACCGAAATCAACGTCACCTCGCCCACCGGGATCGTCGCGATCGACCGTTTCAACAACAGCGATACGGCGGGAATGATCTGGGACGCGATCAACCGCCGGATCGGCTGAAGCGCCCGCGCGTTCTCTCCCCATGACCGATTTCATCCTGAACCTGATCCAGAGCTGGGGCTATGTGGGGATTTTCATCCTCATGTTCCTCGAAAATGTGTTTCCGCCGATCCCGTCCGAGGTGATCATGGGGCTGGGCGGCATCGCCGTCGCCAAGGGCCATTTCGATTTCTGGACGCTCGTCGCAGTCGCGGTCGCGGGCACCACCGCTGGCAACTGGATCTGGTACGGCATCGGTCGCTGGATCGGTTACGAGCGACTCAAGCCCTTCATCGACCGCCACGGCCGTTGGCTGACGCTCGACTGGAGCGAGGTCGAGCGGCTCCACGCCTTCTTCCTGAAATATGGCCCGGCGATCGTGTTCGTCGCGCGTTTCATGCCCGTCGCGCGCACGATGGTGTCGCTGCCCGCGGGCATGGTGAAGATGAACCAGGCGAAGTTCCTGGTCTGGACTGCCGCCGGATCGACGATCTGGATTGCGGCTCTTGCGGGTGCGGGCAATTGGTTCGGGGGCAAGTTCGCGAACCTCGATGCCTTTGTCGGCCCGGTGGCGCTGGTCGCGATCGGATCGCTGGTCGCTCTCTATATTTACCGCGTCATCACCTGGAAGACCAAGCAGACGAGCTAGGCACGCGGGTGCGCGCTCCGGTAAATATCGAGCAGATGCGCGGCGTCGACAGCGGTATAGACCTGCGTCGAGGCGAGGCTCGCATGGCCGAGCAATTCCTGAAGGCTACGGAGGTCGGCGCCGCCCGCGAGCAGATGCGTCGCAAAGCTATGGCGTAGCGCGTGCGGCGTCGTCCGTTCGGGAAGCCCGAGTGCGCGCCGCGCCGAACGCACGCTGGCCCGTACCACGCCCGGCTGGAGGGGTCCGCCTCGCGCGCCGAGAAAGAGCGGCGTGTCCTTCACTATCGGCCAAGGGCACGCCTCGACATAGCGCAATACCGCGCTCGCGACGGCGGGCAGGATCGGCACGATCCGCGTCTTGTTCCGTTTCCCGGTGACGCGCAGCGTGTCGCCGAGCGGCAATGCCGCGCCGGTCAGCGAGAGCGCCTCACCGATACGCAGCCCGGCGCCATAGAGCAGCAACAGCAGCGCAAAATCGCGCGCGCCGACCCAGCCTTCGCGGGCATTGTCCTCGACATCTTGCGCGAGTTGAAGTGCCTCGGCGGGTGAGACCGGGCGCGGCAGGCCTTTCTTGACGCGCGGCCCGCGCATCTGCGGCACGCTCGCGCCCGAACCGCCGACGAAGCGCAGGAAACCGCGGAGCGCCGAAAGCTCGCGCGCCGCCGACGCATTACCCAGCCCTTCGGCGCGGCGGTCGGCGAGATAGGCGCGGAGGTCGTTGGGCGTCAGCGATTTCAGCATCTTGACGTCAGGCCCCCCACCGCGATGCTGTGAAAGGAAAGCACAGAAGCGCTCGGCCGTCGCGATATAGGCGCGGCGCGTATGCTCCGACCGGCGCTTCTCGTGCGCCAGATGGGCATCCCAGTCGCGGATCAGGGTATCGCTCAAAATCGCCCTCGCTTCGTGGGGAGCCTAGCCGGTCCGCACCACCTCGGAAAGGATCGAGTCGAGCAACAATATGCCGTCGTCGGTGACCGCCAGCCAGTCGCCGTCTTGCCGCATCAGCCCCTGCGCAGCGAGCCGCGCAACCGCATCGGCGTCGACGAACGCCGCGCGCGCCAACCCGCTGCGCTCCTCGATACGCGCGAGGTCGATGCCTTCGGTCAGCCGCAGCCCCATCAGCATCGCTTCGGTCGCGCGCTCATGCGCCGGCAGGTCGTGTTCGACCTTCAGCCCGTGGCCGTTGCGCTTCACCGCCGCGATGAAATTCTCGGGCTTCTTGTGCCGCTCGGTCGCTTGTCCGAGGCGCCGCCCATGCGCACCGGGACCGACGCCGGCATAATCGGCGTAGCGCCAGTAAGCGAGATTGTGGCGGCTCTCCTGTCCGATGCGCGCATGGTTCGACACCTCGTAACGCGGCAAGCCCGCCGCGCGCGTCATCACTTGCGTCGCGTCGAACAGGTCGGCGGCGGCATCGCCATCGGGAATGGTGAGGTCGCCCTTTGCCGCGAGCGTCGCAAAGCGCGTGCCGGGTTCGATCGTCAGCTGGTAAAGCGAAAGATGGTCGGTGCCAACGGCGAGCGCGCCCGCCAGTTCAGCTTCCCACGCGGCCATCGACTGGCCGGGTCGCGCATAGATCAGGTCGAAGCTGACGCGTTCGAAATGTTCCTGTGCTGTCGCAATCGCGCGGCGCGCTTCGTCTTCGCTGTGGGCCCGGCCCAGAAATTCAAGCACTTCGGAATCGAAGCTCTGAACCCCGATCGAAACGCGGTTGACCCCGGCCGCAGCGAGATCGGCAAAATTGGCGACCTCGACCGAGTTCGGATTCGCCTCCAGCGTGATTTCGCAATCGCTCGCCAGCCCCCATTCGGCCTCCGCAGCCGCAATCACCGCCGCGACGGTTTCGGGCGGCATCAGGCTCGGCGTACCGCCGCCAAAGAAGATCGAGCCGACCGTACGCCCCGGCAGCACCGCCGCCTCATGCCGCAAATCGGCGAGCAACGCCTCGCGCCACACCGCCTGATCGACGCTCTCGCGGACATGGCTGTTGAAGTCGCAATAGGGGCATTTCGATACGCAAAACGGCCAGTGGACATAAAGGGCGAGCGGTTCGGCCATGCGCGCCGCCTAGAAAGCCCCCGCCACCAGCTTTGCGAACGCATCCGCCCGGTGGCTGATCGCATGCTTCTCTGCCGGATCGATTTCGGCATAAGTCATCGACTTACCCACCGGAACAAACACCGGATCATAACCGAAGCCGAGCAATCCCCGCGGCGGCCAGGTCAGGCTGCCCTCCGCCCTCCCCTCGAACACCTCGGCATGGCCGTCGGGCCATGCCAGTGCCAAGGTGCAGACGAAACAGGCGCTGCGGTCGACGTCCGGCCCCTGCTCGGCGAGCAGGCCCTCGACCTTGCCCATCGCCATATACCAGTCGCGGCCAGGCGGGCCTTCGAACGCCTGCCGCTCGGCCCAGTCGGCGGTGTAGACGCCAGGCCGCCCGCCCAAGGCCGCAACCTCAAGCCCGCTGTCGTCGGCAAGCGCGGGAAGCCCAGCCGCCGAGGCGCTCGCGTGCGCCTTCAGCAGCGCATTTTCGCGAAAGGTCGTACCCGTTTCCTCGGGCTCGGGAAGCCCAAGGTCGCCCGCCGACACGGGCTCGATCCCAAAGGGTTCGAGCAGCGCGCGGATTTCGCGCACCTTGCCTACATTATGGCTGGCGATCACCAGCCTGCCGGGGGCGAGCCTGCGCGTCATGTCAGCGCCCCGTGGCCTTGTCCTGCGCCGCGAAAATCTCGCCGCAGCCGATGCGCGCGAGACGCAGCAAGCGCAGCAGGCCTTCCTCGTCATAGGTCGCGCCCTCGGCGCTCGCCTGCACTTCGACGATCTGGCCCTTTGCGGTCAGCACGAAATTGCCGTCGGCCTCAGCCACCGAATCCTCATCATAGTCGAGGTCGAGCACCGGCGTGCCGTTATAGATGCCGCATGAGATCGCGCCGACCTTGTCGACGATCGGATCCTCGGCAATCGTCTTCGCCGCGAGCAGCTTGTCGACCGCGATGCGCAGCGCGACCCACGCGCCCGAGATCGACGCGGTGCGCGTGCCGCCGTCGGCCTGGATCACGTCGCAGTCGATGATGATCTGGCGCTCGCCGAGCTTCTTCATGTCGACGACGGCGCGCAAGCTGCGGCCGATAAGCCGCTGGATTTCCTGTGTCCGGCCCGACTGCTTGCCCTTCGCCGCTTCGCGGCTGCCGCGCGTGTGCGTCGCGCGGGGCAGCATGCCATATTCGGCCGTCACCCAGCCCGCGCCCTTGCCACGCATCCACGACGGCACCTTCTCGTCGACGCTGGCGGTCACCAGCACCTTGGTGTTGCCGAAGCTGACGAGGACGCTGCCCTCGGCGTGAATGGTGAATTCGGTTTCGATCGCAATGGGGCGCATCTGATCGGGCGCGCGGCCTGAAGGGCGCATAGACTATCCTTTCGATTGGTGATTGCGGAGGCCCTTAGGCTGCCCGCGTCAATCGCTCAACCGCATACGGAAGAAATCGAGGATTTCGTCGCGCGCCTGCATCGTCGGCTGGCCTGCTTCGTCGATCAGGTGGATAGTGACGACGCTGTGCGGGTTCTTCATCGGGCTGTCGGGGTTTGCCGCGCTGTCGGGCAGCACGCGCCCGATGAAGCGATCGCCGAGCGCCTCTTCATAGGCCGCGAAACGCGCCGCCTTGCAATATTTGTCGCCCTCGAACCGATAGGCGAGCACGGTCAGATCCTCGGCCTCCATCCGCGCCTTCACCGCGGCAAGCTCGTCGGGGGCGATGTGCATACCCGCGGAGTTATTCAACGGCAACGACGGCTGCGCGAGCACGGGCGCGAGCACCGCGGGTTCGAGCATCATCGACAACGCAAAATTGCCGGTGAAGCACATGCCGATCGCACCGACCCCCTTGCCGCCGCATTCCTTGTGCGCCAGCGCGGCCAATGCGCGGAGCCACTGCGTCGCGGGCGAGCTTTCGTTGGCCTGGAACGCCCGGAACTGGCGGCTGATGCAGCCACCGATCATCGTGAACACCATGCGAGGCGCCCGCGGCACAGCGCCGTCCTTCCCGAAGATATGCGGCATATAGACGGTAAAGCCGGCATCGCGGACCCAGCGCGCGAAGCGCGCGACATGCGGGCTGATGCCGGGCATTTCGGTCATCACGATGACGGCGGGGCCGCTGCCGATTGTATAGATGCGGTGCTTGCGGCCGAGCAGGGTGACGTCGCGATGGTCGAAATCGTCGAGCGCGTCGTCGCGGTCGAGTGGCGGTGTCGTCATGATTTTCTCCCCGTGGAGAGGCTATGCAGAAGGCGTGCCAATTGCACCTCCTTTTCTTCGTCATTCCCGCGAAAGCGGGAACCCAGTTGCAACGTCTGCTCGCTGGGTTCCCGCTTTCGCGGGAATGACGAAGCCTGGGTGCTGATCGGCGTTGCGCTTGCCCCTCGCCCCCTCCATCCCTAAATCCCCCTTTATGACCACCCCGCCGATCACCGAACTCACCACGCGCGCGCGCGACGTGTTCCGGCTGGTCGTCGACGCTTACCTCGAAACCGGCCAGCCAGTCGGATCGCGTACCTTGTCGAAGCTCGCGGCGCTGAACCTTTCGCCCGCGTCGATCCGCAACGTCATGCAGGATCTCGAGGAATTCGGCCTGCTCGCCAGCCCGCACACCAGCGCCGGGCGCCTGCCGACCGAACAGGGGCTCCGCCTCTTCGTCGACGGCATGATGCAGGTCGCCGAACCCTCGGCCGAGGACCGCGCGCAGATCGAGGCGAGCCTGTCCGAAGGCGGGCCGATCGAAAGCGCGCTCGCGCAGGCGACATCGGCGCTGTCGGGGCTCTCGGCCTGCGCGGGTCTTGTCCTCGTCCCCAAGCATGAACGCGTGCTCAAACAGCTCGCCTTCGTCCCGCTCTCGGCGAACCAGTCGCTCGTCGTCCTCGTCGCGGGCGATGGCGCGGTCGAGAATCGCGTCATCGATATCCCGCCGGGGCTCAATCCCTCGGCATTGGTCGAGGCCGGCAATTATATCACCGCTATGCTGTCCGGGCTGACGCTGACCGACGCGATGGCGCGCGTGCGCCATGAGATCGAGGCTGAACGCATCGCGATCGACCGCGCCGCGCAGGATCTGGTCAGCCGCGGGCTCGCGATCTGGTCGTCGGACGGCGCCGACCGTCCGGTGCTGATCGTGCGCGGGCAGGCGAATCTGCTCGACGAAAGCGCTGTCGGCGACCTCGACCGCGTCCGCCAATTACTCGACGAACTCGAAACCAAACAGGACATTGCGCAATTGCTCGACAGCGCGCGCGAGGGCGCCGCAACGCGAATTTTCATCGGCTCGGAGAATAAATTATTCTCGCTTTCGGGCTCGTCCGTGATAGCGGCGCCGTATCGCGGATCGGACGGGCGCGTGGTCGGCGTGGTCGGGGTCATCGGCCCGACGCGCTTGAACTATGCCCGGATCGTTCCCATGGTGGATTTCACCGCACAATCGCTCTCCAGACTGATACGATAGGTTTATGACGAACATTGAAAACGACACGCCGGTCGACGACGGCCAGGCCCCCGAAACCGACGCCCCCGAGGCAGCAGCTCCCGCAGAAGGCGGCAACGAAGAGGTAGCGCAGCTCGCCGAACAGGTCGCCGCGCTCCAGCAGGACCTGCTCTATGCGCGCGCCGAGACGCAGAATGTCACGCGCCGCAAGGACAAGGAAATCGCCGACGCGCACGCCTATGCCGCGACGAAATTCGCGCGCGACATCTTATCGGTCGCCGACAATCTCGGCCGCGCGCTGGCCGCGCTCAGCGAGGAACAGCGCGCCGACGAGGCGATCAAGCCGCTGATCACCGGCCTTGAAGCGACCGAGCGCGAATTGCTCAGCGTCTTCGAACGCAACGGCATCACGCGCATTGCCGCGATCGGCCTGCCGCTCGATCCGAACCAGCATCAGGCGATGCTCGAAATCCCGAGCGATCAGACGCCGGGCACGATCGTGCAGGAAATGCAGGCGGGTTATATGCTGAAGGACCGGCTGCTGCGCCCCGCGATGGTGGGTGTTGCGAAGGCGGGATGACCGATAATTCCCTCTCCCCTTGCGGGAGAGGGATGCGCAGCCTTGGCGGCTCTGCCGCTTAGGCGAAGCTGGGAGAGGGGTTCGATCCTATCGAAAGGGAGCAGCCCCCTCTCCCGCTGCGACTAGCCAGCAAGCTGGCAAGTCTCGCTGCCCTCTCCCTCAAGGGGAGAGGGATAATCCTCACGCCGCCTTGCGCATCTTCATCAGCTTCTTCAGCACCATTTCGCGCTTCAACCGCGACAGATGGTCGATGAAGAGAATGCCTTCCAGATGGTCGTGCTCATGCTGGATGCAGGTCGCCATCAGGCCGGTCATGCGTTCCTGATGATGCTTGCCGTCCTCGTCCTGCCAGTCGACGGTGACCTCGGCGGGCCGCGTCACTTCGGCATATTGTTCGGGGACCGACAGGCAGCCCTCCGAATAGACGCTATGCTCTTCGCTCTCGTCCGAAAAGACGGGGTTGATAAACACGCGCGGCTCGCGGATCAGGCGTTTGCCCTCTTCGTCCTCGGGATCGGGTTCCTGGAGGTCGATCACCAGGATGCGCTTCGGCACCCCGATCTGGATCGCCGCCAGTCCGATGCCGGGCGCGTCGTACATCGTCTCGAACATGTCGGCGATCAGCGTCTTGAGTTCGGCGTCGAAGGTTTCGACGGGCTTCGAAATGACGCGCAGCCGGGGATCCGGGGTCTCTATGATAGGGAGTAAGGCCATGGGGGCCCAGGTATGAATTAGAACGCCCCGCGTCAACCCACCGGCCTTCTTGCCCGAAGCGCCTGCGCCAACGTCCCTTCATCGAGATAATCGAGTTCGCCGCCGACCGGTAGGCCGTGCGCCAGCTGCGTCAATCGCACCGGATAGCCCTCCAGCCGCTCGGCGAGATAATGCGCGGTCGTTTGCCCCTCCAGCGTCGCGTTCATCGCCAGCACGACCTCGTCGATGCCGCCCGCGGCGACGCGCGCGACGAGAGCGTCGATCGCCAGATCCTGCGGGCGGATGCCCTCCAGCGCCGACAATCGCCCGCCCAGCACATGATATTTGCCGGGGAACAGCCGCGATTTGTCGAGCGCCCACAAGTCCGACACCTCCTCGACGACGCACAGCGACCGCGCATCGCGGCGCGGGTCGGCGCAGATCGCGCAGGGATCGTGCGTGTCGACATTGCCGCAGATGGTGCAGGTGACGAGCCGTTCGGACACCGTCTGGAGCGCCGCGAGCAGCGGCACGAACGCAGACTCGCGTTTCTTCATCAGATGCAGCACCGCGCGCCGCGCCGACCGCGGGCCGAGGCCGGGGAGCCGGGCGAGTTGCTGGACGAGGGCTTCGATTTCGGTGGAGGCCATGCACAGCACCTATCGCGGCCTGCGCGGACGCACAACAATCCTCTCCCCTTGCGGGAGAGGATGCCGCAGCTTGGCGCAAAGCGCCTAGCCGAGGCTGGAGAGGGGTTGCGACGGTGCAGCCCCCTCTCGCGCTGCGACTAGCGAGCAAGCTCGCAAGTCTCGCTGCCCTCTCCCGCAAGGGGAGAGGGCTTGCACCATCCGTCGTCGTCCGCCAAAGCCCGCACCCATGCGCATCGCCTTCATGGGAACGCCGCCCTTTGCGGTGCCGACGCTCGCCGCGCTTCATGCGGCGGGGCATGATATTGCGGCGGTCTATAGCCAGCCGCCGCGCCCCGCGCAGCGCGGCAAGAAATTACAGAAAAGCCCGGTGCAGGTCTGGGCCGAGGAACATGCCCTGCCCGTCCGCACGCCGCGCAGCCTGAAAAGTGAGGAAGAGCAGGCCGAGTTTGCGGCGCTCGCCCTTGATGTCGCGGTGGTCGCGGCCTACGGCCTGATCCTGCCGCAGGCGGTGCTCGACGCCCCGCGCGAAGGGTGCCTCAACGTCCATGGGTCGATCCTGCCGCGCTGGCGCGGCGCGGCGCCGGTGCAGCGCGCGATCCTGGCGGGTGATGCCGAAACGGGCGTGACGATCATGCAGATGGATGCGGGGCTCGACACCGGCGCGATGCGGCTGATCGAAACGACGCCGGTCGCGCGCAAGAGCGCGGGCGTGCTGACGCACGAGCTGGCCGAAATGGGCGCGCTGATGATGCGGCGCGTGCTGAGCGAGCTCCACGCCTTTCCGCCGGTGCCGCAGCCCGAGGAAGGCGTCACTTACGCGGCGAAGATCGACAAGGGCGAGGCGCGGCTCGATTTCCTGACCAGCGCGGTGCAGGTCGAGCGGCAGATTCGCGCGTTCAATCCGGCGCCGGGAGCGTTTTTCGAGCTGGAGGGCGAGCGGTACAAGGTGCTGGCCGCCGAGGTCGCGCATCCGGCCGATACGGTGGTGGGCGCGGCCCCCGGCGTGACGATCGACGACGCGCTGACCATCGCCTGCAACCCCGGCGCGGTCCGCGTGACGCGCATCCAGCGCGCGGGAAAGCCTGCAATGGAGGCAGGCGAATTGCTGCGCGGGCGGGGAATCCTCAAAGGCACTCGACTAGCCTAATCCCTCTCCCCCTGAGGGAGAGGGTTGCGCAGCCTTGGCAACTTGTTGCCTAGCGAAGCTGGGTGAGGGGTTGTGCCCTCACGATAGCAAACACCCCCTCACCCGCTGCGGCTAGGTGGCAAAGCCACCAAGTCTCGCTGCCCTCTCCCTAAATGGGAGAGGGTCATGGGGTGTCTCGACTTCGCTCGACACGAACGGCTAAGGGGCGGCGATGACAAGATTTGCCCTCACCATCGAATATGACGGCCGCCCCTATATGGGCTGGCAGCGGCAGGCGCATGGCCCGAGCGTGCAACAGGCGATCGAGGAAGCGATTCACCGCTTCACTGCCGAGACCGTGCAGGTGTTCAGCGCCGGGCGCACCGACGCCGGGGTGCATGCCATCGCGATGCGCGCGCATGTCGATATCGAAAAGCCGCTGACGCCGTTCAAGCTGACCGAAGCACTCAACGCGCAGCTCCGCCCCGCGCCCGTCGCGGTGATCGCATGCGAGATCGTCCCCGACGACTGGCACGCGCGCTTCGCCTGCATCGGCCGGTCCTACGAATATCGCATCGTCAACCGCCGCGCGCCGCTGACCTGGGACAAGGGATTGTCGTGGCAAGTCGCGCGGCCGCTCGATTCCGATGCGATGCACGCCGCGGCGCAGCAGCTGATTGGCCTGCACGATTTCACGACGTTTCGATCGGCGCATTGCCAGTCGCAAAGCCCGGTGAAGACGCTGGATAAGCTGACCGTCAGCCGACACGGCGACGAGCTGATCATCGAGGCGGCGGCGCGCAGCTTCCTGCACCATCAGGTGCGCTCGATGGTCGGCTGCCTCGCGCTGGTCGGTTATGGCAAATGGTCGGCGCGTGATCTGAAGGCGGCGTTGGACGTGGCGGATCGCAATGCGCTCGGGCTGAACGCCCCGCCCGATGGACTCTATTTCGTGAGCGCGACCTATCCGTAAACCCTCTCCCCTTGGGGGAGAGGGCAGCGAGACTTGCGAACTTGTTCCCTAGTCGCAGCGGGTGAGGGAATGAGAGGCAACACACCCTCACCCAGCTTCAGCTAGGCAGCGAGCTGCCAAGCTTGCGCAACCCTCTCCCCCAAGGGGAGAGGGGACAACGAAAAAGGGCGGCCCTACCAGACCGCCCTTTCCTTCATCGCTGTGGACGCGATTACACTTTTTCGGCGTAATAGAGCGGCGCATGCTCGTTGAGGATCTGGAGGATCTTCGCCTGCGCGGTCTTTTCGTCGCTTTCTTCCATCGCGCCGAGTTCGCGCGCGAGGCGGCTCGATGCCGCTTCGAAGATCTGGCGTTCCGAATAGCTCTGCTCGGGCTGGTCGTCGGCGCGGAACAGGTCGCGGGTCACTTCGGCGATCGACACGAGGTCGCCCGAATTGATCTTCGCTTCATATTCCTGCGCGCGGCGCGACCACATGGTGCGCTTCACCTTTGGCTTGGTGGTCAGGACCTGAAGCGCTTCCTTCAGAGTCTTGTCCGACGACAACTTGCGCATGCCCACGCCTTCGGCCTTGTTCGTCGGCACGCGAAGCGTCATTTTTTCCTTTTCGAAGCGCAGGACATAAAGTTCGAGCTGCATGCCGGCGATTTCCGACCGCTGCAATTCGATGACGCGCCCCACGCCATGTTTGGGATAAACAACATAATCGCCAACTTCGAACAAGAGCGTGTTCACGGACATGCAAATTCCTTTTCTTGTGCCTTGACCCTGATCTGAAAGTGCGACAACACCGACACATCCCGCCCTCGGGGAGAGGACGATGAGCAGTCGGACGGCGCTAGCCAGTTCAGAGTGACAAGGGATATGGCTCCATCGGAACGCCGGAAAGTGCCCCAGCCCAATGACGGGAAGAGGCAGAATGTCGGCGTGTTGATATTTATTATAACAGATTCGCAACAAAATTGCCACCCCTCCCGCGGAAATCCGTGGGGTGGCGCCTTGACGGCGTCTGACCGCCGTTTCACGCTGGGACAAACGGTCAGATGGGGATGAAGATATGCAGGATCAAGTCTGGTGGATTACAGGCGCGTCGTCGGGAATCGGCGCGGCGCTGGCGCGCGCATTGGGCGCACGCGGGGCGAAACTGATCCTGTCGGGACGCAATGTTGCGGCGCTGGAGGCGGTCGCCGCCGACTGCGATACCGAGACGCTGATCCTGCCGTTCGAGGCGACCGACTATGCTGCGATTCCCGGGCTCGCCGCACAGGCATGGAGCTGGCAGGGGCGCATCGACGGCCTCGTCAACAACGCCGGCATCTCGCAGCGCAGCCTCGCGATCGAGACCGATTTCTCTGTCTATCAACAGATTATCGCCGTCGACCTGCTCGCCCCCATCGCGCTGACGCAGGCGCTGTTGCCGCGCATGGTCGGCGCGGGCGGCGGGCAGATCATCGCGATATCGAGCGTCGCGGGGATCGCGGGGGTGCCGCTCCGCAGCGCCTATTGCGCCGCGAAACATGGCCTGATCGGCTATCACGACAGCGTGCGTGCCGAGAATGAGCATCTGGGGCTGAAGGTCCTCGTCGTTGCGCCCGGATCGGTGGCGACAAACGTCAGCCGCAATGCGCTCAACGCCGATGGTAGCGTCCGCGGGGAGAGCGATGCAGCAATCGAGAACGGCCTGTCGCCCGACGATGCGGCGGCGCAGATACTGGCGGCAGTCGATGTCGGCACGCGCGAACTGGTCGTCGCCGAGGGCGCCGAGGCCGCGATTGCCCAATTGCGCCGCAGCGAACCCAACGCGCTTTTCGACCGGATGAGCGCGATGGTGCAGGCGGGATATGCGGCGCAGATGAAGGCGACGACGACGTCCTGAACGGCCGGTTTCGAACGAGAGCGGACGCCGCGCTTCTATCTCTCGTCATTCCCGCGAAAGCGGGAACCCAGGGCTAGGTGAGCCCACGGACGCTCTGGGTCCCCGCGTTCGCGGGGATGACGAAAATGGGGATGCCAGCTGACCATGCCTAAAGCCGTCAAAGAAAAGCCCCGCCGGATCGCTCCGGCGGGGCTTTTCTTTTGCCCGCAGGCGGTGCGGCTAGACCGCGCCGTTTGCCAGCGCCGCGAGGAGCAGGATCGCCACGATATTGGTGATCTTGATCATCGGGTTGACCGCTGGCCCCGCAGTGTCCTTGTACGGATCGCCGACGGTGTCGCCGGTGACAGCAGCCTTATGAGCCTCGCTGCCCTTGCCGCCATGGTTGCCGTCCTCGATATATTTCTTGGCATTGTCCCACGCGCCGCCGCCCGAGGTCATCGAGATGGCGACGAACAGCCCGCCGACGATCACGCCGAGCAGGAGCGCGCCGAGCGCTTCGAGCGCCGCCGCCGGCCCCGCGACCGCGCGGATCACGAAATAGACGACGATCGGCGCCAGAACCGGAAGCAGCGACGGAATGATCATTTCCTTGATCGCCGCCTTGGTCACCAGATCGACGGTGCGCGCATAGTCGGGCTTCGATTCGTAGGTCATGATGCCAGGGTTGTTCTTGAACTGGTCGCGAACATCCTTGACCACCTCACCCGCCGCGCGGCCGACCGCGGTCATGCCCATCGCACCGAAGAGATACGGCAGCAGCGCGCCAAGCAGCAGCCCGACGATCACATAGGGTGACGACAGCGAGAAGGTCAGCGGCTCGGTCAGGCCGAGCTTCGCCGAATATTCGGTGATGTCGGCCGTGTAAGTACCGAACAGGACCAGCGCCGCAAGACCCGCCGAACCGATGGCATAGCCCTTGGTCACCGCTTTGGTCGTATTACCCACGGCGTCGAGCAAGTCGGTCTTTTCACGCACCGAATCGTCGAGGCCCGCCATTTCGGCAATGCCGCCGGCGTTGTCGGTGACCGGACCATAAGCGTCGAGCGCGACGACCATGCCGGCGAGCGCCAGCATCGCGGTGGCCGCAAAGGCGATGCCGATGATGCCCGCAGTCTGGAAGGCGATGATGATGCCGGCACAGATCACGAGCGTCGGCAGCGCGGTCGATTCAAGGCTGATGGCGAGGCCCTGGATCACATTGGTGCCGTGGCCCGTTTCCGAAGCCTTGGCGATGCTACGCACCGGGCGATAGTTGGTGCCGGTGTAATACTCGGTGATCCAGATGATCAGCCCGGTGATGACGAGCCCGAGCAGCGAGCAATAGAAAAGGTCGCTGCCGTTGAACGTCGTCCCCGTGATGTCGGTCGCCATATCGCCCTTGAGGATATAGCTGGTCGAGAACCAGATCGCCGGGATCGAGAGGACTGCGGTGACGAGGAAGCCTTTGTACATCGCACCCATGACATTCTTTCCGCCACCGAGGCGGACAAAATAGGTGCCGATGATCGAAGTGATGATGCACACGCCGCCCATCAACAGCGGCAGGCTCATCAGCGGGAGAAGCTGGTCGCCCGCGCCCTTCAGCAGCAGCGCCATCAACACCATGGTGGCGCCGACGGTGACGACATAGGTTTCGAACAGATCGGCGGCCATACCCGCGCAGTCACCGACGTTGTCGCCGACGTTATCGGCGATCACCGCGGGGTTGCGTGGATCGTCCTCGGGAATGCCGGCCTCGACCTTGCCGACCAGATCGGCGCCGACGTCGGCCGCCTTGGTGAAGATACCGCCGCCGAGACGCGCGAAGATCGAGATCAGCGAGGCGCCGAAGGCCAGCGCGACGAGCGCGTCGACGACGGTGCGATCGTCACCGCCGACGGTGTAACCACCGGGGCCGATCAGATACCAGAAGAAGACCGAGATCGCGAGGAGCGCGAGCCCCGCCACGAGCAAGCCGGTGATCGCGCCGGCGCGGAACGCCATGGTCAGGCCCGCTTGTAGCCCGGTTTGCGCCGCGGCCGCGGTGCGGACGTTGGCCTTGACCGAGATGTTCATGCCGACGAAACCAGCGACGCCCGACAGGACGGCGCCGATGACGAAACCCGTCGCCGAAATCGGGCCGAGGAACAGCCCGACGAGGACGGCGACAACAACGCCGACGATGGCGATGGTACGATATTGACGGCCCAGATAGGCCTTGGCGCCTTCCTGAATGGCGGCGGCGATTTCCTGCATCTTCTCATTACCCGCCGATGCGCTGAGCACCTGCCGCGAGGTAATAAATCCATAGAGTACGGCCACCAGGCCGCACGCTATCGCGATCAAAACCGGATTCATGCGTGTCTATTCCTTCCCCATCGAGAAGGGCGAACGCAGAGATAACAGTCGAACGTCCGACTTATTGTTGCCGGCTCGCTCTCTCCCCTGATGCGACCGCCCCAAATTTGGACGCCGAGTTATGGGAAGAAAGAAAGCCAAGGGCAAGCCCGGTTATTCCGTGCTTTTCCGTGGATGCGAGCCCTAGTGCATGAAACCGAGACGGTCGGGGAGCGCGATGCGCTGGGCGCGGTGCGTCAGCATGATACCCTCGCCCACCCCGGCGTGGCCGAGTATCGTCACCATGACGTTCAGCCCCGCGGCAATCTCGCGGATCGCTGCCGCCGCGGCCGGATCGGCGGTGAACAGCAGCTGGTAATCGTCGCCCGCGGTGGCCGCCGCGAGCCGCGTGTCGAGCACATCGGGCCGCACCGCGAGCAGCGCCGCCGACAGCGGGAGCGATTCGAGCATGATGCCGAACGCGCACCCGCTCGCCGCGGCCATGCGCTGCGCGTCGATCAGCAGGCCGTCGGACACGTCCATCATCGCGTGGACATGCGGCACGACCGCCTGCCCGAAGGTCAGCTGCGGCTGCGGCCTTTTATAGGCGGCAAGGCAGGTTTCGTTCGCATCCTCCTGCCCCAGCCGCATCGCGAGGCCCAAGCCGGCGTTGCCGATCGTGCCCGTGACCCATATCTGGTCGCCCGGCCGTGCGCCGCCGCGCGACGGCGCGCCGCCCGGCGGTGCGCGGCCGATCGCGGTCAGCCCGAAACTGCGCGGCGCGCCCGCAGGCACCCGCACCGTATCGCCGCCGAGCAGGATGACGCCGAAGCGGCGCAGCACCAAGTCGAGCCCCTCGACGAACGCCGCATCCCATTCCTCGTCGCCGAGGCTGTATCCGACGAGCACGCCGACCGGCGCCGCGCCCTTGGCGGCGAGATCGGAGAGGTTCACCGCGACGAGCTTCCACGCGATATCCTGCGGCGTGTCGTCAGGAAGGAAGTGGATGCCCTCGACGATCATGTCGTGGGTTAGGACAAGGCCGTCCATAACCGCCGCATCGTCGGCCAGCCCGCGCGCGGCGGGATCGGTCGCGATGGACCGCAGACGGGCGACAAAATCGGCTTCGCTCATGGAGGTGAAGGTAGGCGATACTATTACGGTATAAAAGAGGCCCTTTGATCCTCCCTGTCGCGCAGCGATGGGGAGGTGTCAGTACGAAGCGCTGACGGAGGGGCGATTGCGTTGACGTTGCTGCCCCTCCACCATTCGCTTCGCGAACGGTCCCCCTCCCCATGGCTTCGCCACAGGGAGGATTGAATCACTTCGCCCGCACATCCTTGCCGATCGCATCGAGCAGACCATTCGCGAACCCCGCCTCGCGCGTGTCAAAGAACGCCTTTGCGACGTCGACATATTCGCTGACCACCGCGCCGACCGGCACATCGCCGCGCGCCATCAGTTCATAGGAGCCCGCGCGCAGGATCGCCTTCATCGTGCGGTCGAGCCGCTCCATCGACCAACCGCTGGCAAGCCGCGCAATGATCGCCGCGTCGATCTCTTCCTGACGCGCCAGCGTACCCTTGACGATATCGTCGAAAAAGGCGGTGTCGGCGTCGGCATATTCTTCATCTTCGATCGTCGCGCCGATGCGGTGCTGGTGGAATTCGTGGATCAGCTTGGGCACGGGCGTGCCCTCCATCTCATGCTGATAGAGCGCCTGGACGGCGGCAAGACGGGCGGCGGAGCGGGACTGGGAGCGTTTGTTCATAATTCTTTTCTTAGTTGAGACGCTGGCTGACCGAAAGCGCATGAGCAGGAAGCCCCTCGGCCCCCGCGAGCGCGACTGCGGCCGGGCCGATCGCGGCAAGGCTCTTTTCGTCGAGCGCGAGGAAGCTGGTGCGCTTCATGAAATCGGTCACCGACAGCCCGCTCGAAAAACGCGCGCGGCGGCCGGTCGGCAGCACATGGTTGGGGCCGGCGACATAATCGCCGATCGCTTCGGGAGTCTCGCGGCCGAGGAAGACCGAGCCGGCGTGGCGCACCTTGGCGAAGAGTGCGTCCGCCTCGGCGGCATCGACCGCGAGTTCGAGATGTTCGGGTGCGAGCCGGTCGCAGAGCGGGATCGCGTCGGCGAGCGTGGGGACGATGACGATGGCGCCGTTGGCGTCCCAGCTTTCGCGCATCGTCGCGGCGGTCCCGAGCGTCGGGATGATGGCGTCGACCGCCACCGCAACCGCATCGGCAAAGGCCGCATCGTCGGTGAACAGGATCGACTGGCTCGTCGGGTCATGTTCGGCCTGGCTGAGCAGGTCGGCGGCGATCACATGCGGCGCATTGCGATTGTCGGCGACAACGACGATCTCGCTCGGCCCCGCGACCATGTCGATCCCCACGACGCCATAGACCTGGCGTTTCGCCTCGGCGACCCATGCGTTACCGGGGCCGGTGACGACGTCGACGGGCGCAATCCGGTCGGTGCCATAAGCGAGCGCGGCAACCGCCTGCGCCCCGCCGACGCGCCAGATTTCGTCGACCCCGCCGATATGCGCCGCCGCCATGACGACCGGATTGGTCTCGCCGCCCGGCGTCGGGCTCATCATCACGATGCGATCTACGCCTGCGACCTTAGCGGGAAGGATGTTCATCAAGACCGATGACGGATAGGCGGCGCGGCCGCCCGGAACATAGACCCCTGCCGCATCAACCGCATTCCACCGCGCGCCGAGCCGGGCGCCCGTGCCATCGCGATAGTCGCGGTTCTCGGGGAGCTGCGCCGCGTGATAGGCGCGAATACGGTCGGCGGCGAGGTTCAACGCATCGCGAAGATCGGGCGCCAATGCGTCATAAGCCGCGGCGCATTCCTCCTTCGAGATGCTCCAGCCACTCGCATCCAGATCGAAGCGGTCAAACTTTGCGGTATAATCGGCGAGCGCGGCATCGCCGTCGGCCTTTACCCGCGCGATGATCGCGGCAACATCGGCCGACACATCGGATGTGCTTTCGCGCCGATCATTGACCAGCGCGTCGAACTCGGCGGCGAAGCCGGGTTCGGAAGCATCAAGCCGCCGCATCGCCCACCGCCTGCCGGAATTTCTCGACCAGCGCCGGCACTTCGGCCGAGCGCAATTTGAACGCCGCGCGATTGACGATCAGCCGCGCCGACACCTCGCTAATGATCGTCTGTTCGGCGAGTGCATTTTCGACGAGCGTGCGCCCCGTCGAAACCAGATCGACGATGTGCGACGCGAGGCCCAGCTTGGGCGCGATTTCCATCGCGCCGTTGAGCTTGATGCATTCGGCCTGGATACCCTGCGCCTCGAACCAGCGGCGCGTCGTCGCGGGATATTTGGTCGCGACGCGGATATGGCTCTCGCCCCCCAATTCGTTGGCGCCCGGCGGGGCGCTGCCCTCCGGCCCCGCAAGCGACAGGCGGCAATGGCCGATGCCCAGGTCGACGGGGGCGTATAGCTCGCTGTAGTCGAACTCGTCGACGACGTCCGACCCAACGATGCCGAGCTGCGCCGCGCCATGCGCGACGAAGGTCGCGACGTCGAACGCGCGCACGCGGATCAACGAGATGTGCGGCCGATTCGTCCCAAAAACTAACGCTCTGCTTTTCTTGTCGAAAAACTCGGCCGACGGCTCTATCCCGACGCGCGCAAGCAGGGGAAGCGCCTCGTCGAGGATGCGCCCTTTCGGGATGGCAAAGATGATCGGTTCGGGCATAGGCTTGCGCGCCCATAAGCGGCGAGAGGAAAAAGGGCAATGAGCGAGCGATACAAGCCGATCGACATGGCCGAAACCGGCCCGAAAGCCGTCCGCACCGCCTTTGCCAATCAGGTCGCCTATTGCCGCGCCAACGATGCGCGCGTCACTGCCCGCGTCGTCGCGGCGCTCGGCACGCTGCTCGCCAAGCCGGCGAGCGAATTCGCGCGCCGGATCGCCGGATGGCAGGGCCCGCCGCTCGCCGATGCGCTGCCGCTGCGCGCCGCCGGCGGCATCCATGCGCTCCACCTGTCACAGGCCGCGCACGAGCTCGCGCCCATCTATGCCGATTCCGAAGACATCAACGACAATGCGATCATCGCCGGCGTCATTGCGCGCCATGAGGCGGCCTTGCTCCCCTGGCTCGACGGCCCGCCGCAAACGAACGAGGCGGGGCGCTCGTCGAATTTCATCGCGGCGATGTTGTGGCTCGCCGACAAGGGCCTCCCGCCGCGTTTCGACTGCCTCGAAATCGGGTCGAGCGGCGGCATCAACCTGATGATCGACCGTTATCATTACGACCTTGGCGGCGTGCATGTCGGACCGCAGTCGGGCGCGATGGCGTTCACGCCCGAATGGCGCGGCAACCATCCGCCGCAGCACGCGATCGAGTTCGTCGGCCTCAAAGGTTGCGACGTCGCCCCCGTCGACCTCACCGACCCGGCGCAAGCCTTGCGGCTCAAAGCCTATATCTGGCCCGAACATCATATCCGTTTCGCGCGCATGGAGGCTGCGATCGCGGCGGCGACCGATGAGCCGCCGCAGTTGGTCCACGCCAATGCCGCCGATTTCGTCGAAGCCGAACTCGCGCGGTCGCAGGCCAACGGTACGACGCGCGTACTGATGCATTCGATCGTCTGGCAATATGTGCCAGCGGATCAACAGGCGCGCGTCACCGCCGCGATGGAGGCCGCGGGCGCGCAGGCGACCCCCGATCGGCCGCTGGCGTGGATCGCGCTCGAAGCGAACCGCACCGTCCATCATCACGAACTGATCGTGCGATACTGGCCGGGCGGCGAGGCGCCACGCAAGCTGGCCCACGCGCACGCCCATGGCGCGTGGATCGAGTGGCTGGGATAACCGATGACGCAGTGGAGCGGGACGCCCTGCGCCCTTGTCAAAGCCCCAGCGCCCCACTATCCCCCGCCAACCTAGCCCCGAGCCCCTGGCCAGCGGACGCCGACACCAAAGATTGCTTCAGCTGAACCCCGTTCCAGCCACTCCCTACGTCGAACAGCTCAGCATCGGGGCGGGACGCCGCGCGCTTGCGATAAGCCTGGCCGTGCTAATCCCCGCGATCCTGCTGCTCCTGCTGCTCACCTATGGCCTGGAGGCGCCGCCCGACCGCCGCGAGGAGCCTGTCAGCGTGGTGAGCCTCGAGGCCAGCGAGATTGCCGCGGATTCACCCGAACCGAGCAGCGCCGAAATCGAGCGGCCCGAAAAACAGCCCGCTCCCGAAGAACCGCAGCCGCCCCAACAGGCCAAACCGCTGCCACCCCCGCCGCCCGTCGTACCCAAGGCCGCACCGACGGTCCCGACGCCAAGCGAACGGCCGCCAGCGCCGGTCACGCCTCCGCCGGCAACGCGTCCGCCGGGCGGGCGGGTTTATGGGCCGCCCAATGTCGGCGGCTCCCCGGCATCGCGCGATACCGAGCGGGTAGGAACGGCCCCCAATGGCGAGCCGCTCTATGCCGCGGCCTGGTACCGCGAGCCGCGGGATGACGAACTGCGCGGCTATTTGTCGACCGCCAGCGGGCCCGGCTGGGGACTGATCGCCTGCCGCACGGCGCCCGATTATCGCGTCGAGGATTGCGTCGGGCTCGACGAATATCCGACCGGATCGCAGATCAATCGGGCGGTGCTCGCCGCGGCATGGGCATTTCAGGTGCGGCCGCCGCGGCTCGGCGGCCAGCCGCTGGTCGGCGCCTGGGTCCGGATCCGGATCGATTACGGCACCAAGCGGCGTTAGGGTCAGGCGTCAGAGCCGCGCTTCGAGCCGCGCGAGCAATTGTTGCACCGGCGCAATCGCCGGCGCTTCCCACCCGGCCTCCAGCATCGCGATCCGCTCGAACAAGCGTTCGCTCGCCGCAATGATCCGGCCGGTCGACACGTCGAAGCCCGCGCAAATATTCCAGTCGGCCGGGACCGGCTCGCCGATCCGCGCCGCGCTGTCGTGCGGCCCTGCGCCGGGATCGCCCGCGAACATCGCGCGACGGTGAAGCAGCCACGCGATGACATGCATCAGCCGGGTCGTCGTCTTGAGCGATTCGCACGCGAGGCTGATCTGCGCGGCGGCATCGCCGTGCGCACGGCCAAGATCGCGCTGCGCCGCAAAGGCGGTGTGCGCCTCGTCGGCGAGCAGCATCGCCTCGACATAGAGATTTTCGACCTGTGCACGCTGCACCGGCACGTCGATTGCCATCATGTCCGTTCGCCCGCCGACCATGGCCGAGGGATGCCACGCCTCGCGCGAGGTCCGCAATGGCGGTAACCATTAAAGTTGGAGACCGAGTCGTCCCGTTTTAATTCAAGCAGTTAGGATTGGTCGACATTTGGCTCAGGGCGAGCCGAAAATGGTGATTTTTCAGGACCGGAGCGCAGCGCACCTCAGTATGTGAGCACCGGATGCACGGGAAATCGTCCTTTGCAGGCCGACATGGGCCGAATGTCGGCCGATCCTAGGCGATGATGTCCGGGACCAGCTGATCTTCGCACCAGGAAATTTCGTCGCGCAGCCGGAGCTTGCGCTTCTTGAGACGCGCGAGTTGCAGCTGATCGGGGACTGCGGCGGAGCCGAGCGCGATGATCGCCGCATCAAGGTCGCGATGCTCGATGCGAAGCAGTTCCAGGCGCTGGGTAATTTCTTCGGGGCTCACCTCGCCTCCCTGCCACGTTCACCACTGGTCCGCAACGGGGACCGCCCCACCGAATCGCCACGACATCGAGGCGGTTTCGTGATTTAATTCGTCCTGCCCATCGAGTCGAAAAGGAGAATGCCAATGAGCACGTCGCACCTTTCCACCTTGAAGTCCCGTCACGCGGACCTCGATGCGAAAATTGCGAATGAAGAGCGCCGTCCCGCCCCCGATACCGGACTGGTCGCGCTGCTCAAGAAGCGGAAACTGAAACTGAAGGAAGAGATGCTCGCGGTCGGCTGACCGCCAGCGCTATCGCCCCGCTGATGCCACCTGTGAAGGACGCATCAGCGCCGGCGATAGAGGGGGCCTTTCTCGAGCCCCGTACGCCGAAGATGCGGCGGTAAATCGGACTGCGAAACCACCTGACGACGCACCGCCTGCGGATCGACCGGCCGGTCGAACGCGATGCCGAATTTACCCTCGCCCGCCCAGACGATCCGGCCCGAAACCCGGCCGACGTTGCGCAGGTCGACTTCGACCGCGCCGCCTTGTGCGACCTGCACCATCGCTTCCGCCAGCATGCCGCCGGGCGACAGGTTGCGCACGCGTATGGTCACAGCCTCTGTACGGCCAGGCAGGATCAGGCTCGCCTGCATGAACAGACTATCCCGATCGGCGCCGCGCGACAGCGCCGCCACTTCTTCATCGACCGATACCGGCTCACGCGATTCCATTGCGACCATTCCCCGCGTTATGTCAGGGGCGCGAATCTAGAAGCCAGCCGTTGCGGAAACGTAAATGGGACGGAGGGCCTCACCGACTAATCTTCGCGTGAAATCCGTTCGTTGCGCTCGTGGCGCTCCTGCGCTTCCAGCGTCATCGTCGCGATCGGGCGCGCCTGCAGACGGGCGAGCGAGATCGGCTCGCCAGTGACCGCGCAATAGCCATATTCGCCTTCGTCGATGCGGCGAATCGCCGAATCGATCTTGGCGATCAGCTTGCGCTGGCGGTCGCGGGTGCGAAGCTCGATCGCCCAGTCGGTCTCGCTCGATGCGCGGTCGGCGAGGTCGGGCTCGCGCAGCGGGCCGTCCTGAAGATGCGCGAGCGTCGATTCGGATTCGGACAGGATCGACTTTTTCCAGGCGAGCAGCAGGCCGCGGAAATAATCCTGCTGCCGCTCGTTCATAAACTCTTCGTCGTCACTGGGGACATAGTCCGAATCGAGATTGGATTTGGCTTCGCGAAGCGCGTCAGCGCCAACGTCGGCAATCTTGGTCGGCATGAGGGGCTCTCGCGTCCTTTCCTGTCACCCCGCGAGCCGCCAAGCGGTGCAGGGAGTGGCGCGCCTATAACCAGCCGCTGTCGACGATACAAGCGCCGAAGCTGCGGATAGCGACAACCCGTGAAGCGGCGATGAACCGGCACGGCAAAAGCCGTGATTCTACATAGTTGGCGATCGCGCCGTGCGACCGGTCGCGAAACCGGATTTAGGTCCGAAGGTTAACCAATTGCATAGAATTACTGCATTTTCCGTTCTGTTTTGGGACATATACCGCAATTTTTGTTGATTCCGTGCCGCAATTCCCGCTCTCGGACAGGCAAACGCGGTTAACACAATTGCCGCATTCACAAAGCTTTGGCCTTTTGAGGTATAGCGGAGGTGAACGGGGGGGTGCCGGTCGGTAGCGCTTCGCACCTGCAACGGGAAAGAAAGAGAAGCCTATGTCTGTCCGAATGGCCCTTGCCAAACTTTGCGCCTGCACCTGCGGCGGCGCAATCATCGGTAGCGGCGCGATGCAGATCGCCGACGTTCCGAAGGCGCGTGCCCAGACAGTCCAGTCCTGCTCGCCCTGTGCCGGGAAGAAGGTCGTTCGCAAGCGCCACGCGGCCCGCAAGCCCGTAAAGCGCGTGCGCCGCGTCGTCACGACGAAGCGCATCATCCGCACCGCGACTCCGCAGCAGCAGGTCGTGACGCAGACGATCCCGCTGCCCCCGATCCCTTATGCGCCCTTCCCCCAGCGCGGCGGCTTCGAAGGCGGCGGCAGCGGCGGCGGTGTGACCGTGATCGGCGGCGGTTTCGGCGGCGGTTTCGGCGGCGGTTTCTTTGGCGGCTTCTTTGGCGGTAGCAGCGGCGGCGGCAGCAGCGGCAGCATCGTCGTTACCTCGACGACCACGGGTGGTCTCAGCACGACTTCCAGCACTTCGTCGGGTGTCTCGACGTCGACGGGCGGCGTTTCAACCTCGACCGGCGGCGTGAGCACTTCGACCGGCGGTGTTTCGACTTCCACTGGCGGCGTCAGCACCTCGACCGGCGGCGTTTCGACGTCGACCTCGACGGGCGGGGTCTCGACGTCGACCGGGAGCGTGAGCACCTCGACCTCGTCGGGCAATGTCTCGACCTCGTCGGGCAACGTCAGCACCTCGTCGTCGAGCAGCAGCTCGTCGTCGAGTTCCTCGTCGTCCTCGTCTTCCTCATCGTCGAGTTCATCCTCATCGGGCGGCTCGTCGAAGGGCGGCAGCTCGCACGGGCATGGCAGCTCGGGCTGGGGCAGTTCGTCGAAGGGCAGTTCGGGCTGGGGCAGCTCGTCGCGCGGCGGCAGCTCGAGCAGCTCGGGCGGTTCCAGCAGCTCGTCGTCCTCCTCTTCATCCTCTAGTAGCACGTCCAGCGGCGCGACCTCGTCGGGCGCGACCGGCAGCACCAGCAGCTTCGGTTCGACCGGAAGTACCAGCTCATCATCCTCGTCGTCGAGCAGCAGCTCGTCTTCGAGTTCATCGTCCAGTTCGGGCGGCAGCAGCAGCCATGGCGGATCGTCGGGCGATCCGACCCCTGTTCCTGCGCCGCCGATGATGCTATTGTTCGGGGCTGCAGCCGCTGCGCTCGTCGCGCGCCGCCGTGCCGCGAACCGCAACGACGACAACGCGGCTTAATAGAGATCCACTGGCGGTTTGGGGGGCTAACCCGAACCTCAGAAACTAAGGGCTGCCCTTCGGGGCGGCCCTTTTTTATGAGCAGGGACAATCAGTTTGCCATGTAGAAAACTATTTCTATAGTTCTCCATATGGTGAACCAACAAGTCGCACTCGATTCGCTTTTCCATGCGCTTGCCGATCCGACGCGCCGCGCGGTGGTCAGCCGCCTGCTCAAAGGCGCCGCGCCAGTAAAGCAACTGTCCGAACCCTTTAAGATGGGCCTCCCCGCCTTCCTCAAACATCTATCGGTGCTCGAGGGGTCGGGCCTGATCCGCACCGAAAAGCAGGGCCGAGTCCGCACCTGCCGCGTCGATGCCGAGCGGCTGGCGGCGGCGGAGGGTTGGCTCTCGCAGCAACGCGCCATCTGGCAGGGCCGCACCGACCGGCTCGCCGACTTCGTCGAATCTCAGACATCCCCGGAGAAAACAGGATGACCAACGACACGACCCTCACCATCTCGCGTCTGATCGCCGCGCCGCCGTCGGCGGTGTGGAACGCGTGGAGCGTGCCGGAGAATCTCGCGAAATGGTGGATCCCCGCCCCGATCGAATGCGAGGTCGTCACGCTGGACCTGCGTCCGGGCGGCGGGTTCGTGACGCGGATGCGCGAAGCCGGCGCCGCCGATTTCCAACCGCACGTCGATGGCTGCTTTCTGGAAGCCATCCCCGAACAGAAGCTCGTCTTTACCACCGTCCTCGCCGAAGGCTGGCAGCCCGCCGAGCCGTGGCTCGCACTGACCGCGATCCTGACCTTCGAAGCGCGGGACGGCGGCACCCTCTATTCGGCGCGCGTGCTCCACAAGACCCCCGAGGACAGCGCCAAGCATGACGAGATGGGCTTTTACGAAGGCTGGGGCACGGCGATCGGCCAGTTGGCGGGGTTGGTAGAACCGCGCGGCTAAAACCCCTCTCGGAACATTCGCATAAGGACGGGCTTGCGCCTTCCAACCCGCAACGCCATAGCGCGGCGCATGCACGATATCCGCCTGATCCGGGAAAATCCCGAAGCGTTCGACGCCGGCCTCGCGCGCCGCGGCCTCGAACCCCTGTCCGCCCAGATCGTGGCGGCCGACGTGTCGCTGCGCGCACTGCAGACCGAAATTCAGGGATCGCTTGCACGCCGCAACGAAGCGTCGAAGCTGATCGGTCAGGCGATGGCCAGCGGCGACAAGGACAAGGCGGAGGCACTGAAGGCCGAGGTCGCCGACCTCAAGACCGCGCTGCCCGCGAAGGAAGACGCCGAGCGCGAACAGCTAGCCGCGCTGCAGGACATGCTCGCCGCGATCCCGAACATTCCGCTGGACGACGTCCCCGCGGGCGAAGACGAGGAAGGCAATGTCGAGATTGCGCGCTGGGGCACCCCGCGCAGCTTCGACTTCACGCCCCAGGAACATGCCGACTTCGCGCCCGCACTCGGGCTCGATTTCGAGACCGCGGCGAAGATGTCGGGCGCGCGCTTCGCCTTCCTGAAGGGCCAGATGGCGCGGCTCGAACGCGCGCTTGGCCAGTTCATGCTCGACAAGCAGACAAATGAGGCCGGCTACACCGAATGCGCGACCCCGCTGATGGTCCGCGACGAGGCTGCCTATGGCACGACGCAGCTCCCCAAGTTCCGCGAGGATCTGTTCCAGACCACCGACGGGCGCTGGCTGATCTCGACCTCCGAGATGAGCCTGACCAACGCGGTGCGCGAGGAAATCCTGCCCGAGGCCGAGCTGCCGATCCGCATGACCGCGCTTACCCCCTGCTTCCGCTCGGAAGCCGGATCGGCGGGGCGCGACACGCGCGGTTATATCCGCCAGCACCAGTTCTGGAAGGTCGAGCTGGTTTCGATCGTCCGCCCCGAGGACTCGGACGCCGAACTCGAACGCAAGACGCGCGCGGCCGAGGCGATCCTCGAAGCGCTCGAACTCCCCTATCGCAAGATGCTGCTGTGCAGCGGCGACATGGGTTTTTCGGCGCGCAAGACCTATGACCTTGAGGTCTGGTTGCCGGGCCAGAACGCCTATCGCGAGATTTCGAGCTGCTCGACCTGCGGCGATTTCCAGGCGCGCCGGATGAACGCGCGCTTTCGCCGCGAAGGCGGCAAGGGCAATGAGTTCGTCCATACGCTCAACGGGTCGGGGCTTGCCGTGGGCCGTACGCTGGTGGCGCTCCTCGAGAATTATCAGCAGGCCGACGGCAGTGTCGATATTCCGAAGGCGTTGCTCCCGTACATGGGTGGGATCACCAAGCTTACTCCGGCCATCTAAAAACATCGTCACCCTCGGACGAGGCAAGTGACTCGTCCGACTTGATCCGGGGTCCACGACGCCGCCGCCGAATGGATGCCGGATCAAGTCCGGCATGACGAAGAAAGAGAGACATATCGTGCGCATCCTCCTCACCAACGACGACGGCTATCACGCCCCCGGCATGGCGGTGCTCGAAGCGATCGCGCGCGAGCTTTCGGACGACATCTGGGTCTGCGCCCCCGCCGAGGAACAGTCGGGCGCCGGCCACTCGCTCACGCTGTCGCGCCCCGTCCGCATCCGTCAGCACGAAGAGCGCCGCTGGTCGTGCAGCGGCACGCCGACCGATTCGGTGATGATGGCGATCGGCAAACTGATGCCCGAAAAGCCCGACCTGATCCTGTCGGGCGTCAATCGGGGCGCCAACCTCGGCGACGACGTTACTTACTCAGGCACCGTATCGGCGGCGATCGAGGGGGCGCTCGCGGGCATCCCGTCAATCGCGCTCAGCCAAGTTTATGCCAAGGAAGGCATGGGCGATACCGTGCCGTTCGAAGTCGCCGCGACCTGGGGCGCAAAGGTGCTGCGCCCGCTGCTCACGATGGAGATGGCGCCGCGCACGCTGATCAACATCAACTTCCCCGCGATCCCCGCCGATGCGGTGCAGGGCATCCGCGTCACGCGACAAGGCTTCCACGATTACGGCCGCGGCTCGATCGTCGAAGGCACCGACCCGCGCGGCTATCGCTATTACTGGTTCGGCCTCCACGGCATCGAGCACAGCCTCGGCCACGACAGCGACCTCGAGGCGATCGACGACAATTATATCTCGGTCACCCCGCTCCAGCTCGACCTGACGCATGATGCGTCGCTGGCGGCATTGCGCTGCGCCTACGGCGGCTGAGCGCGACGTCATCGGGAACGGGCGGTTCCAGACGGCACAACTTCATTTCCAGTTGCGCAAAAATCGCATACCCGTCGATCCGATGAAGCAATGGCCGCCCCGATGAGCAAACGCCCGGCGTCGAAGCTCAAGCTGCAGTATCGGTTCCAGCCGCTGCGCCGCGCCAGCAAATGGCCGGTGTGGGCCGACGTCGGCGCGCGGCTTTCGCTTGCCTTTTTCCTCATCGGTATCGTCGTTCTGGTCCACTGGATCGATCGCGACGGCTTGATCGACCATCATGACGGCCACATCAGCTTTCTCGATGTCGTCTATTTCACGATGATCTCGGTTACGACGACGGGGTTCGGCGACATCGCGCCGATTTCGAACCGATCGCGGCTAATTGAAGCGGTCATCGTCACCCCGATCCGCATCGCGGTGCTCTTCATTTTCGTCGGCACTGCCTATAATTTCGTCCTCAAACGCACATGGGAAAAATGGCGCATGGCCCGCATCCAGGCAAAGCTCACCAACCATATCGTTGTCCTCGGCTTCGGCATCAGCGGCAGCGAAGCGGTCCGCGAACTGATCGCGCGGGGCACCGACCCAAGCTGCATCGTTGTCATCGACCAGTCGGTATCGCGGATTGAAGAGGCAGAGGCGATTGGTTGCAACGTGCTGCAAGGCGACGCATCGAACGACGACACGCTGATCGACGTCCAGATCGCGCGCGCGCAATCCGTCCTGGTGTCGGCCGGGCGCGACGACACCTCAATCCTCATGGTCCTGACCGTCCGCCACCTGTCGCCCAAAGTGCCGATCAGCGTCGTCATCCGCGCGCAGGATAACGAGCTGCTCGCGCGGCAGGCGGGGGCGAATAATGTCATCAACCCGGTCAGCTTCACCGGCCTGCTGCTCGCAGGATCGGCGCAGGGCGCGCATGTCGCCGACTATATGGCCGACCTTGCCAGCATCGGCGGCCGTGTCCAGCTGCGCGAACGCGCGGTCGCCGGCGAGGAAATCGGTCGCAGCATCGATCAGCTCGCGAGCGGCGGGCGTGGGCTGCGCATCTATCGCGGTGGCAAGCCCTATGGCTTTTGGGAAACCGAAGCGCAGCGGCTCGAACCGGGCGATCAGGTTGTCGAGGTTATCCGCTGCGAAGAGTGTGAGGCGAGCGTTCCGGGCGGTTAATTAAGTGCGCCAGTAAAGCCAGCCGGCCCACAGCCAGCCGATGATTAGCAGACCGCCGCCAATCGGCGTCACCGCGCCAAGCCACCGCGGCGCGCCGAGCGCCATCGCATAAAGCGTGACGGCGAACAGCGCGGCGCCGACGAGCAGCATGATCGCCGGCCCGCGCGCGACGCCCATGATCGCGATCGCCGCGACCGCGTGGATTAACTGGTATAGCCCGCCCGTCCGCAGCCATTCGGCTTCTTGTGGCCCCGACGCGCCATGCGCGCCAAACGCGCCTGCTGCGACCGCAATCGCCGCCGAAATCGCCGCAAATACGCCAATCATGTTCACCACCCTTGCAATGCCATGCCGATGCGGCGAGCTATAGGGCGACAGGAAGGATAAGGCGATGCCTCGCGACACACTGCTTCCCACGGACTTGAAGCCACCCAGCCGGCTCGCGACGCTCGGCGAACTCGCGCTGCCGCTCGACATGCTGCGCTACGGCTTGTCGGGCTATCATCTCATCGGTGCTCCGCGCGGCGATGGCCGGCCGGTCGCCCTACTCCCCGGCTATGGCGCCAGCGAACTCTCGATGCGGCCCTTGGAAGCCTATCTCCGCCACCTCGGCTATCACGTCCGCGATTGGGGCATGGGCCGCAATAACGGCCGCGTCGTTGCCGACGTCGAACGCTTCGCGGCGCAAGCCGCCGAATGGGTCAAGGCCGACGGCGCGCCGCTCACTCTCATCGGTTGGAGCCTCGGCGGCGTCATCGCCCGCGAAACCGCCCGCGCTTACCCGCACCTCGTCCGTGAGATCGTTACCTTGGGCACCCCAATCATAGGCGGCCCCAAATATACCGCGCTCGCGCAGCGCTTCGCCGGCCGCGATTTCGACGCGATCGAGCGCGAGATCCATGCGCGCAACCTCAAGGGCCTCACCCAACCGCTTACGGTCATCTACTCCGACCGCGACGGCATCGTCGGCCCCGACATCGCGGTCGACACCTACAATTCGCAGGCGCGCAACATAAAGGTCGACAGCACGCATCTGGGGATTGGGATCAACCCGCGCGTCTGGCGGATCGTCGCAGATACGCTGGCGGGAATATAATCCTCCCCTCTCCCGACGGGAGAGGGTTGCGCAGCCTTGGCAGCTTGCTGCCTAGGCGTAGCTGGGTGAGGGTTCCGCCGCCGCCGCATCCAACTCCGCCTAGCCGCTACGCGGCAAGGCTCCATATCCTTCTCCCGAGGGGAGAAGGAGCGGGGCGTGACAAACGCCAAAGAATCGCCTATGCGCCGCGCCAATCATGACAGTCAAAACCCTCCCCACCCAGCCGAAGGTCGGCATGGTTTCGCTCGGCTGCCCCAAGGCATTGGTCGATAGCGAACGGATTCTCACCAAGCTGCGCGCCGACGGCTATGGCCTGTCGCCCGATTATGCGGGCGCCGACGTCGTGCTCGTCAACACCTGCGGCTTCCTCGACTCGGCGAAGGAAGAGAGCCTCGAGGCGATCGGCGAAGCGATGGCCGAGAATGGCCGCGTCATCGTCACCGGCTGCATGGGCAACGAGGCCGACGTCATCCGCGCGCGCTTCCCGAACGTGCTCGCGGTCACCGGCGCGCACCAGTATGAGCAGGTCGTCGACGCCGTCCACGACGCCGCGCCGCCCACCCAAGGCCCGTTCGTCGACCTCGTTCCCGAAGGCGGGCTGAAACTGACGCCGCGCCACTACAGCTACCTCAAGATTTCCGAAGGCTGCAACCACAGCTGCTCCTTCTGCATCATTCCGGACCTCCGCGGCAAGCTGGTCAGCCGCCGCATCGACGCGGTGCTGCGCGAGGCCGAAAAGCTCGTCGCCGCGGGCACTAAGGAACTGCTGGTGATCAGCCAGGACACCTCGGCTTACGGCGTCGATATCCGCCACGACCCGCGTCGGTGGCACGGCCGCGAAGTGCGCGCGCACATGACCGACCTCGCGCGCGAACTCGGCCAGTTAAAGACGAGCGAAGGCCGCGCCCCATGGGTGCGCCTCCACTATGTCTATCCCTATCCGCACGTCGACGCGGTCATCCCGCTGATGGCCGAGGGGCTGCTGACGCCCTATCTGGACATCCCCTTCCAGCATGCGAGCCCGAGCGTCCTCAAGCGCATGAAGCGCCCCGCGAACGAGGCGAAGGTGCTCGAACGCCTCAAAAACTGGCGCGCGATCGCCCCCGACATCGCGATCCGCTCGAGCTTCGTCGTCGGCTTCCCCGGCGAGACCGAGGCCGACTTCCAATATCTCCTCGACTGGCTCGACGAAGCGCAGCTCGACCGCGTCGGCGCCTTCCGCTTCGAACCCGTCGCGGGGGCGCAGGCCAACGCACTCGCCGATCATGTCCCCGAGGAACTCAAGGAAGAGCGCTACCAGCGCATCATGGAAAAGACCGCCGCGATCAGCGCGGCGAAGCTCGAAGCCAAGATCGGTCGCACCATGCCGGTGATCATCGACGAAGTCGGCGAAGCGGATGAAGACGGCAGCATCGGCGCCACTGGCCGATCACAGGCGGATGCGCCCGAGATTGACGGCCACGTCTATCTGCGCGACGTCGCGGCGACGCTGAAGTCCGGCGATATCGTCGATGTCGAGATCGAAGATGCCGACGAGCATGATCTGTTCGGGGTGGTCGCTGGCTAAGGCACATTATTGGAACGGTATTTACCGTTCGATGTTACCTAAAGGACATCGAACAGGGGCCGTACCATGCACGTCAAGGCATTTGCCGCACTGCTATTGATCGGATCGCTCGCCGCTTGCGACCGTCGGGCTGCCGTCGAAGCGCCGCCGCGCGCGACGGACAAGGCCCCGTCCCCTACGCAAAAGTCGCTGATTGCGGTGCCGATCAACGCCAACACCGCATCGCTCAAACAAACGCTGGAACGTGCGGTGCCACGCACTTTGTGGACGATCAACCAGCGCGAACCGGCCTGCGTCCAACCGCAGCGCGTCAAGGTCTTCGGCAAGAAGGTGAAGGTCACCCCGCCGATAGCCTGCACGATCGTCGGCCAGGTCACGCGCGGGCCGCTGCGGCTGCGCGGCGAAGGGTCCGACATCGTAGTCGACATTCCGTTGAGTGCGCGGATCAGCGCGCGCGACGTTGGCGGCGTGCTGAAGGGCGAGACCGCGACGGGCGCCGCGATGGCGCATGCGCGAATCACGGTCGAACTCACCCCCGACTGGCGCACGCAAGGCAAGGCGCGCATCACCTATGGCTGGACCAAGGCGCCGGGGATCGATTTCCTGGGACGCCGGATCACCTTCACCGATGAGGCCGACGCAAAGCTGAAGCCCGTGGTCCGCGATGTCGAACGCGAAGTGAATCGCGAGATCGCGAAGATCGACATCCGCAAACAGGCCGCCGATGTCTGGCGGCAGAGCTTCACCGCGCTCGAACTCAATCGCGAAAACCCGCCGGTGTGGATGCGCGTCACCCCGCAGCGCATCCTCTATGGCGGCTACCACATCGAGGGCGATCGCATGAACCTCAACCTTGGGCTGGAGGCGATCACCGAAACCTTCGTCTCGGGCCGCCCGGCCGATCCGGAACCCACCGCACTGCCGCGCCTCGTCCGCGAAGTGCCCAAGCCGCATCTCGATGTGCGGGTGCCGGTGATCGCCGATTATGCCGTGCTTCAGCCCGTCGTCGACCGCGCGCTGGGGAAACGATCAGCGCGGCCGTTCATTCTTCCAAAGCTCGGATCGATGATGGTGAAGTTCGGCAAATCCACCATTTACGGCGCGCCCGGCGGCAGGATCGCGGTCGGCGTCGATATCGAAGCAAAGCTGGAAATGCGATCGGGCGCGCCGACGAAGGGTCGCATCTGGATGACCGGCATCCCGGTCAACAATCCCGGCTCGGCCGAAGTCCATTTCACCGACCTCATCATCAACGGCGACACCGACGGGGTCGGCGGCGACCTGCTGCTCGTACTCGGTCGCAGCGAGGGCTTCGCGCCGCTGATCGCCGCAGCGTTGACGCAGAATTTTGCCCATGACCTTGGTGAGTTGCAAGACAAGATCCGGCGCGCGGTCGATCAGCGGCGCGAGGGGCCCTTCGTCATCCGCACGCGCGTCGAACGGTTCGAGACGGGTGTGATCAAGGCTTATGGCAATGGCATGTACCTGCCGGTGCGGATGGTCGGTGGGGCCAGCGTCGATTATCGCCCGCCGCGATAATCAGAACAGCCGCGTGATCCCGTAGAAAGCCGCCGCGACGATCGCGCTCGCCGGGATGGTGATGAACCACGCCGCGACAACGTTACCCGCGACCCCCCAGCGCACCGCGCTGGCGCGGCGCGCGACGCCGGCGCCAATGATGCTGCCGGTGATCGTGTGCGTCGTCGATACCGGAATGCCGAGCAGGCTGGCGGTGAACACCATGATCGAGCCGCCAGTCGACGCGGCGAAGCCCTGATGATGCGACAATTTGGTGATGCGGCCGCCCATCGTCTCGATGATCTTCCACCCGCCCGACAGCGTGCCGAGCGCAATGGCCACATAACAGCTGAACGCGACCCAATGCGGAATATGAAATTCTCCGCCGAGATAGCCGGTCGAATAGAGGAGCACGGTGATGATCCCCATCGTCTTTTGCGCGTCGTTCAGCCCGTGGCTGATCGAATAGGCGGCCGAGGACAGCAGATGGAGACGGCGAAAGGTCTTCTCCGCAAAACTGGCGGTCGCACGGCGCAGCGCCCAGCTGCTGAGCAACATCACCAGCATCGCGAGCATCATGCCGAGCAACGGTGACAGGAAGATCGCGATGACCGTCTTGTTAAGACCGGTCCACTCGATTCCTTCGAAACCAGCGTGCGCGACGCCCGCACCGACGATACCGCCGACCAGCGCGTGGCTCGACGAGGAGGGGATGCCCTTCAGCCAAGTGACGACGTTCCAGAACATCGCACCGACCAGCGCGCCGAACACGACCGCCGGGGTCACCAGATCCTTGTCGATGATCCCCTTGCCGATCGTTTCGGCAACCTTGTGCAGTTCGGGGAAGATGACCGACAGGAAATAGGCGGCAAAGTTGAAGAAGGCGGCGAACAGCACCGCCTGCACCGGGCGCAGCAGCCGCGTCGCGACGACGGTCGCGATGCTGTTCGCGGCGTCGTGCAGGCCGTTCAGGAAGTCGAACGCCAGCGCGAGGATGACGAGGCCGACAAGAAGCGGGAAAGCGAGTTCGTGCATGGTTCGCGTCCCCGCTTATGCGTGGTCGATGACCAAACCGTCGATCTCGTTCGCCACATCTTCGAAACTGTCGGTGACGCGTTCGAGATGGCGAAAGAGTTCGCGTGCGATCAGGAATTGCGTGGGGTTCGCTTCGCCATGCTCGCGGAACAGGCGCTTGAGTCCGGCGGCATGGATCTCGTCGGCATGGCCTTCCATCCGCACCAGCCGCTCGGTGAGTTCGTGGAGCCGCGGGCCGTTGGCGCCGATGTTGCGGAGCAGCGGCAGCGCCTCTGCGGTGAGCCGCGCGGCGTCGACGATGATGCCGCCGATATCGCGCATCTCGGGTTCGAATTCGGTCACGTCATAAAGGTCGACCGCGCCTGCGGTCTTCTGCATCTCGTCGATCGCATCATCCATCGAGGCGATGAGGTCAGTGATCGCGCTGCGGTCGAACGGCGTCAGAAAAGTGCGGCGGACGGTCTGCAACACTTCGCGCGTGATCGCGTCGGCGTCATGCTCGCGCTCGATGATTTCCTGGACATGGTCGGCCATGCCCTCGCCGCCCTGCAGCATACGCGACAAGGCGTTGGCCCCGGCGACGAGCGTCGCGGCGTGGCTTTCGAACAATTCAAAGAAATTTCCCTGTCGCGGCAGCAAACGCTGAAACCATGCGAACATCCAGCTAACCCCTGCTTTCTCTGCTACATTCTGGACGGCGCTGCGCGGCGCGGCGACCGCGCGGAAGCCGTTGTCGCCGAACGAGCGGATCAGCGCCTGCAAATCGGGCTCGTCGACCGCCGACGCGGCGTCGCGGAACGAGAACCATTTTCGGTCGCGTTCGTCCATTTCCTTCCAGTCGGCGAGTTCGTTTGTCACCGCGAGTGGGAAGACTTCGACATTATACATGATCGACGCACCGTTTGCCCGGCGCTTGCGATATTCATAACTGCCGATCGGCGTCGGGCAGACCGCGCCGATCACACCGGCCTCTTCTTCCGCCTCGATCGCGGCGGCGGCGTGACGCGTGATGCCGGTCAAAGGATTGCCCTTTGGCACCACCCAACGCTTGGTTTCACGCGACGTGATCAGCAGGATTTCAGTCGGGCCATCCTGCGCGGGTCCGCCGAATCGATAAGGAAGGACAGCGATCTGGCGCAATTTGTTCAGTCCCTTTCGTGGGGGTAGGCGGCGGCGGCGCCAATGGTTACAAATGAGTTTCGCCTCTATGACGAATTTGTGACAGTCACAAGCGAAGCTGCGCTCGCTAGCCGTAGTTTCCGTAAACGTCAATTCGATTGCAAAATGCAACGTGGTGCGTAAGCTGTATGCAAACATAGTCGGGAGACAGGATAATGGCAGGCACGGCGACGATGGAACGTCCCGCAGACGCGAAGGCTGCGCCGGTCGATCAGGATGTGCTGATCGTCGGAGCGGGGATTTCGGGCATAGGCATGGCTGTGCATTTGCAGATGCACTCTCCCGACCGCAGCTTTGGCCTCGTCGAACGCCGCGAACAGCTTGGCGGCACCTGGGATCTCTTCCGCTACCCCGGCATTCGTTCGGACAGCGACATGCACACGCTCGGCTTTGTCTTCGAACCGTGGAAGCATGAAAAGTCGATCGCCGACGGCCCGTCGATCCTCGAATATCTGAACCGCATCGTCGACGAGCGCCATATCCGCGAGCGCATTCGCTTCGACAGCAAGGTCGTCGGCGCCGACTGGGACAGCAGCGCCGCGCGCTGGACCGTGACGATGGAGGACAGCAAGGGCGCGAGGTCGACGACGACCGCACGCTGGCTTTATCTTGGGTCGGGCTATTACGACTATGACGAGCCCTTCGACGCGCAATTTGCAGGCCGCGAGAATTTCCAGGGCCAGATCATCCACCCGCAATTCTGGCCGAAGGATCTCGATTACAAAGGCAAGAAGGTCATCGTGATCGGATCGGGTGCAACCGCGGTCACGATCGTCCCGTCGATGAAGGAAGCCGCCCACGTCACGATGCTCCAGCGCACGCCGACATGGTATTTCATCCGGCCAGCCAAGGACGGGTTCGCGAACTTCCTTCGCAAATTCCTGCCCGAAGGTCTCGCGTACAAGATCACGCGCTTCAAGAATGTCCGGCTGCAGGACATCGCCTTCCGCCGTGCGCGGGAGAAGCCCGAGAAGGTCAAGGAGTTCCTGACCAAGAAGCTGCAAGAGAGCCTCGGCGACCGCTACGATGCAGAAGCCTTCACTCCACCCTACAACCCATGGGACCAGCGCCTGTGCCTCGTTCCCGATGCCGATTTCTTCGAAGCCATGAAGGCGGACAAGGCGTCGGTCGTGACCGATCATATCGAGGAGTTCGACGCGACCGGCATCCAGTTGAAGTCGGGCAAGCATCTCGACGCAGATATCATTGTGACCGCGACGGGTCTGAAGCTCGCGGTCGCGGGCAAGATTCCAGTGCGTGTCGACGGCGCGCCGGTCGATTGGCATGACCATTTCTATTACAAGGCGTGCATGTTCTCGAACGTGCCGAACTTTTCGGCCGTTTTCGGGTATCTCAACGCAAGCTGGACGCTGCGCGCCGACATCGTATCCGAATATGTCTGCCGCGTGCTCAACCATATGCGCGATACGGGCACCACGGTCGCCACCCCGGCGCTCGCCGATCCGTCGAGCCTCGAAGAGGAAAATGTCTTCGACTTCTCGTCAGGCTATATCCAGCGTTCGCTGCACATCATGCCCAAGAGCACGGCCCAACTGCCTTGGCGGCTCAGCCAGAATTATGTGCAGGACCGGATCGACATGCGCACCGGCGCGATCGCCGACGGCGTGCTAACGTTCAGCAATGCGCGCGCGGTGGCGAGCGCTCCTGCGGAACTGGAGGCGGCCGAGTAATTCAGTCAGCGTGTTCGGGTTTGCCCTTGGTCGAGCCTTTGGCAAAATCCTCAAGCTGCTTTTCGCTCATGCCGTCGGCCATCTGTTTCGACGCGCCCTTGAGTTTCGATTTCGGCGTGTCGCCGCGCTTGGCGCTGAGCGCCGCACCGGCGGCTTTCTGCTGGGCTTTCGATTTAGCTGGCATGGCGTTTCTCCGTGTCCGCCCCGCTAGCCATTAAGAATCGTGCCGCCGTTGGGATGCAGCACCTGGCCCGACATATAGCTGCTGTCGTCGCACGCGAGGAACAGGAAGGCAGGCGCGACCTCATTGGGTTCTCCCGGTCGCTTCATCGGCGTGCTTTCGCCGAAGGTCGCGACCTTTTCCGCCGGCGCCCCGCCGCGCGGGTTCAGCGGGGTCCAGATCGGACCGGGCGCGACGCCGTTCACACGGATGCCCTTCTCCACCAGATTTTCGCTGAGCGAGCGGGTGAAGGCGGTGATGGCGCCCTTGGTCGCGCTATAGTCGAGCAGGCCCTTTGAGCCCTGATACATGGTCACGCTGGTGCAATTGACGATCGCCGCGCCCTTCTTGAGATGCGGAAGCGCCGCCTGAACGAGATAGAACATGCCGAAGATGTTGGTGGCGAAGGTCTGCTGCAACTGTTCGGGGCTGATGTCGCGGATGTCCTCGGCAGGATGTTGCTCGCCGGCATTGTTGACGAGGATGTCGAGTTTGCCGAATTTGTCGACGACCTGCGCAACAATCTTTTCGCCCGCCTTGGCCTTGCCGACGTCGGCCTTGATTGCGACCGCGCGGCGCCCCTCGGCTTCGACAATCGCCACGGTATCGTCCGCGTCCGCCTTGTTGTCCAAATAAACGATCGCGACATCGGCGCCCTCGCGCGCGAACAAGGCCGAGACTGCACGGCCGATTCCGCTGTCGCCGCCGGTGACGATCGCAACCTTGCCGTCGAGTCGGCCCGAGCCGGGATAGCGCGGCTCCCACTTGGGCGCGCGGTCGAGATCGGCTTCGCGGTCCGATGGCGGCTTGGCGATCGTCTTGTCCGATCCCACGGCGCGGCGCAGCTTCGCCGCGGCAACCACCTTGCCCTTTTTCTCCTTGGAGCTTTCACCGATTTTTCCGACCTTGGGCTGCTTCGCCATGACGCTGTCCTTCAATTGATGGGGAGAAAATCGCGCGCGAATTCTTGTTTCACGGCTTTGACGAGCGCGCCGGTCACCGGCACGTTGATCTTGTATGAACCCTCGGCGTAGGGACCGACCTCATATGGACCGATCGCGATCGTCATGCGGTCAAGATAACGTCCGTCGGAAGAGCCCAGCCATATCGTTTGCGCCGATGCCGGGGGGCATTTGGCGAAAGGGCTGTCGGGCGCCTCGTCGGCCAATATCCCCTTCGCCGCCTTCGCGCGCTTGATGCCCGCGCAGAACGGATCGCGGATCGCTGCATCGAACGCTTCGCTGCTTATGAACAGGTCGAGCGGCTTCATCTGCCTGCGCCGGTTGCGATCCCATATCAGCGTGTCGAAGCTCTGCATGCCATGCGCGCCGCCGGCATAGCTGTCGATTTCCGCCGACAGGCTAAGGAACCGCGGCGTGCTGGTCACGCGTTGCCAATTCTGGCGGTGACTATGGACGCGATAAGGAAACCCACCCTTTTCCGCCGCCGCCTTGTCACGCTGCGCCGCCGCAATCAGCGCCTCGCGCTTCGCCGCCCGGTCCCCGTCGAGAGCATTCGCCAATTCGGCGATTTGGGCGGCGTCTTTGGGATAGGCGTAGACGAACTCGATCAGGTCGCTTTTTTCGGTGACATTCGACGCAGGCGCGCCTTTCGCCGTTGCGTCGGCGGCGCCTTGCGACGGTGCCCCCGGCACCGAGGCGGCGGCCACCTTCTCCGCCTCCGTCGGCTTTTCGTCGGAGCAGCCCGCCAGCAACAGCGCGCCGGCGAGGACGGACGTGGCATTTCGCCAGAGCGTTTCGGTCTTCATGCAGACATAACGCCGGGAATCGACAAAATATCCCGAGCAGCCTAGCACCAAGCGCATGACCGACTATTCCGACCTGATCCAGCCCGACAAGGGGCAGGATGCGCGCCCGATCCACCTCGTCGACAAGAAGGGCTATGACGAGTGGCTGAAGGGGCGCAGCGCCCGCGAGCGCGCGCATCTGGCCGCGGTGGGTTTCAAACCCGATGCCTTCGTTCATGCAATCCTGCCCGGCGACGACCCCGAAAAATGGGCGGTCGTCACCACGGTCGCGAAGGTAGACAGCCTGTCGGCCTGGTGCCTCGCCAAACTCGGACAAATCCTGCCCGAAGGCCGCTATCGCGTCGAAGGCCAGCAACCCGGCAAGGCGCTGTTCGGATGGATGAGCGCGCAATATCGCTTTGATGCCTATAAATCGAACCCGCCGACCAAAGGCCCGCGCGTGCTGCTGACGAGCGATGTCGGCGCGATTGCCCCGATGGTTGCGGAGATGCGCGCAACCGCGCTTGTTCGCGACCTGGTCAACACCCCCGCCGCCGACATGGGGCCTGCCGCGATCGAAAAAGCGGCCGAGCGCATCGCGAAAGCGCATAGCGGCAAGCTGACCGTCACCAAGGGCGAGGCGCTCGAACAGGGCTATCCGATGATCCATGCGGTCGGGCGCGCCGCGGCGAAGCATCACGCGCCGCGCCTGATCGAGATCGAATGGGGCAAGGACGATCACCCGCGCATCGCGCTGGTCGGCAAGGGGATCAGCTTCGACAGCGGCGGGCTGGACATCAAGCCGGCGGCGGGCATGCGGTTGATGAAGAAAGATATGGGCGGCGCGGCTCATGTGCTGGCGCTCGCTGAACTGGTGATGGCGAGCGGGCTGCCGGTGCGGCTGCACTGCCTGGTCGCCGCCGCCGAAAATGCAATTTCGGCCGACGCCTTCCGCCCCGGCGACGTGCTCAAGAGCCGCAAGGGGCTGACGGTTGAGATCGGCAATACCGACGCCGAAGGGCGGCTGGTGCTGGGCGATGCACTGGCCAAGGCGGGCGAATCCAAGCCCGAGCTGATCATCGATTTCGCGACATTGACCGGCGCCGCGCGCGTTGCGCTCGGCCCCGACCTGCCGCCATTGTTCGCCAACGACGACGCGCTTGCCGAGGCGATGCTCGCGGCGGGGATCGAACGTGACGATCCGCTCTGGCGGATGCCACTGTGGGACGGTTATGCCGACCTGCTCGAAACCGACATTGCGGACTTGGGCAATGCGGGCAGTTCGGCCTTTGCCGGATCGATCACGGCGGCTTTGTTCCTGAAGCGCTTTGTACCCGATGGCGCGGCTTGGGCACATCTCGATACCTTCGCATGGCGCCCCTCGGCGAAACCCGGACGGCCTAAAGGTGGCGCCGCGCTGGGGTTGCGCGCGGCGTGGGCAATGCTGCAGGCCCGATACGACCGGCGTGGGAAAAACTGAACATTCTTGATAAAGCAGGGTCTGCTGGTCTAATGGCGCGCGATTGTCCGCCGCGTGCGGAACCCAGCTTTTTACAGGACGGCAAGTGACAGCAGGAAGTGGCGATAATATGGCGGCGAACCGCGTGCGCATGGGGCGCCCCGGCGCCGCTGGCGCGGGCCGCGATCGCTTTGGTTTGACTGGCACGTCGCAGAGCTTTGACCCGCGTGTCGTCGCGATCCGGCCCGACCTCGCCGATATCGCGGTCGCCGGAACGCATTTCGCGCCGCACTATGCTGCGCCCATGATGCGCAGCGGCGTGCTGCCCGCCGCTTCGCTGCGCGCCTCGCCGTCGATCGATGCCGACCAGACAAGCGAAATGCTGTTCGGCGAAGGCTTCGCGCTGCTCGACCTGACCGGCGGCTGGGCGTGGGGCTATTGCCTTGCCGACCATTATGTCGGCTATCTCGCCGCCGAAGCGCTCGCCGCGCCGATCGCGCCGACGCACCGCGTCGCGATGATCGAGGCGATGCTGCACAGCGCGCCCGATGCCGCGAGCGGCGGCCCCGCCGTCCTGCCGCGCGGCGCGCTGGTGATGGGCGAAGCAGAGGGCGAGTGGCTCGCAACCTCGCACGGCTATCTGCCGCTGGCGTCGCTTGTCGAAGTTGGCGCGGCGGACAATGACCCCGCCGAGCTCGCCGAGCAGATGATCGGCACGCCTTATGTCTGGGGCGGCCGCACCGCCAAGGGCATCGACTGTTCGGGCCTCGTCCAGTTGGTGTGGGCGGCCGCGGGTATCCAGTTGCCGCGCGACAGCGACCTGCAACTCGCGTCGCTGGGAGCCGACAAGGATGTCGATCCGGCAAAACTCGCGCGCGGCGATCTTGTCTTCTTCCCCGGTCATGTCGGCATCATGGCCGACGGCCAGACCATCATTCACGCCAGCCGACGATGGATGGCGGTGAACAGCGAACCGCTGGCCGACGTGATCGCGCGTTCGGCGGCGAAAGGGAATGATGTGCCGGTCACCGGCTATAAACGACTGAAATAAAATCATGACACATACGGTCTTCATCGACGGCGCGGCGGGTACGACGGGCCTGGAAATTGCCGAGCGGCTCGCCGGACGGAGCGAGTTTACGCTGCTCACCCTGCCCGACGCCCAGCGCAAGGATGCCGCGCGCCGCGCCGAGGCGCTGAACACGGCCGATTTCGTCATCCTCTGCCTGCCCGATGCCGCGGCAATCGAAGCGGTCGCGATGATCGGCAACGAGCGCACGAAGGTGATCGACGCGTCGACCGCACACCGCGTCGCGCCCGGCTGGGCCTATGGCTTTCCCGAACTGAGCGCCGGACAGCGCGAAGCGATCGCCGCCTCGCCGCGGGTCAGCAATCCGGGCTGTTATCCGACGGGCTTTCTTGCGCTGGTCGCGCCGCTCGTCGCCGCGGGCATCGTCGCGACCGACGCGCGGCTCAGCGTCAACGCGGTCTCGGGCTATTCGGGCGGCGGCAAGGAGTTGATCGCGCGGTTCGAGGCCGAACCCGATATCGGTTTTCGCAGCTATGGGCTGTCGCTCAATCACAAACATGTGCCCGAAATGCAGCAGGGCGCGGGCCTGACCCATCCGCCGCTGTTCGCGCCAGCTGTCGTCCCTGTCTATCGCGGGATGCTGGTCGAGGTGCCGCTGAGTTTCGAAGCGCCGACCGCCGATGCCGCGTTCGCTGCTCTCGCAGGCCATTTCGACGGATCGACATTGGTGTCGGTGCGGCGCGGCGATGAGAGCGAATTGCTGCTGAGCCAAAAGGATGAAGCGACCGACCGGATGGAGCTAACGCTCTTTTCCGACCCAAGCGGGCACCAGCTCCGCCTCGTCGCGCGGCTCGACAATCTGGGCAAGGGCGCGAGCGGCGCCTGCGTCCAGAATCTCAACATCATGGCTGGGTTGCCCGAAACCGCGGGCCTGCGGATTTAGACGCTCAGTGCACCGTGTCGAGGATGTCCTCGACCGACAGATAGGTGATCAGCCGTTCAATCTGGCGCCAGCGCGCGAAGTGGACGTGGTTGCCAAGCACGCGATACTGCTCGGCGCGTGCAGCGGCGGCAAAGCCCGCTTCTTCGCCATGCATCATGATCAGCGCATGGGCATCCTCGACCGCAGCGCGGTCGGTGAGAAAGGGTGCTGGCAGGTGCATCGATTTCCTGGTCCGTTGGTAGAACTCAACTTCTAACGCCCGCCCCTCACCGCCCAGTTCCCAACCGTGATGAATGATCGGGTAAGGTTAATCACGAGCCGTTCGCGATTAACCTTTTGTGCGCCGATGCAACCCCTTTGACGCTGCGCCTAGCCCGTGTAGACAGACGTCATGCGCAAGATCCTGAAATATGCCGCCCTCGCCCTGTTGCTGCTGCTGATCATTGGCGGCATCGCATTCTACATCATGTCGCGGCCCGATGTGGCGCGCTTCTCGACCGCCGAACTCAGCGGCCGGGTGCCGGTGATGGCGTCGCAAAAGACTGAGTCCTTTCCGACGATGAACGTCCCTGAGGCGACAAGCTGGCCCGCCGGACAGGCGCCGCGCGCCGCGCAGGGGCTGGCCGTCGCGCGCTTCGCCGACGGGCTCGACCATCCGCGCAACATGCTCGTGCTGCCCAATGGCGACGTGCTTGTTGCCGAGGCGCAGAGCCCGCCGCGCGATACCTCGGGCATCGAGGGCAAGGTGATGGGCAAGCTGATGGGCAAGGCCGGCGCCAGCGGCGTTTCTGCCAACCGCATCACGCTGCTCCGCGACGCCGATGGTGACGGCAAGGCCGAAGTGAAGACGGCCTATATCACCGGACTGAACTCGCCTTATGGCATGGCGCTGGTCGGCAGCACGCTCTACGTCGCGAACACCGACGCGCTGCTGGCCTTCCCCTATGTGGCCGGCGAGACCAAGATGAGCGGCAAGCCGACGAAGCTCGTCGATCTGCCGGCGAAGGGCACCAACCGCCATTGGACCAAGAGCCTGGCCGCAGCACCGAACGGCTGGCTCTATATCGGGGTCGGCGCCGACTCGAATATCGGCGAAGCGGGCATGAACCGCGAATTCCGCCGCGCCAGCGTGCTCGAGGTGCGCCCCGAGAATGGATATATGCGGACGTTCGCCGCGGGCATCCGCAACCCCGTCGGCCTCAATTTCTATCCCGGCAGCGACCGGCTGTGGACCGTGGTCAACGAGCGCGACATGCTCGGCAGCGACCTTGTCCCCGACTATCTGACCGACGTCACCGAGGGCGATTTTTATGGCTGGCCCTGGTATTATTGGGGCGGTTACATCGACCCGCGGGTCGAGCCCGAGGCCGAAGATCGGCGCCAATATGTCAAGCGCCCCGAATATGGGCTGGGAGCCCATACCGCGCCGCTCGGTTTCACCTTTACCGAGGGGCTCGACCTGGGCGATCGCTGGGCGAACGGTGCGCTGATTGCGCTGCACGGGTCGTGGAACCGCGAGCCCGTGGCGGGCTACAGCGTGGTGTTCGTCAAGTTCGGCGCCAACGGCAAGCCCGTCGACGCGCTGCCCGTCACCGTGCTTGACCAGTTCCTTGCCAAGGACGGCAAGACGACCCGCGGCCGTCCGGCCGATGTCGAGGTCGCGAAGGATGGCAGCGCGCTGGTTGCGGACGATACCGGCGGCGTGATCTGGCGGGTCGCGAAGTCCGGATAAGAAAAAGCCCCGCGATTGCGGGGCCTTTTTCGTTTCAGGCGTTAGCGGGTAGTTACACCCGCATCGGCATAAGCACGTAGAGCGCCGGGCTTTTTTCGCTTTCGCGGATCAGCGTCGGGGCGTTGGCGTCGGCGAGGTGGAGTTCGACGGTGTCGCCGTCGACCTGGCCGAGGATGTCGCTGAGGTAGCGGGCGTTGAAGCCGATCTCCATCGCCTCGCTGTCGTAGACCGCCGCGACTTCTTCGGCGGCGGTGCCGTTTTCGGGGCTGGTCACCGACAGGGTGATGCGGTCCTTGTCGAGCCCGACCTTGACCGCGCGGGTCTTTTCGCTGGCAATCGTCGAAACGCGGTCGACGCCCTGATAGAGGCTCTTCGGATCGACCTTGAGCAGCTTGTCGTTCGCGGTCGGGATGACGCGGCTGTAATCGGGGAAGGTGCCGTCGATCAGCTTCGAGGTCAGGATCGCATGGCCGAGCTGGAAGCGGATCTTGCTTGCCGACAGGCTGATTTCGACATTGCCTTCGGCCTCGTCGAGCAGCTTGCGGATTTCGGTGACGCATTTGCGCGGCACGATCACGTCGGGCATCGACGAGGCGCCGTCCGGGCGCGTGACGGTGTAGCGCGCGAGGCGGTGGCCGTCGGTCGCCGCGGCCTTGAGCACCGGGCCCGTCGCATCCTCGGCGACGTGCAGGAAAATGCCATTGAGGTAATAGCGCGTTTCCTCAGTCGAAATGGCGAAGCGCGTCTTGTCGATGATCTGGATCAGCTCAGCGACGGGCAGCTCGAAATTGGTCGGCAGGTCGCCCTCGGCGATCACCGGGAAATCGTCGCGCGGCAGCGTTGGCAGGTTGAAGTTCGACCGGCCGGCCTTGACCTGCATCTTGCCCTCGGCGGCGGCGAGGCTGACCTCGGAACCCTCGGGCAGCTTGCGGGCGATTTCGAAGAGGGTGTGCGCCGACACGGTCGTGGTGCCCGCCGTCTCGACCTTTGCCGCGATCGTTTCGACGACCTGCAAGTCGAGGTCGGTCGCCATCAGTTTGAGCTGGCCCGACGCATCGGCTTCGATCAGCACGTTCGAGAGGATCGGGATCGTGTTACGCCGTTCGACCACCGACTGGACGTGGCCGAGGCTTTTCAACAACACTGCGCGTTCGATCGTCGCTTTCATTCTTAATCCGCCATCCTGCGTGTTTCTCGGGAAAAGTCCCTGAGGGACAGAGGATCGGAGGCGATTCGCACCCCGATTCTGGCCCCTGAAAATGTCCACCTTCCTTAACGCACGGTGCGGCGCGTGCAAGCCATGCTTGCAAAGCATCCCCAATCGCGCGAACGAGGCGCGATGCGGCGCTGGGCCACCCTTTTCCTGATAGCGGCGGCAATGCCCGTCGCGGCGCTGGCCGCCGGTCCGACGGCGCTCGGCATTTTCGACGGATGGGGCGCATTCCGCGATCCCACGACCCCGCGCTGTTACGCGCTCGCCGCACCGGCGGCGACGATCGGGCGGCCCAAGGTCAAGGCCTATGCCAGCGTCGGTTATTGGCCGAAATCGCGCATTCGCGGGCAATTTTACGTTCGTCTGTCGAAAGAGCGCGCGCCCGGGCGCGAACTGCGGCTGACGATCGGCAGCCGCCGCTTCATCCTGACCGGCAACGGCATGCACGGCTGGGCGAGCGACCCGCGGATGGACGCCGCGATCGTCGCCGCGATGCGATCGGCGCCGAGCATGAGCGTCGAGAGCGGGACCGCGACCGGCGGAGCAATCGCCGACACCTACCGGCTGCGCGGCGCGGCGACCGCGATCGATGCGGCAGCCTTGGGGTGCGCCAAGCTGCGCTGAGGCGCTTTGGAGAAGTGGCGGATTTCTGCGCAACTTCACTCGCGATTCCACCCATTTCGTCGCCCCGGACCTGATCCGGGGTTCAGCATCTGTCGGTAGACCCAACGGATCCCGGACCAAGTCCGGAATGACGATAGAAGAAAAGATGGCGCATTTTCGAAACGGCAGAAAACTGCGCAACTTCACTCGCAAATCGCTTTCCATCCCGCGCGTTGAAAGGCGCGGAAAGATGCCTGTAGCGGTCCAGAGGAAAGATGCGTCGCCGGTCATCGCCGAAACGCTAAATCAGCGAAATATTGTAGGACAGCGATTTCCGCTTGGCTCGCCCTAGCTGCGCGCGAGCTTCGTCAGTTCTGCGGCAAGGAAATCGATGACGAGACGCACGCGGGGCACATGCCGCAGCCGTTCGTGGGTGAGCAGCCACAGCCCCGTCGTATCTTCCGTCTTGGGCGGGATGCAGCGGATCAGGTCGGGCTCGCGGTCGGCGATGAAGGCGGGGAGGATCGTCAGCCCCATGCCCGAGCGCACGCCGGCGAGCAGGCCGGTGCCGGTGTCATATTTCATTACCACCGAATCCTCGAGCCCATATTGCCGGAGCCACGCCTGATAGGGTTCCCAGACATAACCGCCGCCGCCGATGAAGGGGTGCACGGCAAGCTCCTCGCGCGTGTGCGGGATGCCGTGGAGGTCGGCATAGGCGCGGCTGCAATAGACGGTCCACGGATTGTCGGCGATGCGCCGCCCGACCAGGCCCGCGCCGCTCGGCTGCTTGCTGCTGCGGATCGCGATGTCCGCCGCACCCGCCGCGAGGTCGCGCGGCTCGTCCGCCGTGTCGAGCTGGATATGGATTCCCGGGTGCGCGGCGCGCAGGTCGCGCAGGATCGGCGGCAGGATCGTCACCGCGAAGATTTCCATCGTTGTCAGGCTGACCGTGCCGCCGGCATCGCGCGAGCGCGCGCCCGCGGCCTCGCCGAAGCGGTCGGCGGCGTCGCGGACGGCCAGCGCACTCGCCAGCATCGCTTCGCCCACCGGGGTCAGCGCATAGCCCGCCTGCCGCCGTTCGAAGAGGTTGAGGCCGGTCGCTTCCTCGAGCGCGGCGATACGCCGGGCGACGGTCGTCTGGCTGACGCGCATCGCCTGCGCGGCCGACAGCGTGCTGCCGGTCTCGGCAACGGCCAGAAAGGCCTTCAGGTCGTTCCAATCATACATGGCGCCTTGTGCGACATAATGGCCCGGCGCTCATTCTGCAATTTTGCAGAATGGCGCGGCAAACTCGTTGCTCCTGCCGGCTCGGGCAATCGCCTATCTCCGGTCTACCGGCTTCCTCCCCTCCTCAGCCGGACGATGGAGAAACAAGATGCAAAAGCTTCTGATCCTCGCCGCCCTCGCTGCCGTATCGATCGGCCAGCCCGCATCGGCGCAAACCGCCCCCGCGAACCCGAGCGTTGCCGTGGCGCACAAGGACCTCGACCTGCGGACTGCGGCCGGCACCAGGGCGCTCGACCGCCGCATCTGGCGCGCCGTCGTGGAAGTGTGCGGCACCGCCCCCGATTTCGATATCGCGGGCAAGAATGACGTGCGGCAGTGCCGCCGCGATACGCGGGCCCTTGCTTCGGCGCAGGCCGAAGTGGTGGTCGCCAATGCTGCGCAGGGCCAGCTGATCCAGGTCAGCTCAATCCGCAACTGATCGGCGGACCCAAGTTGCAGGGTCCGTCAAAGCCGGGGCCATGATTCGGGCACGATCATGGTCCCGGCTTTATATTGGATTCAGCTCCGTCCGAAGGTTGGTAAGTCCGTTCGTCGCGAAACGGTGGCTTTGGGGTGGAAAACGGCAGTTGCCTCTGCGTCAATCGACCCTACTTCTCGTATGATCGATTCGCTTTTTTTCGTCCAGGTTGGAACGCCGTGATTGTCTTCATCAATGTCTTTCAAGTCGATCGTTCCGACCAACAGCGATTGGTCGATATATTGACCAAGGTCACGGGCGAGATCGTCAGCAAGGCGCCTGGGTTCATTTCGTCGACCCTTCATCGCAGCACAGACGGCAGCAAGGTCACCATGTACGCTAAATGGGCCAGCCTCGCCGACTATGAGGCCATGCGCCAAGACCCAGCCCCGCGCCCATATCTCGAAGAAGCCCTGTCATTCGCCACATTTGATCCCGGCATGTATGAGGTGGTTGGCGAGTTCCGCTCGAAAACGACGGATGAAAAATCCCCTCCGCTTTGAACGTCCGCTAATGGTCGTTTCCGACGATCGGAAATTCGGCTGACCCTCACCGAGCGTCGAACGCCATTCGTGCTCGTGCCACCTTTTCCAGATTGGCTTCAGCCCAGACCCAGACACCGCAGAAGGCTTCGCCGAGGCTGTGCCCCAATTCGGTCAGGCAATATTCGACCTTGGGCGGCACCACCGGATGCACCGTCCGCACCACCAGCCCGTCGCGCTCCATCTGGCGCAGCGTCTGCGTCAGCATTTTCTGGCTGATGCCGGGCACGCGGCGCGACAACTCAGTGAAGCGGCACGTTCCGTGGTCCTCCAGCTCCTCGAGAACGAGTAGGGTCCATTTGTCGGCGACTCGGCCGATCAGTTCGTTGACGAGCGTTTCGACGCGCGGATCGACCGGCGCATTCGGATCATAAGTGATTTTTTCAGGTGCGGGCATGGCGGAAAATCCAAATCTCTCTTTCGGGTAACTATGGCACTTTCGGGTGCCTACTTTCTATTGGAGAGTATAGGAGTATCTGGGCCTTCTCACCACCCCAAAGGAGCAAATATGAAGACCATAGGCAACACCATCCTCGTCACCGGCGGCGGTTCGGGCATCGGGCTGGCGCTCGCGCAGCGTTGGCACGATGCGGGCAACAATGTCATCGTCACGGGGCGTAACGCGGCGAAGCTGGAAGCGGCCATCGCAGGGCGGCCGAACATGTCGGCGATGGCGCTCGACGTCACCGATGCCGACGCGATCGCAGCCTTTGCCAAGGATATCGTCGCGAAATTCCCGGACCTCAATGTGCTGGTCAACAATGCCGGCATCATGAGCGCCGAGGATGTAAGCGCGAAGCGTGACCTGGCGCAGGCGGAGGCGACCGTCGTGACCAACATTCTTGGCCCGATCCGGCTGACCGATGCGCTGGTCGATCATCTGGCGGCGCAGGACGGCGCGGCGATTGTCAACGTCACCTCGGGGCTGGCGTTCGTGCCGTTGCCGAAGGCGCCGACCTATTCGGCGACCAAGGCGGCGATGCACAGCTATTCGGTCGCTTTGCGCATCCAGCTTGCCGGCAAGGTCGAAGTGATCGAGCTGGCGCCGCCCGCGGTGCGCACCGACCTGACCCCCGGCCAGTCGACGCGCGACGGTTATATGCCGCTCGATGAGTTCGCCGACGAGGTGATTTCCTTGTTCGCGATCGAGCCGACACCTCACGAAATCCTGGTGCAGAATGTCCTGCCGCTGCGCAATGCCGAGGCGAACGGGAGCGTGCCGCAGGTGCTGGCGATGCTGAAGTCGCTGTAGTTGCTCGATCCTCCCTGTCGCGCAGCGATGGGGAGGTGGCAGCGCGAAGCGCTGACGGAGGGGCAATGGCGCGACGTCGCTGCCCCTCCACCACCGCCTGCGACGTCGCTGCCCCTCCACCACCGCCTGCGGCGGCGGTCCCCCTCCCCACGGCTTCGCCGCAGAGAGGATAAATCACGCACAATTGCGCTTTTCGCCCGTCCCCACTATATGGCCGCCCATCATGCAGATTCCCGGCCATATCGACCCCGTTACGACGGGCACCGTTCCCTTGCGCGGCGGCAACCGCATCGACCTGATCGGGCTGACGCGCGACGCGATCGGCGGCGTGCTGGTCGAGGCGGGTCTCGACGCCAAGGCCGCGAAGCTGCGCGCCAAGCAGATCTGGCACTGGATGTACCACCGCGGCGTCACCGATTTCGAGGCGATGACCGATATCGCGAAGTCGATGCGCCCGTGGCTGACCGACCGTTTCATCATCGGCCGCCCGACGGTGCGCGAGGCGCAGGTGTCGAGCGACGGCACGCGCAAATGGCTGCTCGCCGCCGCCGACGGCCAGGAATATGAGATGGTCTTCATCCCCGACGCCGATCGGGGAACGCTGTGCGTTTCGAGCCAGGTCGGCTGCACGCTCAATTGCCGTTTCTGCCACACCGGCACGATGCGCCTCGTCCGCAACCTCGCCGCGGGCGAGATCGTCGGACAGGTGATGCTGGCGCGCGACGAACTCGGCGAATGGCCCAAGGGCACGATGGCGGGTTTCGGACCCGATCCCGAGGACGACGATGACGAAGAGGGCGGCAATTACACCGCCGACGGCCGCATCCTGACCAACATCGTGATGATGGGGATGGGCGAGCCGCTGTATAATTTCGACGAGGTCAAGGGCGCTCTCAAGATCGTCATGGACGGCGACGGGCTTGCGCTTTCGCGGCGGCGGATCACGCTGTCGACGAGCGGCGTGGTGCCGATGATGGCGCGCGCGGGCGAAGAGATTGGCGTCAACCTCGCCGTCTCGCTCCATGCCGTGAGCAAGGAGGTGCGCGACGAGATCGTGCCGCTCAACCGGAAATATGGCATCGACGAATTGCTGAAGGCATGCGCCGATTATCCCGGTGCGGGCAATTCGCGGCGCATCACGTTCGAATATGTGATGCTGAAGGACAAGAATGACAGCGACGACGATGCGCGCGAGCTTGTCCGGCTGATCCGCGAATATGGCCTGCACGCGAAGGTGAACCTGATCCCCTTCAACCCCTGGCCCGGCGCGATGTATGAATGTTCGTCGCCCGAGCGGGTCAAGGCGTTCAGCAACCTGATTTTCAAGGCCGGGATTTCAGCGCCGGTGCGCACCCCGCGCGGGCGCGACATCATGGCGGCGTGCGGGCAGCTCAAGAGCGCGGCGACCAAGCCGACACGTGCCGAACTCGACCGCATCGCCGAGGAAAAACAGGTCGCGCTGGGCTAATCCAGACGAGCCTGCGCCCTGCAGGGCAGCGACTACCTGACAATATAGCCGCAGTTATCCGCCAATTTTGGCGGCTCGGGGCCGCATACCTATTCTATACCGTGTGGTAAAAATAACACAGGTAAGAAAATTGTCATATTCTGAACGATCCGTTCATTGCAGCGACAGCCGCGAGCCCCATTTAGGGGGCGTCGCGACCCAAAGGGCGTGGCTGATTAAAAGCAGAAGGAAAACAAAATGAAGAAATTCGCAGTTGCAGCCGCTCTCCTGACGGCCATCGTTGCAACCCCCGCACTCGCAGCCCCCGCCGGCGAAGGCCGCGTGGAAGTTCGTGGCGGCCTGATCACCGGCAATGGCCAGGACGAAGGCACGGCCGGCCTCGCAGCGGGTTATGACTTCGACCTCGGCAGCACGGCCTTCGTCGGTGCCGAAATCGCGGGCGACAAGGTCCTCGTCGACGGCGCAAACGTCCAGTTCTCGTCCGGTGGCCGCCTCGGCGCCAAAGTGGGCTCCGCTGGCAAGGCTTATGTGACCGGCGGCTACACCTTTGGCGACGTCGACGATCCGTATGTCGGTGCCGGCTATCAGCACAAGCTGGGCCAGAACATCTACGCCAAGGGTGAATATCGTCACCAGTTCATCGAGAACTTCGGCGACTTCGACACGTTCGTCGCTGGCGTCGGCTTCGCTTTCTGATCCTTTCGGAACAGCGAAACGAAAAGAGAGGGGCGGCCTGCGGGTCGCCCCTTTTCTTTTGCCCGCGGTCCGGGCACGCTAGGCCGATGACGGCATTCGCATATATCGGGGCGGCGCTGGCCGAAATCGCGGGCTGCTTCGCCTTCTGGGCGTGGCTGCGGCTGGACAAGTCGGTGTGGTGGATTGTGCCCGGGATGGCGTCGCTGGCGCTGTTCGCGTGGTTGCTCACGCTGGTCGATGCCGAGCATGCGGGGCGCACCTATGCCGCTTATGGCGGGGTCTATATCGTCTCGGCGCTGATCTGGCTGTGGGCGGTCGAGGGTGCGAAGCCCGACCGCTGGGATCTGATCGGCGCCGCCATGTGCCTCGGCGGCGCGGCGATCATCCTGTTCGGGCCGCGGGGGAGCTAGCCCGCGTTCGGCAGCGCCTGTTCGACGAGCGGCGCCAGCCCCTCGGCGACGACCTTCACCCCCTTGGCATTGGGGTGCATATTGTCGCCGAGCATCAGCGCTTTGTCAGTCACGACATTGTCGAGGATGAAGGGGTAGAAGCTGGCCTCATATTTCGACGCGAGCTCGGGATAGATGGGGTTGAACTTCTTCGCATAGTCGCTGCCGAGATTGGGCGCGGCCATCATGCCGGTGAGGAGCACCGGAATCTTGCGCTTCCGAAGTTCGGCGAGCATCGCGTCGAGATTGGCGCGCGTCTGGTCGGGGCCGATGCCGCGTAGCATGTCGTTGCCGCCGAGACCGAGGACGACGAGTGCGGGCTTGGCCTTCGAATTGTCGAGCACATAGGTCAGGCGCTGGCGTCCCGCGGCGGTGGTATCGCCCGACACGCCGGCATTCTGGACGCGCGTAACGACGCCGTCGTCGGCAAGGGCGGCCTGCAATTGCGGCGCGAGCCCTTCCTTCGGGCCGAGCTGGTAGCCCGCGTATAGCGAGTCACCAAAGGCGATCACGAGCGGCGCGTTGGCGGGAATCGCGGGCGCGGCTTTCGCCGCGACCTTGTCGTTGGTCGAAGCCGACGGGTTTTCCGCCGATCCGCATGCGGCGAGCGGTTGGCAAAGCGCAATTGCGCAACCATATATCAACAAAGAGCGCCATCCGGCCGTTCTCATTTCAAAGGGTCCCTTCTTGACCGACGCGCCTCGACCTTCGCCAGACCTGGCGATCGCCGCCCATAATGTGACGCTCACGCTCGGAAGCGACAAGGCCCCTGTCGAAATTTTGCGCGGCGTCGATCTGGAGGTGCCCGCGGGCACTTCGGTTGCGCTGCTGGGCCCGTCGGGATCGGGGAAAAGTTCGTTGATGGCGGTGCTGGCGGGGCTCGAGCGCGCGAACGGCGGCAGCATCCGCGTCGCGGGGCTCGATTTTGCGACGATGGACGAGGATGATCTGGCGCGTGCGCGGCGTGGGCGGATCGGTATCGTGTTGCAGGCCTTCCACCTGCTGCCGACGATGACCGCGCTCGAAAATGTCGCGGTGCCGCTCGAACTCGCCGGGATCGCCGACCCGTTCGGCCGTGCCGCCGCCGAACTTGAAGCCGTCGGGCTGGGCCATCGGCTCACCCACTATCCCGCGCAGCTGTCGGGCGGCGAGCAGCAGCGCGTCGCGATCGCGCGCGCGATGGCGAGTTCGCCCGCGATCATTTTTGCCGACGAGCCGACGGGCAATCTCGACACCGCGACCGGGCAGGCGATCATCGAACTGATCTTCGCGCGCCGCGCCGCGTTGGGCGCAACTTTGCTCATCATCACCCACGACCCCGAACTCGCCCAGCATTGCGACCGAGTGGTGGTGATGCACGATGGCAAGATCGAGGAACGGGCGGCGTGAGCGCGGCTAACCCATCCTCCCTGTCGCGCAGCCATGGGGAGGTGGCAGCGCCGCAGCCGCTGACGGAGGGGCGTTGGCGCTGGCGTCACTGCCCCTCCACCACCCGCTTTGCGGGCGGTCCCCCTCCCCATCGCTGCGCGACAGGGAGGATTTGTTGATGCTTCCCCTCGCCACGCTCTGGCGGATCGCGCGCCGTGACCTTGCGACGCGCATCCGGGGACTTCGCCTGCTCGCAGTCTGCCTGTTCCTCGGAGTCGCGACGCTCGCGGCGATCGGCAGCCTGACGCGCGGTATCACCTCCGAACTCGAAGTGCGCGGCCAGACGATCCTCGGCGGCGATGTCGAATTCAGCCTGCCGCAGCGCGAAGCGACGGCAGAGGAGATGGCGGGATTCCGCCGCGTCGGCACGCCGTCGGCCACCGTGCGGCTGCGCGCGATGGCGAACGATCCCGATGGCGAGGCTTTGCTGTCCGAGCTGAAGGCAGTCGATGGCGCCTATCCGCTCTACGGCACGATGCGATTAGAGAGCGGTGTACGCAAAGGGCCGCCGCCGCCGGGCGGGATCTGGATCGGCAAGGATCTCGTCTCACGGCTCGACCTCAAGGTCGGCGAACGCGTCAAGTTCGGCGAGACGAGTTTCCTGATCGACGGCGTCATTGCCGAAGAGCCCGACCGGCTGGGCGAAGGCTTCACGCTCGGCCCCGTCGCGATCATCGGCCTCGCCGACCTGCCGGCGACGCAGCTGATCCAGCCCGGCAGCCTATACGAGAGCAAATATCGCGTCCGCCTGCCCGACAGCGCGAACCCCGAGGCGGTCGGCAAGGCGCTGACCGCCGAATTCCCCGACGCGGGCTGGGACATCACCGACAGCAGCAACGGCGCGCCCGGCACGCGGCGCTTCATCGAGCGCATGGGGCAATTTCTTTCGCTTGTCGGGCTCGCCGCGCTGGTGATCGCGGGGATCGGCGTCGGCAACGGCGTCGCGAGCTATCTTGCGGGCAAGCGCCCCGGTCTGGCGACGCTGAAGGTGCTCGGCGCTGACAGCGGCACGGTGGCACGTATCTATGGATTGCAGATCCTTGCGGTCGCGGCGGTGTCGATCGTCGCGGGCCTGATCGTCGGGGCGCTCGCGCCCGCAATCATCGGTGCGATTGCGGGCGATGTGCTGCCCGTCAAACCGGGCGTCGCCATCTATCCGCTGCCGCTTGCGGTCAGCGCGGCCTACGGCCTGCTCATCGCCATCGCCTTTGCCCTGCCCCCACTAGCGGCGACGCGGCACGTCCCCGCCGCCGGGCTCTATCGCGCGACGGTGAGCGGCGCGGCGCGGATCGACCGGCAGACGGTCATCGCGGTCGCCGCGGCGCTGGCCGCGATCATCGCGCTGGCGGTCGGCACCGCGCGCGAGCCTCTGTTCGCCTTGAGTTTCATCGGGGCAGCGATCGGGCTGCTGCTCATCCTCGTCGGGCTCGGCTGGCTGGTGCGCCGCACCGCAAGCCGCCTGCCGCGACCGAAACGCCCGCTGTTCCGCCTCGCGCTCGCGAACCTGCACCGCCCCGGCGCCGCGACCGGCGCGCTCGTCGTCGCGCTCGGGTTGGGCCTCACGCTGTTCGTCACGCTCGCCGCGATCCAGACAAGCATCACCGCTGAAATCCGGTCGACCGTGCCGCAGCGCGCGCCTAGCTTTTTTGTGCTCGATGTGCCGCGCACTGAGACCGCGCGCTTTCAGACGATGGTGAAGGGGGCGGACAGCAAGGCTGAGATCAACATGATCCCCGCGCTGCGCGGCAGCGTCACCGAGTTTCGTGGACAGCGCGTCGACGAGCTGGCCGAATTGCCCGAGGGCGCATGGGTGCTGCGCGGCGACCGCGGGCTGACGTACAGTCCGGTGCTGCCGAACGGCAGCGAACTCGTCGGCGGCCAGTGGTGGGCGGCCGATTACAAGGGACAGCCCTTGGTCAGCGTCGAGCAGGAGGTTGCGACGTCGCTCGGGCTCAAGATTGGCGACACGCTGTCGGTCAATGTGCTGGGGGTCGAGGTGCAGGCGAAGGTAGCCTCCTTCCGCACCGTCAACTGGGACAATTTCGGGCTCAACTATGTGCTCGTCTTTTCACCCGGCACTTTCGACGCCGCGCCGCATAATATGGTCGCGACGGTGGCCGTCGGTCCTGAGGCCGAAACCACCCTGTCGCGCAGCATCCCGCGCGCCTTCCCGTCGGCGTCGCTGATCGCGGTGCGCGATGTCGTGTCGCAGGTGACGACGCTGCTGACCCAGATGAGCCAGGCGATTGCGGCAGCGGCGAGCATCGCGATCCTCGCAGGGATCGCGGTGCTGATCGGCGCGATTGCGGCGAGCCGCGAGCGGCGCGTTTACGACAGCGTGATCCTGAAGCTGCTCGGCGCCACGCGGGGCCAGATCCTCGGCGCGCAAGGTATGGAATATGCAGTGCTCGCGCTCATTCTTGCAGTGCTCGCGCTGGCTTTGGGCCTTGCGAGCGCCTGGTATGTCGTGACCCAGCTGTTCGAATTCGACTTCGCGCCCGACCCGCTGATCGTCGGCGCGACGTTGATCGGCGGCGCGGGCCTGTCGTTCCTGATCGGGATCGCGGGGAGCTGGCCCTTGCTTTCGGCGAAACCCGCGCAGGCGCTGCGCAGCCTTTAGGTCAGTATTCGCACCACCGCCGAGACCGCCGCGACGCCGAGCACGACCGCGACCATCGCCTGCCAGACGTGCGGCGCGACGCTACCGAAATGGCGGCCGCCGATCCGGTTGCCGAGCCACATCGGCGGGAAGAGAACCAGCGCCAGGATGAAGAGCCGCCAGGTCGCGATGCCGACCCAGAGCGCGGCGAGCGTGCCCGCGATCGCGGTCGCGAAGAAGATCAGCATCATCGACGCGCGCGCGACTTTCGGTTCGAGGTGCCGGCGAAGGTAGAAAGGCACGACCGGCGGGCCGGGCATGGCAGCAAAGCCGGTGAGGATACCCGAGGTGATGCCCGTCCCCGCGATCGCGATGCGCCCCGGCCGGTGCCCCTCGGGCTGTTTCGGTAGCAGAACGGCAACAAAGGCACCGACCGCGATCAGCGTGATGAGCAGCCGCGCGACGTCGGGCGTCGCCGCATCGAGCGCGAACATTCCCGCCGGGGTCGCCAGCATCGCGAGCAAGGCGATGGGCATGGCGGTGCTGCGGTCGGCGTCGGCCATGATGACTTTCAAACCCACCGGCCCGATCAGCAATTGCAGCAGGATACCGAGCACCACCGCCTCGCCCGGCGCGATGATGAGGCCAAGCAACGGCACGAGGATGATCGCCATGCCGAAGCCGGTGAGCCCGCGCACATAGGCGGCGCCGAACGTCATCGCCGCCGCGCCGGCGAGCGTTAGCGGGGCGATGCCGACCAGCTGCGAAAGGCTCGTCACCCGGCGCGGAGATCCGGCGGGGTCGCCTCAGCCTTCAGCATCGCGATCGCTTCGGCGAGCGGCATGATGCGCTGGCCGTCCTGGCCGAGGGTGCGGATCGCGACGGTGCCTTCCTCGGCCTCGCGATTGCCGACGACGAGCAGGTAGGGAACCTTGGCGAGGCTGTGTTCGCGGACCTTGTAATTGATCTTTTCGTTGCGAACGTCGATTTCGGCGCGGATGCCCGCGGCGGTGAGCTGTGCCACCGCGTCCTTGGCATAGTCGTCGGCGTCCGACACGATCGTCGCGACGACCGCCTGCACCGGCGCGAGCCAGGTCGGGAAGCGGCCGGCGAAATGTTCGATCAAAATGCCGATGAAGCGCTCGTACGTGCCGAGGATCGCGCGGTGGAGCATCACCGGACGGTGGCGCTCGCCATCCTCGCCGATGTAGCTCGCGTCGAGGCGTTCGGGCATCACGCGGTCGGACTGGATCGTCCCGCACTGCCACGTCCGGCCGATCGCGTCGGTCAGGTGGAATTCGAGCTTGGGCGCATAAAAAGCGCCCTCGCCCGGAAGTTCTTCCCAGCCATATTCCTCGGTCGCCATGCCGGCGCGTTCGACGGCTTCGCGCAGTTCGGCCTCGGCCTTGTCCCACATCTCTTCGGTGCCAAAGCGCATGTCGGGGCGCAGCGCGAGCTTCACCGCATATTTTTCGAAGCCGAGCTGCTTGTAGACGCGGTCGAGCAGCGCGCAGAAATCGCGGACCTCTTCGACGATCTGATCCTCGCGGCAGAAGATATGGCCGTCGTCCTGCGTGAACTGGCGCACGCGCATGATCCCGTGCAGCGCGCCGTGCGGCTCGTTGCGGTGGCAACAGCCCATTTCGGCCATGCGCAGCGGCAGGTCGCGATACGACTTCATCCCCTGACGGAAGATCAGGACGTGCGCGGGGCAGTTCATCGGCTTCAATGCCATCCACTCGGCGTCGTCCGACACCAGCGGGCCTTCATTCTCGATGTTCGGCACCTCGTCGGGGATGACGAACATATTTGCGCGATATTTGCCCCAGTGGCCCGACTGCTCCCACTGCTTAGCGTCCATCACCTGCGGGGTCTTGACCTCCTGATAGCCCGCGCCGTCGATCGCGCGGCGCATATAGGCCTCGAGCTCGCGGTAGATGCGATAGCCCTTGGGGTGCCAGAAGACGCTGCCATGCGCTTCTTCCTGCAGGTGGAACAGGTCCATCTCGCGGCCGATCTTGCGATGGTCGCGCTTCGCGGCCTCCTCCAGCCGGACGAGATGTTCGGCGAGCTGCTTCTTGTTGAGCCAGCCGGTGCCGTAGATGCGGCTGAGCTGTGCATTCTTCTGGTCGCCGCGCCAATAAGCGCCCGACACGCGCGTCAGCTTGAACGCGGCGGGGTCGAGTTTGCCCGTCGAGGCGAGGTGCGGGCCGCGGCACATGTCCATCCAGCCGTCACCCGAACGGTAGACCGTCAGCTCTTCGCCCTGCGGCAGCTCGGCGGCCCATTCGGCCTTGAAGCTCTCGCCCTCGGCCGCCCATTTGGCGATCAGCTTGTCGCGCTCCCACACTTCGCGCGTCAGCGGCAGGTCGGCGGCGATGATCTTGCGCATCTCTTCTTCGATCAGCGGCAGTTCGTCGTCGCGGAACGGGCCATGTTCGGCAGTCGGCGCGAAGTCGTAATAGAAGCCGTCGCCGGTCGACGGACCGAAAGTGATCTGCGTTCCCGGAAACAGGTTCTGCACCGCCTCGGCAAGGACGTGAGCATAGTCGTGGCGGAAGAGTTCGAGCGCGTCGGCCTCGTCGCGGCTCGTCACCAGCGACAGGTTCGTGTCTTCCTCGAGCGGGCGCATGATGTCGCGCAGTTCGCCGTCGATCTTCGCGGCAAGCGCGGCCTTCGCGAGACCGGGGCCGATGTCGGCCGCGATCTCAGCCGCGGTCGTGCCGCGCACGACTTCACGGGCAGAGCCATCGGGAAGGGTGACACGGATCATCTGGGACATCGAAAAACTGGCCTTTCTGGCGGGGTAAAACAGCGCCCCTTTGCCAGCATGCGATATGGGCGGCAAGGGGCGGATTCACAACAGGACTTGCAATGATATAATGTATCATTATCTGGCATCGGAGCCCCTCCCGCGAAAGAAACGCCATGTGCCTCCCCGCCGCGCGCCCGCGCCTTGCCGACCTGACGGGGATACTCCTGTCGTTCACCTGCCTGATCCATTGCCTCGCCCTGCCCCTGCTCCTTCTTCTGGCCCCCGCACTCAGCCGCTGGATCGCGCTGCCCGAGGGGGTTCATGCGGCGATCCTGCTGCTCGCCCTGCCCGCAGCGGCGATCGCGATGCGCGATGGGTGGCGGCGGCATCGGCGGATCATGCCCGCCATGCTCGCGGTCGCGGGGCTGGGACTGCTTGCACTGGGCCTGTCCGCGCATGAAGGCTGGATCGCTACCGGCGATCCCGAGGCCGCCGACCGCCTGCTGACCTCGGTTGGCGCGCTTACGCTCGCCGCCGCACACCTCGTTAACTGGCGCTGGCGTCATCGCGGCGGCGGGCATAGACTGGCGGCATGAACGACGCCCCGCCGCATAGCATCGCCGCGATCCTGCCGTGCAGCGACCTCGACGCCAGCACCGCTTTCTATGAGAAGCTCGGCCTGTCGGTCGTCAGCGACTATGGCAGCTACCGCCTGCTCGAGGATGGCAAGGGGTGGCAGCTTCACCTGACCAACGAGTCGCAACCGACATGGCCCGAGCGCGACCAGAATCCCTTTGGGCTTTACCTTTATACCGAACGCGTCGCCGACCTTGCCGGGGCCGTCCGCGATGCGATCCTGGGCCCCGTCAAGGCGCCGACGCACAAGCCATGGGGCATGTATGAGTTCGCGCTGTCCGATCCCGACGAGACGCTGGTGCGCGTCGGATGGCCGAGCCGGCTGATGGAATAAAGCGGCAGCTCTCTGCTAGCGAGCTTGTCATTATGTCAATGTTAGTTGACTTCGTGGCGGCGAACATGTAAAGCTAACTTGTCTATCAGATAAGGAAGTTTGATATGCCCGAAAAGATGACAAAAATTGGAACGGGCTTCTCGGGTCGCCAGCCTGGCTTGTGGGCGGCCGCCTTTGCGCTGGCGATGTGCGCTATCGCCTTTGCCGAGCATCGCGGCCTTCTGGGCGGCTGGCGGTCGCTACCGTTTGTCGCAGCGGCGACGCTGTTTCTCTTTCCACTGACAAAGGCGGCGAACAATCGGCAAGCCGCCGCAGGCGCGCTGTCGCCGGCGACACGGCGATATAATCGGCGCATGTTGATCTGGTCCCTCGGTTATGTCCTGTGTCTGGGCATAGCGATGACCGTTCGCAACTATCTCCACCCGCAAGGCGCCCTGCTGTGGGGGATCGCCGTCCTGCCGTCGGTGCCGATGATCTTCTTCGTGTGGACGCTCGCCCGTTATGTGGTCGAGGAAGAGGATGAATATCTGCGATATCGACAGACCAGCGCCGCCCTGATCGGCCTCGCGCTTGTCCTTCTGGCCGGAACGCTATGGGGCTTTCTGGAAACCTTCGGCGTCGCCCCGCATGTGCCCGCCTGGTGGGTGGTGCCGGTCTGGGCGATTGGCCTGGGACTGGGCCAGATGATCATGACGTCGGCCGAACGGCGCGCGGGCCGGACATGAAGAACCGGTTGAAGGTCCTCCGCGCGGAGCGCGACTGGAGCCAGCAGGACCTCGCCGATCGACTCGAGGTGTCGCGCCAGTCGGTCAATGCGATCGAGACCGGTAAATATGACCCGTCGCTTCCCCTCGCCTTTCGCATCGCAGAACTGTTCGACATGCGGATCGAAGAGATTTTCCTCCGCGACTGACCGGCAACCTTGCTCCCCCGCCCCCGCCCCGCTAGGGCGACAGCGAGCCGGAAAGGAGCCGTCCCCATGTTCAAGCGCCTGTTCGTCGACCATCCGAAGAGCGTCGATGAAAATTACATCGAGCATTTCGGCGTCGCGTCGAAATTCGGCGTGACGATGATCTATGGCGGTCTTTGCGCGCTCGTTCACGCAGTCGTTCCCGGCTGGTGCATCACCACCGGCAGCGACACGATCAAGCGGCTGAACCATATCATGGTCGAACAGCGGCGCGCCAAGGGGCAGGCCGTGATGCAGATGAGCACGATCGACTGGGTCATCTGATCCCGGTGCGCCGTGCCGGTTCGCCTAAACCCCGTTCGCATCGAGCGAAGGTAGAGAATGACTGAACCCGCCGCCCCCGATTATCTCGAGCGTTCGGGCCGCCCGCGGCTCGCCTATCGCCATACCCCGGGCAATGGTCCCACGATCGTCTTCCTGCCGGGCTATATGTCCGACATGGCGGGGGGCAAGGCGACGGCGCTGTTCGACTGGGCCGCCGCCGAGGGGCAAGCGTGCCTGCTGCTCGACTATGCCGGGTGCGGCCTGTCGGACGGATCGTTCGCCGATCAGACCTTGCTCGACTGGCGCGGCGATGTGCTCGACCTGGTCGATGCAAAGGCCGAGGGGCCGGTCGTCATCGTCGGATCGTCGATGGGCGGGTGGCTGATGCTGCTCACCGCCTTGGCGCTGGTGCAGCGCGACGGGCCGGGCCGCGTGGCCGGACTCGTCGGGATCGCGGCGGCGCCCGATTTTACCGACTGGGGTTTCAGCGACGCCGAGAAAGCAATCATCATTGCCGAGGGCGCGCTGGTCGAAGAGACGCCGTACAGCGACCAGCCCTATATGACGACGCGCGGTTTCCTTCAGTCGGGCGAAGCGAACCTGCTGCTCGACACCAAAATCCCCCTCACCTGCCCCGTCCGCCTGCTCCACGGCGAGGAGGATGGCGATGTGCCGTCCGACATCAGCCTGCGGCTGTCGGCGGCGTTGGCAAGCGACGATGTGCAGGTGACGCTGGTCAAGGGCGGCGACCACCGCCTGTCGCGCGATACCGACATCGCGCTGCTGATCGACACCGTCGCGCGGCTCGCGACGAACTAGAGGATCATCATGGCTCGTAGCGATTTCAAATTCAGCGTCAGGAAGCGCGTCCGCTATGCCGAGATCGATGCGCAGGCGGTGGTGTTCAACAGCCGTTACCTTGAATATTTCGACATCGGGATCACCGAATATTGGCGCGGCGTCGGCGTATACGACCGCTGGCCGGCGCACAGCAGCCCCGAATTCCACGTCGCGCGCGCCGAGGTCAATTATCGCGCGCCGATCCTGCTCGACGAGGAAATCGACATTTGCGTGCGCGCATCGCGCGTCGGCACCAGTTCGATGACCTATTTGTTCGAACTCCACGGCGCGGGGAAAGACGATCTGCGCGCTGACGGACAGCTGATCTATGTCCATGTCGCCGAAGCGCAGGGCGCGCCGGCCCCGGTGCCCGACGAATTCCTATTCCTGTTCGAAGCATTTGAAGAGCGGGCCCTTCGTGCCTAATATAGGCGGATGATCAAATATCTTCACACGATGATCCGCGTGTCGGATCCCGACGCCACCGCCCGCTTCTTCAAGCTGATCGGGCTGGAGGAAACGCGCCGTTTCGACGACGAGAAGGGCCGCTACACGTTGATCTTTCTCGCCGCGCCCGGACAGGGCGATGTGGCCGAGGTCGAACTGACCTATAATTGGCCGCCCGCGGACGGCAGCGCGCCCGAGGACTATACCGGTGGCCGCAATTTCGGGCATCTCGCGTACAGGGTCGACGATATCTATGCGACGTGCCAGCGGCTGATGGACGCCGGGGTGACGATCAACCGCCCGCCGCGCGACGGCCATATGGCGTTCGTTCGCTCGCCCGACGGCATTTCGGTCGAGCTGTTGCAGGAAGGCCATCTGCCGCCGCAGGAACCCTGGGCCTCGATGCCCAATACCGGCGCCTGGTAGGAGCCGAAGGGTGCCGGGCCTGTTGATCAACATCGACGTGCCCGACCTTGCTGCCGCTGAGCGTTTCTACACGAGCGCGCTGGGATTGACCGCGGCGCGGCGGTTCGACGAAGATATTGTCGAACTGACCGGATGCGAGGCACCCCTTTATCTGATCGTCAAGCGCGCGGGGACGGCGATCGGTCCCGGCGGCGGCGATTTTCGCCGCTACAACCGGCACTGGACGCCGGTGCATCCCGACTTTTCGGTCGACGACCTCGGCAGCGCGGTCGCCCGGGCTTTGGCCGCGGGCGCGGTGCAGGAAGGCGAGACATTGGACCTGCCCTATGGCAGACAGGCGATGTTCGCCGATCCCTTCGGCAACGGATTCTGCCTGATCGAGTTCAACGCGCAGGGCTATGGCGCGCTGCTGACTTGAACAGGCGAACCAAGGCCCGCTGGTGTCCGCTCCGTCTTGAAGGGGCGAGACGCTGGAAAGGAGATATCATGGCTGCGCTGGACATCGTCCGTATTCCCGTCCTCAGCGACAATTATGTCTGGCTGGTCCACGATCCCGAAAGCGGTGCGACGATGGTCGTCGATCCCGCGGTGGCCGAGCCCGTGCTCGCCGCAGCGGCGGAACGCGGCTGGACGATCACCGACATCTGGAACACCCACTGGCATCCCGACCATACCGGCGGCAATGCCGCGATCAAGGACGCCACCGGCTGTACGATCACCGGCCCGGCGGCGGAGTTCGCGCGCATTCCGACGCTCGATGTGCAGGTGAAGGGCGGCGACAAGGTGCGGCTCGGTCATCATGTCGCCGACGTCTGGGACGTGCCCGCGCACACCGCCGGGCATATCGCCTATCATTTCGCAAGCGACGCCGCGATCTTCGTCGGTGACACGATGTTCGCGATGGGTTGCGGCCGGTTGTTCGAAGGCACCGCCGAGCAGATGTTCGCGAACATGCAGAAACTCGGCACGCTCGACGATACGACGCGCGTTTATTGCGCGCACGAATATACGCTGTCGAACGCGCGGTTCGCGGTGACGGTCGAGCCCGACAATGTGGCGCTGGCCGCGCGGCTGGCCGCGGTCGAGTCCGCCCGCGCCGCGGGCGAGGCGACGGTGCCGACAAGCATCGGCGAAGAGCGCGCGACCAATCCTTTTTTGCGCGCGCCGAACGCCGCCGAACTCGGGCGCATCCGCGCGCTGAAGGACGCGGCCTGATGCCGCTTCAGCGCCCATTCATCAGCCATGGCCATAATGGCCGACTTCAAGGAGCATATTCATGGCGAAGCTGAACCTGATGGCTGCCGCGCTATTGATCGCGGCCGCGCCGCTGGTCGCAAGCTGCGCGCCCGCCGGTTCGAGCGAGCCCGGCGCCGCAGCGCTGACGCCAAAACAGGCCGAACGGCTCGACAAGCAGCTTGCGGGCAAGGTTCCAGGCGAACCGGTCCGCTGCCTGCCCAATTATCGAAGTAATGACACTATTCGTGTGTCGGACAATATCTTGCTCTATCGTTCTGGCGGCAATCTTGTATATAGAAATGACTTGAAGAGTAGTTGCCCGGGTCTTGCCCGCGACAGCGATATCATGGTGGTGCGCCAATTCGGGTCGTCGACCTGCGAAGGCGATTTCTTCTACCTGGTCGACCGGTCGAGCGGGATTCGCGGTCCGACGTGCGTTTTTGGCGAATTCGTCCCCTATCGCAAACCGGCGGGGGACAAAGGCTGAGCCTTTAGGTTCAGTCGCAGGCGGGGACCGGTTTGCGCCGAGCTCTTCGGGTCGCACCCCCGCCTGCTACATCAGTGCAGTCACCTTTAATTTCCGTTCACATCGAGCGAAGTCGAGATGCCCCTCGACTGGTGCTATATAGACGGGTGTCTCGACTTCGCTCGACACGAACGGCATGAGAGCTATGCTTTATACAAGGCCGCGATCTTGTCCTCATAGACCTGTTTCAGGATGTGGCGCCGGATCTTCATCGACGGCGTCATCTGCTCATTCTCGATCGTGAAGGCTTCATCGGCGAAGTCGAATTTGCGGACCTTTTCGATCACCGAGAGTTGGCCGTTGACGCGGTCGACCGCGGCGCGAATCGCGGCGCGGAATTTTTCATGTTCGCGGAGCCGGCATAGGTCTTTCGGCAGCCCTTCGGCCTCGGCCCATTCGGCCATCCATTCGGGGTCGGGGACGAGGATGCCAACGAGGTGCGGGCGCTTGTCGCCATAGACCATCGCCTGCAGGATTTCGGGCTGGAGCGTCAGCATGCCCTCGACGCGCTGCGGCGAGACATTGTCGCCCTTGTCGTTGACGATCAAATCCTTCTTGCGGTCGGTGATGACGATACGGCCTTGCCCGTCGATATGGCCGATGTCGCCCGTGTGGAGCCAGGCGCCCTTTTCCGGCTCCGCCGGGCTTGGGACGAGCACGCGCTCGGTTTCGGCCTTGTTGCGCCAATAGCCCTTCATCACGAGTTCGCCGCGCACCAATATCTCGCCGTCGTCGGCAATCTTCACTTCGGTATTCATCAGCGGCGGGCCGACGGTGTCCATCTTGATCCCCGCGCTCGGGCGGTTGCAACTGATCACCGGGCCCGCCTCGGTCTGGCCATAGCCTTGCAGCAGGGTCAGCCCGATCGAGTGGAAGAAAACGCCGATTTCCGGGTTGAGCGGCGCGCCGCCCGACACCAGCGCCTTCATCCGGCCGCCGAAGCGTTTCTGGATCTTGGGCCGGAACAATTTGTCGAGGATCAGGTCGACCGGGCGGTCGAGCACGCCCATGCGGCGCTCATAATCCTTTTCGCCGACGCGCAGCGCCTGGTTCAGCATCCAGTTGGCGAGCTTGCCCTGCTTCTCGACCGACTTGATCATCCGCGCGCGGATCACCTCGAACAGGCGCGGGACGACGACCATGATCGTCGGGCGCGTCTCCTCGATGTTCGAGACGAGCTTTTCGAGCCCCTCGCTGTAATAGATTTGCGCGCCGACCATGATTGGCAGGAACTGGCCGCCCGAATGTTCATAGGCGTGGCTGAGTGGCAGGAACGACAGAAACACTTCCTCGTCGCCGATGCCGAAATCATTGACGAGCACCTCCGCGGCGCCCGCCGCGTTGTGCAGGATCGCCCCATGGTGCTGTATTACCCCACGCGGCGCGCCGCCGGTACCACTGGTGTAGATTAGGCACGCGGTGTCGTCGCGCGTCATCGCCGCGGCGCGCGCTCTGGTTTCGTCGAGATAGGCCTCGCCGTCGGCGACGAGCGGCGCCCAGTCGTGAACCGTGACCTCGCCCTGCTGGCCAACGCGGAGGCTCTCCATGCTGATCACGATATGCGATTCTGAACGCATCACCGCGGGCATCAGCGTGCGCGCGAGCTTCGCGGTCGAAACGATCACCGCCTTCGCGCCGCTGTTGTCGAGGATATGTTGATGGTCGCGTTCGGTGTTCGTGGTGTAGGTCGGCACGGTGATGCAGCCCGCGGCCATGATGCCAAGGTCGGCGATGCACCATTCGGGGCGGTTCTCGCTGACCAGCACGACGCGATCGCCGTCCTTCAGGCCCAGTTCGCGCAGATTGTGCGCGAGCGCCGCCACCTGGTTCGCCACCTGCCGCCAACTCAGCGGCTGCCAGACGCGATCAGCCTTGCGCCACAGGAAGGGATCTTCGCCGCCGCGCCCCGCACGGTCGAAGAACATCGCGACCAAACTCGGAAAATGGTCGAGATGGGGGTTTTCGAGCTTCATTCTGCCTCTCTCCAGGGAGCGTTAGCTGCTTTTATCTTATCTCTATCGTTGATTAATTCTGTGCCGGCGCGCCGTCGATCGACGAGCTGCCCGGGCCGCGCGGGTCGGCGGCGCCGCGCCAGCCCTCGGCCGTGCGTTCGACCGCGTTAAGTTTCGACCCGAGGCTCGTCGCGGTAAAGCTGTAGCCGAAAGGTTTCATCTTCGCGGCGATCGCCTTGCCCGCCTCATTATTCTCGATCAGCACACCGTCGCGCCCGAAGAACAGGTTGGGGAGCTCCATCGCCGTCTTGGCGTCGAGGCCCCAGTCGAGCACGCCGACGAGCACCTTGGTCACATGCATGATGATGCGCTTGCCGCCCGCCGAGCCGACCGCGAGTATGACCTTGCCGTCGGGGCCGTAGACGACCGTCGGCGACATCGACGACAAGGGACGCTTGCCCGCTTCGACGCGGTTCGCGGTCGGCACGCCGCCCTCGGTGGGGGCAAGATCGAAATCGGTGAGTTCGTTGTTGAGGAAATAGCCGTTCGCCATCAGCTGACTGCCGAAGATGCTTTCGACGGTCGAGGTCATCGAGACGAGGTTGCCGTCCTTGTCGACGGCAACGAAGTGCGTCGTCCCCTGTTCCTGAACCGGCGGCGCGGCGGCGCGCGGCTTGGCGCCCGGCGGGGTGCCGGGTTCATAATGGCCCGCCGCGCCGTAAGGCGAAATGAGTTGGCGGCGCTCGGCGAGATAGGCCTTGTCGAGCAGGCCCTTTACCGGAACATCGACGAAATCGCCGTCGCCGAGATAGGCGGCGCGATCGGCGTAGGAGAGCTGCATCGCTTCCGAGAGCAGATGCCAGCTCATCGGATTGTCCTTGCCCATCGCCTTCATGTCCCAGCCCTCGATCATGCCGAGGATGCCGAAAACGGTGGTCGCGCCCGACGAGGGTGGGCCCATGCCGCAGACCTTGTAGACGCGGTAGGTGGTGCAGACTGCGGGGCGTTCCTTCGCCTTATAGGCGGCGATATCCTTGACAGTCAGCTGGCTCGGGTGGCGCGGCGCGTTGGCGACGGCGTCGCTGATCGCCTTGGCATTGGCGCCGCTATAGAAAGCCTCGGGACCGCGCGCCGCAATGTCGCGCAGCAATTTGGCATAAGCGGGGTTCTTGATGCGCGTGCCGACCGGCGCCGGCTTCCCGTCGACATAATAGATCGCCTTGGGAGCCGGAAACTCCTTCCACATCGGTTCGAACTGGACGAGCCAGTTGTTGAGCGCGGGGGTGACGAGATACCCTTCTTCGGCGAGCTTGATCGCGGGCTGGAACAGCGCCTTCCACTCAAGCTTGCCCCATTTCTTGTGCGCCATTTCCATCAGGCGCACATTGCCGGGGACACCCACCGACAGCCCGCCGGGGATGACGTCCATATAGCCGCGCGCCTTGCCGTCGGGGCCGAGGAAGCGGTCTGGCTTGGCCGACGCAGGCGCCATTTCGCGGCCGTCGATCGTCGAGATGCTGCCGTCTTTGGCATTGTGATGGACCATGAAGCCGCCACCGCCGACCCCGCTCGACTGCGGTTCGACGAGGGTCAGCACCGCGACCATCGCGATCGCCGCGTCGGCGGCCGTGCCCCCCTCGTGCAAAATCTCGCGCCCGGCCTCGGTCGCGCGCGGATCGGCGGACGAGGTGACGCCCTGCGCAAGCGCGGGCGAGGAGACGGTGACGGAAAGAAGGGCGACGAGCGGGAGGAATCTTTTCAACATGGCGCGACATTGGCGTGGAGGGGGAGGCAGCGCAACCCCAACGATCCTCCCTGTCGCGAAGCGATGGGGAGGTGGCAGCGCGAAGCGCTGACGGAGGGGCTAGTAATGCTGGCGTTGCTGCCGCTCCACCACTCGCTGCGCGCGCGGTCCCCCTCCCCATCGCTTCGCGACAGGAAGGATTTATTTTTCCGTCCCCACCGCGTCGGCGACGCGCGCGAAACCATCGCGCGCCGCGAGCTTTTCAAGGCCGTGCGCAATCCGGCCCGCAAGGCCGGGGCCTTCATAGACCATGGCCGAATAGATCTGGACTAGGCTGGCGCCCGCGCGGATGCGCTCCCACGCTTGGCTTGCCGACGCGATCCCGCCCGCCGCGACGAGCGGCAGCTTGCCGCCGCTAGCGCTGTGGAAATCCTTAACCCGTTGCAGCGCCAGTTCGGCGAGCGGCGCGCCCGAGAGGCCACCGGCTTCCTCCGCATGGCGCGAGGCGAGCGCCGGACGCACAATCGTGGTGTTCGAGACGATGACCGCCGCTAGCCCCTTGTCCAACGCCACCGCGACGATGTCGTCGATGTCGGCAGGTTCGAGATCGGGGGCGACCTTCAGGAACACCGGCTTTGCCGCGCCCACGGGCTGCGCCGCGGCCACGCCGTCGAGCAGTGCCTCGAGCGATCCCTTGTCCTGCAACGCGCGGAGGCCCGGCGTGTTGGGCGAGCTGATATTTACCGTCAGATAATCGGCGAGTGGGGCCATCGCCGCAGTGCCCTTAGCATAGTCGGCAATGCGATCGGCGCTGTCCTTATTCGCGCCGATATTGATCCCGAGCGGGACCGGCAGGCCATGACGGCGCAGGCAGGAGATGCGTTCGGCCGCCTTTTCCTGCCCGCCATTGTTGAAGCCCATGCGGTTGATCACCGCCTGATCCTCGACGAGGCGAAACAGGCGCGGGCGCGGATTGCCCTCCTGCGGCAGCGGGGTCAGCGTGCCGACCTCGACGAAACCGAAACCGAAATGCGGCATCACATGCGCGACACGCGCATCTTTGTCGAAGCCGGGCGCGAGACCGACGGGGTTCGGGAATTTGAGCCCGACAAGCTCGGTCGCGAGCGCCGGGCTGGTCAGCGCGTGGCGCGCGCGCGGCAACGGCTGGAGCGCGCTGAGCGTGAGGTTATGCGCGGCCTCGCCATCGGTGGCGTGGACGATCGGGCGAACGAGCGCATAGGCGGCGTCGGTGAGCGAGGCGAAGAGCGACATGGGCCCCGCCATTGCGCGCACGATGACGCTATGGCAAGCCCCGGGGTGCATCGGAAAAACCGGGAGAAATTCGTGTCGCATCTCAAAGTCGTCGCTCGCCTGTCCACCAGTCTTGCCCTGCTCGTCGTCGCGGGCTGCGCGCCGGCCGCCGTACAGGACGCGCCCGCCACCGCGGCATCGACCCCCGCCCCCGAAGCCCCCCCGGCCGGTGCGAACCTCGCGCAATTCTTTGAAAATTATGACGCGGCGCAGCTCTCGCTCAGCCCGCAGGGCAAGGCCTATCGCGGTATTCGCGACGCCGATTATGGCAAATGGAACGACGTCAGCGACGAAGCCGCGGTCGCGAGCCAGAAGCTGCAACAGGCGACCGCCGAAGCGATGCGCGGCAGCTTCGATCCCAAGACGATGTCGACCGACGATGCGCTGTCGTTCGAGCTGTTCAACGCGCAGGCTGCCCGCGCCGCTCGCCTGTATCCGTACCGCAACCATGGCTATGTCTTCGATCAGATGAAAGGCGCGCAGAGCCAGATGCCTGCATTCCTGATCAACATCCACCGTGTCTCCGATGTTGCCGAGGCCGAAGCCTATGTCGACCGTATCCGCGGCCTCGGCCCCGTGCTCGACGCGCTGTCGGCGCAGTCGGCCGAGCGCGCGAAGAAGGGCATTCAGCCGCCCAAATGGGTCTATGCCTATCTGATTTCCGACATCGGCAATTTGCAGAAGCCCGACAATGCGGTGGTCGAGGATATTACAGCAAAGGTCGGCAAGCTTACCATCGGCGATATCGAAAAGGCACGGCTGATCGCGTCGGCCAAGGCGGCGTGGAGCGAAAGCGCCGGACCCGCCTATGGCCGCCTGCTCGCGGAGATGAAGCGCCAGCAAGCCAGCGCCCCGACGCAGGATGGCGTGTGGCGCCTGCCCGACGGCAAGGCCTATTATGAGGCGCTGCTCGCCGATTACACGACCACCGACATGACCGCGTCGCAGATCCACGACCTCGGCCTGTCCGAAGTCGCGCGCATCCACGGCGAGATGAAGACGATCATGGCAAAGGTCGGCTTCAAGGGCACGCTGCAGCAGTTTTTCGCGCATCTCCGCACCAGTCCGCAATATTATTATACGACGCGCGAGGCCTATCTCGCCGACGTCGACGCCAAGGTGAAGGCGATGGAGGCGCGTCTACCCGCCTTTTTCAACACGCTGCCCAAGGCGCATTTGCAGGTTAAGGCGGTCGAGGCGTTCCGCGAGAAATCGGCGGGCAAGGCATTCTATCAGTCGCCCTCGCCCGACGGGTCGCGTCCGGGCACCTATTATGTGAACCTCTATGACCTGCGGGATATGTCGAAGACCGAGTTGGAGGCGCTCGCCTATCATGAGGGCGTACCGGGGCATCATCTTCAGCGCGCGGTGCAGACCGAGTTGACAGGACTGCCTCCGTTCCGCCGCTTCGGCGGGTTTACCGCCTATACCGAGGGCTGGGGCCTCTACACTGAGGAACTCGCCAAAGACATGGGCTTTTACACCGATCCCTACAGCGATTTCGGCCGACTCGGTATGGAGCTGTGGCGCGCGTGTCGCCTCGTCGTCGACACCGGCATTCACGACAAGCGCTGGAGCCGCGAGCAGGCGATCAAATATCTGAAGGACAACACGCCCAACCCCGACGGCGACATCGAAAAGGCGATCGAGCGCTATATCGTATATCCGGGACAGGCGACGGCATACCTCATCGGCAAGCTCAAGATCATGGAATTGCGCGGGCGGGCGCAGGCGGCACTCGGCGACAAGTTCGATTTCCGCACCTTCCACGACGTCGTGCTCGAATCGGGTCCGGTACCGCTCGACGTGCTCGAACGGCGTGTCGACGTGTGGATTGCGGCGCAGAAGGGTTAAGCAAATTGACGATTGCGGGTTGACGCGCGGGGATGAAACGCAAATGATTTGATCCAGAAAATAAGGCAGCCGGGTCACGGGTGCCAAAGGTCTGGGTCTCATGTCGGATGTTTCTTCCTCGCCTGGGGGCGTGGACGGCAGCG